>JANYHJ010000050.1 GCA_025359135.1 Gemmatimonadota bacterium | reverse complement strand
CTGTCGTTCCGTCGCGAAAAGCAGGTCCTTCGCTTCGCTCAGGACGACGGGCGGGCCGCCCGACGATCATGTCGCGGGCTTCTCGTTGTCGAAGGCGTCGGCCGGGCGGCGCTCCACCAACTCGCGATCGGACGACGTCGGATCCCAGACCGCGAGGATGATGACCTTCTCACCGAACCAGCAATCGAAGACCCGCCCTTCACCCTTGGGGATGTGGATCTCGTGGCCGTCCTCGAAGCGGAGAATGACCGTCGGGTACTTCTCGTTCACGTACTGCTTGCGCAGCTGTCGGGCTGGCTTCACGTCATCCTCCCACGTGGATCGTGCACCACCTGCCTCAACGATTCCGCCCGGACCACCCGACCGCAAGGCGTCGCGGCGGCCAGGTCAGGTGACCACCGCGCGGGTGCCCGCGTGTCGCTGCCACGCGCTCGTGGCGATGATCTCGTCGATGGTCGCGACACAGCGCTCCAGTTCATCGTCGGTCGTGTAGAAGTGCGGCGCAACGCGGATGCCCGCGCCGGGTCGGTAGTCGATGACGACGTCGCGCTGCAACAGCTCCTGCGCCACTTCGTAGCCGTGCGGCACGTCGAAGGCCACGGTGCCGCCACGACGCGCCGTGTCGCGCGGCGCGTTGACCTTGTAGCCGCGCGCATCGGCGAGCTCGATGAGCCGCGACGTCTGCCGCGTGCTCTTGGCGCGGATGTTGGCCATCCCCGCCTCGTGCACGATGCGCGGGCCCGCCGTCGCTGCGTAGAGCGCCGGCACCTGCGGCGTGCCCGAGAGCCAGCGCCAGGCGCCGTCGGCGTACTCCATCCGGTCCTCGAACGCGAACGGTCGCTTGTGCGCCTGCCATCCGGTGAGCGCTGGCGCCAGGCGCGCCGATACCTCGGGCTTGACGTAGAGGAAGCAGCCGCCGGGTCCGCCGCAGAGCCACTTGAGCACGCCGCCCGCGAGGAAATCACAGTCGAGCGCCTTCACGTCCACGGGGATCACGCCCACGGAGTGATACGCATCGAGGGCCACGAGCGCCCCCATCGCATGCGCGTGCTGCACGATGCGCGCCGCGTCCAGGATGTACGCCGAGCGGAAGAGCACGTGCGAGATGGCCACGAGCGCCGTGCGGTCGTCGATGGCCGCCAGCAGCCGCTCCTCGCTGATCCCGATGCCATCGTCGCTCGGCACCACGACCACGCGCGCCCCCAGGCGGGCGGCCATGCCGTCGACCACGTAGCGCACCGAGGGAAAGTCGAGTGCGGTCATGACGATCGTGTCGCGCCCATCGGTGAAGTCGATGGCGGAGAGGATCTCCGCGTGTGCGATGCTCACGTTCGCGACCATTGCGACCTCGCCCGGCGCGGCGCCCAGCAGCGGCGCAATCGTGTCGCCGACCTCGATCGGCTTCTTCCACCAGTCGCTCGCCCACGCCTTCACGCCGAGTGCGGCCCAGCGTTCAGCGTACGCCGCGAGGTCGCCCGCGACGGCCGCCGGCATCGCGCCGAGCGAGTTGCTGACGAGGTAGGTGCTCTTCGCGAGGATCGGGAAGGCGTCGCGATAGCGGAGCAGCGGATCGCTCATGCGGGCGAAGGGGCGGGCTCGGCCGTGCCGCCGCGCTTGGGTGTGATGAGGAAGACGACCGTCGCGATCGCCAGCGTACCGCCGACCTTCACCCACTCCTCGAGCGTGATGCTCGTGCAGAGCCAGGCAATGACGGCGCACGAGAGCAGCGGAATGAGCGGGCCTCCCGGCAGCGAGAATGGCGTCGCCCCTTCGTCCTGGATGCCGCGGCGACGCAGCGGGATGTTGGCGAGGGCACAGCCGGCGTAGAGCAGGAGCGCCGAAAGGTTGGCGAGCACGGCGAGCGCCTCGAACTCGTTGGCGATCGAGAGCGCGCAGACGATCACCGACTGCACGACGATCGCGACGTGCGGCGTCTTGTACTCGGGATGCACGCGGCCAACGACCTTGGGCAGGAAGCCGTCGCGCGCGAACGCGAAGAGCGCACGCGGTACCGCGAGCGTCATGCCGCTCATGTAGCCGAACATCGAGATGCACGCACCCACGAGCAGCAGCAGGCGGCCCGGTGGGCCCATGACCACCTCGGCCACGCCCGCGAGCGGCGCCGCCTTCTGCTGCGCCAGCACGTCGGATCCCATCACCCCCTGCGACACGAGATGCACCGCGAGGTAGAGGCAGGTGACGCCGATCATCGCGATGGCGATCGCGCGCGGCACGGTGCGTGAGGGATCGCGCACCTCGCCGCTCGGGACCAGCGCACTCTCGACCCCCGTGAAGGCGAAGATGAGCACGATCGCGGTGCGCGCGAGACTCGCGCCCGTGGGCATGACGGGAATCGCGAGGTTGGACGCCTTGATGGCCGTGACGCCGACGGCGACGAGCACGAGCAGCGGCAGCAGCTTGGCCACGGCGACGACCTGGTTCATGCGATTGCCGCGCTTGACGCCCGTGACGTTGACGGCCGCGAGAAAAGCGAAGGCGCTCGCGAGCACCAGCGCACGCGCGAAGGGCGTGCCGAGCGAGGGAACGAGCGTCGCCGCCGACGCAGCCATGGCGCTCGCCACGGAGGCGACGGCGGTGGTGCCGAGCATCCAGAGCAACACTCCCGCCATGTAGCCGGCGTACGGGCCGAAGACGACTTCGACGTACGCATACGGGCCCCCGGTCATCGACACGCGGCTGCCGGCTTCAGCGAAGCAGAGCACGATGAGCCCCATCGTGACGGCACAGACCAGGTACGCGATCGGCGCCGCGGGACCCATCAGCCCGGCGACGGCGGCAGGCAGGCGGAAGATGCCGCCGCCCACCGTCGTGTTGAAGATCGCCGCCGAGAGTCCCCAGACTCCGATCGCGCGGACGAGCGCCTTGTCCGAATCAGCTCGCATCATGCCGATAAAGTAGCATGACCCCGCGGGCGCCGGGCCGTCGGCCGACGCCCGGGTGTAGCTTCTGCGCACCCCAAGGCGTCCCTCGTTCAGTGCCTCCTGCAACTGCCCCGCGCCCTGCTCGCGTCGCCCTCGTCCTCGGCGGAGGCGGGCTCAAGGGCTTTGCACACCTCGGCGTCATTCGCGCGCTCGAGGAGCGCGGCATGGCGCCCGCACTCGTGGCGGGGACATCGATCGGCGCGCTGATCGGCGCGGCCATCGCCACCGGCACGACGCGCGCGGCGCTCGAGGACGCAGCACGCGGCTTGAGCCGACGCGACCTCTTCGTGATCAATCGCGTGAAGATCCTGCTGGACCGCATGCGCACACCATCGGTGTACAGTGCGGAGCCGTTGCAGGCGCTGATCGCGAGACTGGTTCCGGACGTGCGCTTCGACGATGCGCAGATGCCGCTGCTCGTGAACACCGTCGACGCGGAAACGGGCTTCCAGGTGATCTGGGGGTTGCCGGGCCATCGTGAGGTGGCGGTGCGTGATGCCGTCTATGCCTCGTGCGCGCTTCCGGGCGCGTATCCACCGGGGGTCGTGGGTGGACATGTCTGCGTCGATGGCGGCGCGGCCGACAACCTGCCGGTGACGATCGCGGCGCAGGACATGGAGCTCGTGATCGCGGTGGATGTGGGGAGCACCGACCTCACGCGCGATGACGGGATCGCGACGCGCGGCTTCTTCGACATCAGCATGCGCGCCGCACAGATCACGATGGCCGCGCTGCAGCGCGAACAGCTGAATCGCTGGACCACGCCGCCGATGTTGCTCGTCCGGCCGCGCGTGAACCACGTGGGCTGGTTCGAGTTCGGCCACGCCGGCTTCCTCATCGACGAGGGCTACCGCGCCGCGCGCGAGGCGCTCGACCACGTCGACGTCGCCCTCGCGTCGGAGGGCGGGATCTTCCCGCGGCGCGTCATGGAAGTGGACGTCGAGCGCGAACGGTGCGTGGGCTGCCGCATGTGCACCGTGCTCGCACCGGGGCTCTTCGTCATGGACGCCGAGGGCAAGGCCGTGCTGCGCGAGCGCATCCTGCACTGGTCGCCCGCCGACGGCGTGTTCGTGCGCCAATGTCCGACCGGCGCGATCACGGCGCGGCGCGTGGAACGGCGCGTGAGCGGGGCGATGCCGAGCGTGCCGAGCTGATCGCGCTGTCGGACATTGGCGCACGAACACGCCGTCGGCGGGCGACCAGTGCAGGATGCGCTCGCGCAGCACGGCCTTGCCCTCGGCG
>JANYHJ010000044.1 GCA_025359135.1 Gemmatimonadota bacterium | reverse complement strand
CCGCCGACGCCGATCAAGGTCAAGGCGCGCGACGGCACGACCGACATCTACGGGCTGATGTACGCGCCGTCGACGCTGGACTCGACGCGCAAGTACCCGATCATCAACCACATCTATCCGGGGCCGCAGTCCGGCAGCGTGGGGCCGCGGGTGTTCGTTCCCGCGCGTGGCGACAACCAGGCGCTCGCGGAGCTCGGCTTCATCGTCGTCGAGATCGACGGCATGGGGACGCCGGGTCGCTCGAAGACGTTTCGCGACGCCTACTACGGCCACATGGATGACAACACGATTCCGGACCAGGTCGCCGGCATGAAGGACCTGGCGACGAAGTACCGGTTCATCGACATCGACAAGAGCGGCATCTGGGGCCACTCGGGCGGCGGCTTCGCGACGGCGTCGGCGATGTTCCGCGAACCCGATTTCTTCAAGGTCGGCATTGCCGAGTCGGGCAACCACGACAACCGCAACTACGAAGACGACTGGGGCGAGCGCTACCAGGGGTTGCTGGTGAAGTCAGGCCCGAGCGACAACTACACGGCCGAGGCGAACCAGACGTACGCGAAGAACCTGAAGGGGAAGCTGTTTCTCATTCACGGCGGGATGGACGACAACGTGCCGCCGGTGAACACGACGCTTGTCGCGGATGCGCTCGTGAAGGCGGGGAAGGACTTCGACCTGCTCATCCTGCCGAACGCGCGGCACGGGTATGGCGCGGACAGTCCGTACGTGATGCGTCGTCGCTGGGACTACTTCGTGAAGAACCTGCAGGGGAACATTCCGCCGAAGGAGTACCAGATCGGCCGTCCACGCGTGCAGCCGTAGCGCACGCGCGTGGCGGCCCTCGCGCGATCAGCGCGCGGGGGCCAGCCGGCGGAACTCCTCGGCGCCCGGCGCGGCGGTCCGCTTGAGCGTGGCACGATCGAGACGATACAGGCCGAAGCGGGCCGAGTAGCCCTCGGCCCATTCGAAGTTGTCCACGAGTGACCAGTGGAAGAGGCCGCGCACGTCGATCCCCTCGGCGAGCGCGGCCTTGATCGCATAGGCGTGCTGTCGGATGAACAGCGCGCGGTGCGTGCCCGCGGAATCCGCGACGCCGTTCTCGGTGATCAGGATCGGGAGCGGGTAGCGCTTGTGGGCGTCGCGGATGAGCGCGAGCAACCCCTCGGGGTAGATCTCGATGCCGGCGTCGGTGAGCATCCCTGGACCAGGCGCGATGTCCACCATGCCCGGCTTGTCGATGGCAAAGTTGACGAGGTTACGGCGGTAGTAGTTGATGCCGATCCAATCGAGCGTGCCCGTGAGCTCGGGCGCGGGTTCGTCGAGCGACGGAAACCCCGGCGCGCTGAACGTGAGGCGCCCGTGGGTGATCGACTCGTAGAACGCCCAGTTGAAGCTGTTGCCCACCTTCGAGGCGACGATCTGCTCGAGCAGGTTGGCACGCCACGCGGGTTGGAAGACGATCATGTTGGACGCCACGCCGATCTTCGCACCGGGATCCACTGCACGGAGCGCGGCGGCCGCCTTGGCGTGGGCGCGCAACATGCCGGCGAACGCCTTGACTGCGAGGGCGTTGTTCTTGACGGCGGGTGGCCACATGCCGGCCACATAACCGAAGAACATCTGGACCTGCGGCTCGTTGATGGTGCACCACCAAGTGACCTGAGGCCCGAGGCGCCGCGCCGCTTCGGCGGCGAAGCGACCGAAGCGGTCGGGGAAATCGGGTGCGGTGACGCCGCCGCGATCGGCCATCCAGGTGGGCAGCGTGAAGTGGAGCAAGGTCACCATCGGCTCGATGCCTGCCGCGCGCAGCTGCGTGAGCTCGCCCACGTAGTGCTGCCACGCGGTATCGTTCCACGTGCCCTCGACGGGTTCGAGGCGGCTCCACTCGATGGACATGCGATACGCGTTGGCGCCCAGGTCGCGCATGAGGCCAATGTCCTCGCCGACACGATTCCAGTGATCGGTCGCGAGGCCACTCTTGTCACCGTGCTTGATGACCCCGGGCTTCTCTTCGAAGCGCGCCCAGTCGTTGTGTGTGTTGCCACCTTCGACCTGGTGCGCGGCCGTTGCCGTGCCCCAGAGGAAGCCCGCGGGCCAATGGGGATCGAACGCGGTGCGCGATTCAGCCGCGAGTTCGGCCGGCACGTGCTGGCGATCGAAGTAGAGACAGGCCGCGCCGTACGCGATGACGAGTGCCCCGAGGGCGAAGCTGATGCGGCGAATCCAGGACATGACGGCGAGAGGGGGCGGGGCGCGACGGAGGAGACGTTACCCCCGGACGAGCCGTCCGCAACCAGTCACCGCCGCGCGTGACGCGATCGTTCAGCGCGGCCGGCTGAACACCGCGCCGTGCGGGATCCCGGCGCCCGTCGCTCCGTGCGGCCACGCCTTGTTCTCGAAGCGGAAGCCCGGCTCCGTGCTCCCGTCCTCGTGGAACCGCTCGTCCATGCTCAGCGCACCGGTCGACGCGTCGAAGCGCGCGATGATGACGCGCGTGCGCAGCGCCTTGTAGCCGGTGAGCACGACGCGCGCGAGGTTGGGCTCGATCGAGATCCAGTGCGGCACGTCGTCGGGACCGAGCGTGAGGCGCGAGACCTCGCGCGGATGCGCGGGATCGGAGACGTCGAGGCTGACGATGGCGCTCCACGCGGGCACGGTGATCAGATAGTACCTGCCCGCGACGGTGGGCACGGCGCAATTGGTGCCCTCCTTGCGCGGAAAGCTGTGCACGAGCCGCGCGCCCGGCGCGCCGCTCGCGACACCCTCGAGGAGATAGATCCCGCAGTTGAAGGTCGAGACGAGCACCGTCTTTCCATCGGCGAGCACACGCGGCTCGGCGCTGTTGAATCCCTCGTCGCCGCGCGGTCCGTCAGGCAGTTCGATCGTGTGAAGGAGCTTGAGATCTCTCAGGCGCCAGAGCTGGATGAAGCGTGTCGAGTCGGCCTTGTTCATGTCACTCGTCGTGGTGACGATGCGGTCGACCTTGGGCAGGATAAGCGCCGAGTAGGGGCGGATGCGGCGGTCCACGCCCGGGAGATTGGCGGAACTCGTGCGCACGATGCGGCCGCTCGGCGTGAGCTCGGCCAGACCGCCGGGGGCCATGGCATCGCCATCATGCTGCATCTGCAGGGTGGCGAGGCGGTTGCCGTTGGGAAGGCGCAGAAAGCTGTGCGGGTGCATCATCGTGCCGACGTCGCCGAAGTGCCCGACAACGCGGGGTGCGGCGGGCTTCGAGACGTCGAAGATGAACGACTGCCCACCCTTGAAGCCGTTGGTGAACAGCGTGCCGTCGGTGCCGAGCTCGTGCTCGGTGTGGTGCGGAAAGTTCGCGCGCCCCGGAACGGGCACGGTGGTGACGAGGCGGCCGTAGCGGCCCGCCGCGGGACGCACGTCGAGCACGGCCAGGTAGTCGGGACCGGCCATGGTGTCGAGCGACGCCGTCCAGAGGTACAGGTAGTCGCTCGAAGCGCGCGCGGATTTCTGGGCGGTTGCCATGGCGGGAGCGAGCGACGCGATGGCGGCTAGAACGGCGAGTCGGAGACGGAGCACGAGTAGGGGGGCAGGGTCGGGCGACGCGTTGAATCGCGGAGGAAACGCGGTGGGGAAGTTGGCGCCGCGCAGGGCGCTCCGCTTGCTCCGTCGTCCGCAGTCCTTGTCGGTGCGTCCGTCTGGGCGGCACGCGGTCAATCCGGCGCGCACTTCACCATAGCTTCAAGGGAACGACGCTTCCCATGGATCCCCTCTCCGACGTCCTCCGCGCGGTGCGCCTCACCGGCGCCCACTTCTTCATGACCGAGGCGATGCGCCCGTGGTCGGTGCGCGCGCCCGCGGCCCTGAGCATGGCGCCGCGCATCCTGCCCGAGGCGGAGCACCTGATAGCGTATCACGTGCTCACGGAGGGCGAGCTCTGGGTGAGCAATCTCGGCGAGGAGCCGGTGCTGCTGAAGCCGGGCGACATCGCAGTGCTGCCGCATGGCGAACCGCACCAGCTCGCGAGCGATCGCGTGCCGCGCGGTGAACTGCACCACCTCGGCAACGCGCCGCAGCCCTTCCCCACGCTCAAGCGCATGGGGCCCGGTCCGGGCGAGGGACATGGCACCACGCGCTTCGTGTGCGGCTTCTTGGGCTGTGACGCGAAGCCGTTCAATCCGCTCATCGGTTCGCTGCCGTCGTTGCTCGTGCTGCCCGGCACGGGCGACGGCTGGCTGGCGGAGTTTCCGGCGCGCGCCGTGCACGAATCGCAGGCGGGCGGCGCCGGTAGCCTCACGGTGCTCACGCGCATGGCCGAGCTGATGTTCGTGGAAGTGGTGCGCCGTCACCTCGAGTCGGTGCGTGGCTCGACGCGCGGGTGGCTCGCGGGGTTGAGCGACCCTGTCGTGGGCGCGGCACTGACGCGGCTCCACCAGGATCCATCGCGGCGCTGGACGCTCGTCGAGCTGGCGCGCGAGGTCGCGTCGTCGCGCTCCGTGCTCGCGGAGCGCTTCACGCAGACGGTGGGGATGCCTCCGATGCAGTACCTCGCACAGTGGCGGCTGCAGCTCGCGGCCGAGCTGCTGGCGCGTGGCGGCCAGAAGGTGTCGGCAGTGGGTGCGCAGGTGGGTTACGAGTCGGAAGCGGCGTTCAGTCGCGCGTTCAAGCGGTCGACTGGCGCGTCGCCCGCGGCGTGGCGGAAGGTGCGTCGCGCGTGATGAACCACGTGCGCTAGCGGCGTGACGGATGGCACGACGCGCGGGATGACGCGGACCCGCTAGCGGCGCGCGTCCTTCAGCTGCTGTGCGAGTCGGCCGGGCACGCCATCGGTGGTGGGCGCAGGCGCGAGACCGAGCCGATCGGTGATGTAGCGCGCGATGTCGACGTTGCGCACCGTGCCGATGCGGGCAGGACCCGCGGCGTCGGGTCGCCAGCTCACGAAGACGCCCTGCATTTCGCGATTCGCCGGATCCCAGCCGTGTGTGCCGCCCGCACTGCGCGGCGCCGAGCGTGCGAGCCCGACCTGCCACGGTAGCGCCATGACGACCACGAGGTCGCCGATGCGGGAATCGTCGCGATAGTGGAGCGCCTCCGGCACGTCCTCACGGAGATACGCACGGCCATGCTCCATGCGGCGGTTGATGGAGTCGCGCAGCAGGGTCGCACGGTCGCGTCCACCGCCGACATGGATGTTCGCGTTCGGTCCTCCGTCGGCGACACGCACGTCCTGCAGGTCGATGACCGTGTCGAGCGCGACGTACTGCGCCGGCGTGTACGCGGCCATGCCATGATCGGCGACGACGATCAGCTCGATGCCGCCCGCGCCGACGTTCGCCCGTTCGAGCCCGTCGAGCAGGCGACCGATCGACACGTCCACGGTGCGCACGGCCTCGGCCGCCTCGGCGGACTCGGGGCCGCCGCGGTGGCCGCCGTCGTCGGTGGTGCTGAAGTAGAGCGTGAGGAAGTGCGGGCGCGTGTCGGCCGGCAGCGCGAGCCACGCGAGCAGCGTGTCGACGCGCTCGGCGTTCGGCACCTTCCCGTCGTACGCCTTGACGCGCGAGGGACGCACGCCGCCGATGTCGGCTTCGGAGCCGGGCCAGAAGTACGACGCGGCCACCATCCCCTGGCGTTCGGCCGTGACCCAGACCGGCTCGCCGTGATACCAGGTGCCATCGCGCACGGCGAGCGAGTCGCTCATGCCGTAGCTCGCGTTGCGGGCGGGATCGTAGAAGCGGTTGGCGACGAGCCCGTGGTGCTGCGGCTCGAGTCCGGTGACGATCGTGAAGTGGTTGGGGAAGGTCTTGGACGGGAACGCCGGAATGAGGCCATCGGCGCGCACGCCGTGCGCGAGGAGGCGCGCGAAGTTGGGTCCGGGGTAGCGGTCGAGATAGTCGTAGCGGAAGCCGTCGAGCGAGAGGAGCACGATGGTGGGCGCGGCAACGTGGTGCGGATCGTTGTGGCCGCCGGAACCCGATGGGGTCGCACTCGACTGCGCGCCGAGTGTCGTGGCAGCAAGCGCGACAGCCAGGAGCAGCGTGACCGCGCGCGACGCGGCACCGCGCTTCTTCGCGGCCACGCGCTTCGGCTTGAGCGCGAACTCGGCGATGCTGCGCCCCTCATGACGATAGGCGGGAATGCCGTTGCTGATGCACTCTTCCGCTCCGGGTGCGGCGGCAGCGATCGCCTTGCGCAGTTTGGCGAGCGTGGCGCGCTTGTCGGCCGCGAGCGTGGCGAGGTACTCGTCGTGGGTGCGAGGGGCGGGCGTGGCGCGTGACTTCATGGGGGCGCGAGGCGCGGGTGGCCAGCAAGAACAGGCAGAACAGGTCGGGATCAGATGTTTCCCGGCCGTGGCGGCACCGGCAGTGCCCGGCGGGTAAATTTAGCAGGCTGTACCACACGTTTTCTCACCACGAGAGTCTTCCATGCGCATGCTCGTTCTCGGCGCGGGCCTTCAGGGCTCGGCCTGTGCCTTCGATCTTCTTCGCGTTCCCGACGTCACGGAGGTCGTGCTGGCCGACAAGGTCACCGATCACCTCCCCGCCTTCCTCAAGCCGTTCGTTGGCGGGCGGCTCAAGACGATCACGCTCGACGTGCGCGATCATGCAGCCGTGGTCAAGGCGATGACGGGCTGTGCGGCGGTGATGTCGGCGATTCCCTATTACTTCAACCTCGACCTCGCGCGCGCGGCGGTCGAGGCGGGGGTGCACTTCAGCGACCTGGGCGGCAACACGGAGATCGTCTTCCAGCAGAAGAAGCTGCACGGCGAAGCCAAGCAGAAGGGCGTCTCGGTGATTCCCGATTGCGGCGTCGCGCCGGGCATGGTGAACATCCTCGCGCAGATGGGCATCGAGGCGATGGATACGGTGGACGCGGTGCGGATCTTCGTCGGCGGACTGCCGCAGAAGCCGGTCGCGCCGCTCAACTACCAGATCGTCTATTCGCTCGAAGGGGTGCTCGACTACTACACGACGCTCTCGTGGGTGCTGCGCGGTGGCAAGCGCACGCAGGTGACCGCGCTCTCCGAACTCGTGACCGTCGACTTCGCCGAGCCGCTGGGCCACCTCGAGGCATTCCACACGGCGGGCGGCCTCTCGACGATGGCGTTCCGCTATGAGGACAAGATCCCGGTGATGGAGTACAAGACGCTCCGCTATCCGGGCCATGCCGCGCTGATGGAATCGATCCGTGCGCTGGGTCTCCTCGACCTCGAGGCAGTCACGACCAAGGATGGCACGACCGTCGCGCCGCGCGACGTCTTCGTGGCCACCGTCGGCCCGCGCCTCACCAAGCCCAACTCGCCCGACCTCGTGGCGCTCCGCGTCGTGGTCGAGGGGAAGAAGACCGGCGTCAAGCAGACGTGGGCGCGCGAACTGATCGATCGCGCCGACGCCACCAACGGCGTGAGCGCGATGATGCGTTGCACCGGCTACTCGCTCGCGATCACGGGGCTCTTCCAGGCGACGGGCAAGGTGCTCGGCGCTGGCGTGCTCACGCCGGACGAAGCGATGCCGGGCGAACCGTACGTGGCCGCGCTCGCCGCGCGCGATGTGCGCATCAAGGACCTCGCCGCAGTGCCGGCGTAGGCGGTAGAATTGGCGGACTTGGGGCCGAGTCGGCGCTTCGCGACTCGGCCGGCGTTCCTCCACCCTCGACAATCGTTCCAATGATGCGTCGCTCGCCGTATTCCCTTGCGCGGCTGCTGGGCGTGGCCGCGATCGCCGTCACGACGCAGTCCGCAGACGCACAGGGGGCTCGTCGCCCGCTCGTCCCCGGCGACGTGTACCGCATCAAGCGCGTCTCCGATCCGCAGGTCTCGCCGGAGGGCGACTGGGTCGCGTACACCGTGGCCACGGCCGATTCCGCGTCGAACAAGAACGACAGCGACGTCTGGATGGTGCGCTGGGACGGCTCGCGGCAGATCCGCCTCACCTCCACGCCCGAGAGCGAATCGCGCCCTCGCTGGAGCCCCGACGGCAAGTTCCTCGCCTTCACTTCGGCTCGGCAGGGTGCGAAGGGCGGACAGGTCTGGTTGCTCGATCGCGCGGGTGGTGAGGCGGTCAAGCTCACGAGCGTGAAGGGTGGTGTCGGCGACTTCGTCTGGAGCCCGGACGCGAAGAAGCTCGTGCTCGTCATGACCGACCTCGACCCCGACGAGGCGGACACGACGAAGAAGGCGGACGCGCCGAAGCCGATCGTGCTCGATCGCTACACCTTCAAGCGCGACATCGAGGGCTACCTCAACGACAGGCGCTCGCACCTCTACCTCTACGACATCGCGAGCAAGAAGGTCGACACCCTGACGCGCGGCGCGTGGGACGACGAACGCCCGATCTTCTCGCCCGACGGCAGCCAGCTGCTCTTCCTCAGCAATCGTCGCCCCGATGCCGACAAGCTCGACCAGCGCGACCTCTGGGTGATCGACGCGAAGCCCAGCGCCACAGCGCGCCAGCTCACGACCTTCGACGGCCGCGACGTCATCGCTGCCTCGGGTGCCTGGAGCCCGGACGGCAAGCAGGTGGCGTACTTGGCCGGCACCGACGTGGGCTCGCTGGCCTACGACCAGTATCGACTGGCCGTGCTCCCGGTGGCGGGTGGCGCGCCGCGCCTGCTCACCACGGCGCTCGACCGCGGTGTGGGCCAGCCGATGTGGAGCGCCGACGGCGCGAGCATCCACGTGACCGTGACGGACGACCGCGAGCAGTACGTGGCAGCCGTCAACGCGACCACGGGCGCGCTCACGCGCGTCACGAAGGAGCGCAACGAAGTCAGCACGATGGTGCGCGGGCCCAACGGCAAGTGGGCGCTGCTCGCGAGCGACCCCGAGCATCCGAGCGAGATCTACGCGCTCGAGAACGGCGTACTGCGCCGCCTCACGACGCACAACGATGCCCTGATGGCGACCATCCAGCTCGGCCGCGTCGAGGGGTTCAGCAGCAAGGGCAAGGACGGCGCCGAAACGCACTCGGTGCTGATCCGTCCGCCGGGCAAGGAGTCGGCGCGTGGGCTGCCGACCGTGCTCTTCATTCACGGTGGCCCGAAGGGGCAGGACGGCTTCGGCTTCGACCTGTCGCGCCAGATGATCGCAGCCAAGGGCTTCGCCGTCGTCGGCGTGAACTACCGTGGCTCGGATGGCCGCGGGCACGCGTGGCAGCGAGCGATCTACGCCGACTGGGGCAACAAGGAAGTGGTCGACATCCTCGGCGCCACCGACGAGATCGTGCGCATGGGCGTGGCCGATCCGGCGCGGCTCGGAATCGGCGGCTGGAGTTACGGCGGCATCCTCACCGACTACGTGACCGCGAGCGACACGCGCTTCAAGGCGGCGTCGAGCGGCGCGGGCAGCGCCTTGCAGCTCACGATGTACGGCAGCGACCAGTACATCGTGCAGTACGAGAACGAACTCGGCAGCCCGTGGAAGAATCCGCAGCTCTGGATCAAGCTCAGCTATCCATTCTTCAAGGCCGACAAGATCAAGACGCCCACGCTGTACATGTCCGGCGAGAAGGACTTCAACGTGCCGACCGCCGGCAGCGAACAGATGTACCAGGCACTCAAGGTGCTGGGTGTCGAGACGCAGATGGTCGTCTATCCCGGCCAGTTCCACGGGCTGACGACGCCGAGCTTCCTCGTGGATCGCTTCGAACGCTGGCAGAACTGGTTCGGGTCGCACCTGGGGGCGGCGGTGCAGCCGTAGCGGGGCAGAACTCCCCTGGGCACCATCGCGGGGCGAGTGGTGTCCGACATGGGAAACGCTCGCGGCCGTGAGCGCGTATGCCAGAGGCGCTCCCGCTGGTCTCCTCCCGAGGTTCCTGCCGCTCCGTGGACGCGCTCGTCGAGTTCCTCTTCAAGTACCGGCCGGCCGCGTTCGCCCGTGGCGTGCTGGGGGTCGATCCCCTCATCCCCGCGTGGCTCGTGGCCGCGGCGGCCGTCGTGATCGCGGCGCTCGGTGGTTGGACGCTCTGGCGCGCGGCGGGCTCGGCCTCGCTGCGCACGCGCGCCGGGCTCGGCGCACTGCGCGTGGGCGCTATTGCCCTCCTGGCCTGGTGTCTCTGTCGCCCGGTGCTGGTGGTGGCCGAGTCGATCGACCAGCGCAACGTGGTGGCGGTGTTGCTCGACGATTCGCGCAGCATGCGCATTGCCGACGTGAACGGCGCCTCGCGCGCCAGCGCCGCGCTGCATCTCGCGGGTGGGCCCGACAGCGCACTGCTGCGCGCGCTCGGTGCGCGCTATCAGGTGCGCGTCTATCGCACGAGCGCTGCGGGGCGCGTCGCCAACGCGGGCAGCCTGGCGTTCGATGGCGCGCGCACGCGGCTGTTGGGCGCGGTGGCGCGCGTGGAGGACGAGCTCGTCGGTGCGCCGCTCGCGGGCGTGGTCGTGCTTTCGGACGGCGCAGACAACGGCGGACGCGACGTGGGTGCGCCCAGCACGCAGGACCAGCTCTCGACGCTGCGTGCGCGTGGCGTGCCCGTGTACACGGTGGGTATCGGGAGCGCGCGCTTCGGCAAGGACATCGAGGTGGCGCAGCTCGAGGTCCCGCACCACGCGCTGCGCAACGCGACCGTGTTGCTCGATGTGCAGATCGCGCAGCGCGGCTTCGGCGGTGCGACGCTGCCGGTGGTCGTCGAGGACTCGGGCCGGGTGGTCGCGTCGCAGCAGGTGACCTTCCCGCGTGATGGCGAAGTGGCGAGCGTGCGCCTCCGCGTGCCGGTGCCCGAGCCGGGGGCGCGGATGTGGCGCGTGCGCGTGGCCGTGCAGCCGGGCGAGGAGGTGAGCGAGAACAACGAGCGCCGCGCCGTGGTCACCGTGCAGGATCGGCACGAGAAGGTGCTCTACGTCGAGGGCGAGCCGCGCCCGGAGATCAAGTTCGCGCGGCGCGCCGTCGAGGGCGACGCGCAGCTGCAGCTCGTGACGTTGCTGCGTAGCGCGAAGGACAAGTATTTGCGGCTCGGTGTCGACGACTCGCTCGAACTGGTGAACGGCTTCCCGACGACGCGCGCACAGCTGTTCGGCTATCGCGCCATCGTGCTCGGTTCCATCGAGGCGTCGTTCTTCACCGGCGACCAACTCCGCATGATGGCCGATTTCGTGAGCGAGCGCGGCGGCGGACTGCTCGCGCTCGGCGGGCGCGCGAGCTTCGCCGAGGGCGGCTTCGCGTCGACGACGCTCGCCGACCTGCTCCCGATCGAGATGACGCCCGTGTCGCGCGGCGACTCACTGCGCGCAACGGAGATCACCGCCGTGGCGACGCCAGCAGGGTTGCGGCATCCTGCGCTGCAAGTGGAAGGCAGCGATTCGGCGGTGGCCGAGCGCTGGCGCACGCTACCGCCGCTCACGACCGTCAATGCGCTGGGGCGCGCGAAGGCCGGCGCCACCGTGCTGCTCGAGGGCCGGACCGGTGAGCGCGGCGCTTTGCGGCCGCTGCTCGCGTTCCAGCGCTATGGGCGTGGTCGCGTGCTCGCGCTCGGCGCACAGGACGACTGGCTGTGGCAGATGCACGCCGACATCGCGGTCGATGACTCGACGCACGAGCGGCTCTGGCGCCAGATGCTGCGCTGGCTCGTGAGCGACGTGCCCGATCGCGTCGAGCCGCTGCTTCCGGATGAAGCGGGCCCAGGCGAAGCGGTCGTGTTGCGGGCGATCGTGCGCGACAGCGCCTTCCTCAAGCGCAACGGCGCGTCGGTCAGCGCCACGGTGATCTCGCCCTCGGGCGCCGAGCAGGTGGTGCCGTTCGATTGGGCCGTCGATCGCGATGGCGAATACACGGCGTCGTTCGTGCCGGACACGGACGGCGTGCACGAGGTGCGCGTGCGCGCCGTGGCGGGCCGAGACACGGTGAAGGCGGCGCCGGGCTTCGTGCGCGTCGTCGAGCCGATCGACGAATACTTCGGCGCAGAGCGACGCGATGCGCTGCTCGCGCAGCTGGCGAGCGAAACCGGCGGGCGGCGCTACGAGGCCGATCGCGCGACGGACGTGGCGCGCGACATCGTCTACAGCCCGAGCGGTTCGACGCAGGTGCGACGCCTCGACATCTGGGACATGCCGGTCGTGTTCGTGTTGTTGACGATGTTGCTCGGCGGCGAGTGGTGGTGGCGTCGTCGCCGGGGGCTGCGATGAACGCGTGGATGGTGCGCACTTCGGTGGCGCTCATGGGCGCGGGCATGAGCGCGCTGTGTGCAGCGCCCGCTGCCGCGCAGTCCGGTGGCAACACGCACCTCGTCGTCATCGCCGGTGTGAGCGGAGAACCGCGCATCGCCGAATCGTGGACGGGACTCTCGATGGCGCTCTGGACGGCCGCGACGACGCGCTTCGGCATTCCGGCCTCGCACGTGACGCTGCTCGCCGAGGACAGCACACGCGACCCGGCGCACGTCGCGGGCCGCTCGACCAAGGCCACCGTCGAGCGGATACTCGGCGCGCTCGCGCGGTCGCTCACGGCAGAGGACCGGCTCGTGGTCGTGTTGTTCGCGCACGGCAGTGCGTTGACCGGCAGCACGACGGTCAACCTGCCTGGGCCCGACATGTCGGACGCCGATTTCCGGCGCGTGCTGGCGCCGGCCACGACGCCGATGGTCGCGTTCATCCACACCGGCAGCGCGAGTGGCGACTTTGCCGCGGCGCTGGCGGGACCGCGACGGATCGTCATCACCGCCACCAAGAGTGCACGCGAGCAGAACGAGACGCTCTTTCCCGGGTACTTCGTGCGAGCGCTCACCACCGAGGCTGGCGACACCGACAAGGATGGGCGCGTCTCGCTGCTCGAGGCGTTCACGTATGCCACGCACGAAGTCGAGCAGGTGTTCACGCAGGGTAACCGGCTGCCCTCCGAGCATGCGCAGTTGGCCGATGGCGCCGACGGTGGACGCGCGCGCGAATTCTTCCTCGCGTCGGCGGGGGGCGCTTCAGTTGCGGCGACGCCAGCGTCCGCCGCGTTGCTGCGTGAGCGCGCCGAGGTGCAGGCGAGCGTCGATGCGCTCCGGGCGCGCAAGACGGACATGAGCGAGGAGGCGTACCAGCGAGCACTGGAGCCGCTGATGGTGCGACTCGCCGAAGCGTCGCGCGCGTTGCGCGCGCTTGGCGGAGGGACGAAGCCGTGAGCGCGCCATTCTCCGTGCTCTCGACGCGCGCGATCGTGACGCTGATTTCGTGCTCGATCGTGCCGCTGTGGCTCCGTGCACAGGCCGCACCGCCAGCGAACACGACGGCTGTGGCACTCTACGCGCGCGGCGACTACGCCGAGGCCATCCGCACCGCCGAAGCCGCTCTCGCGGCAAATCCATCGTCGGGCGAGAACGCGGCCGTGCTCGTGCGCGCCCTCACCGACCTGGGGCATCTCGACGACGTCGCGCACCGCGCCGATGCGTTGCGCCCGCTGAGCGCGACCGCGCTGCCGATCGCCTACGCCCTGCTCGGACTCGGACGGCTCGACGACGCCGACGGCGCCCTCCGATTGGCCGAGCGTGGTCCGGATTCGCTTCGCGCGCGCGTCGAACGTGCGCGACTCCAGCGCGGCCGCGGCGCCATCGACAGCGCCACGTCCTCGTTGCGTCGTGTCGCCGCTCTCGCAGTCCTCGTGACACCGACCACGAGCGCGACCGACCTCGGCGCCATGGCGTATGCCAACCGCCTGCTTGGTCGCGAGGAGCCCGCGCGTCTTCGCGACGCGCTCCGCCTCTACGACGCGGCCATCGCGCGCGACACGCGTCGCCACGACCTGCGAGCCGAGCTCGGTGCGATGTTCCTCGAGAAGTTCAACTACGTGGACGCGCGCCGCACGCTCGACGCGGCACTCGCGGCCAATCCGCGCGAACCGCGCGCCCTGCTCGCCACGGCGCGCCTCGATGCCGCCGAAGGCCGGCGGCCACGTGGCGATCCGCTCGCGCGCCTGCTCGCGCTCGACCCGGCGCATCCGGAGGGTCGCGCCTTCGCGGCGCGCAAGTTGATCGACGCCGAGCGCTACGCCGACGCGGAAGCCGAGGCGCGTCGCGGACTCGTTCACGACAGCGCGGCGCCCGCGCCATGGGTCGCCATCGCGGCCGCGCGCTATCTCGCGGGCGACAGCGTCGGATATCGCGATGCCATTGCTCGCGTGCACAAGCGTCTCGTGCGCTCGGCCAGTGCGGAAGTCGAGATCGCCGAGGTCGCGGCGCGCGTACGACTCTATCGCGAGGCGGCGCGTGTCGCCCGCGCCGGTGTCGCGCGCGACCCGCGTGATGCGCGTGCACTGGCGTTGCTCGGCATCAACGCGCTGCGCCTGGGAGACGTCGATACCGCACGCGCCGTCCTCACGCGCGCGTTTGCGCTCGACCCGTTCGACGTCTGGGTCAAGAACACGCTCGATCTGCTCGACACCTTCACGGGCTACGCGACGCTTCGCACGGAGCATTTCACGCTCGTCATGGAGAAGGGCGATGCTGAGGTGCTCGCGCTCTACGCGGGGCCGCTGGCGGAGGAGGCGTACGAAAGCCTGAGTGCGCGCTACGGTTACCGGCCGCCCGCGCCGGTGCGCGCGGAGTTCTTCCGCAGCCACGCCGACTTCTCCGTTCGCGCGGTGGGACTCTCGGGGCTCGGCGCGCTCGGCGTGGCCTTCGGCAGCGTGATTGCCCTCGACACGCCGCCGGCCCGCGATCGCGGCGAGTTCCATTGGGGCGCCGTGCTCTGGCACGAGTTCGCACACGTGATCACGCTCGGTATGACCAACAACCGCGTGCCGCGCTGGGTGTCGGAGGGGCTCTCGGTGTACGAGGAGCGCCGGGCGCGTCCGGCATGGGGCGGCGGGATCACGCCGACCCTCGTGGCCGCGTACAAGGGTGGGCGCCTGCATCCGCCGAGCAGTTTGAACGACGGCTTCGTGCATCCGCGTTACGGCGAGGAAGTCGTGCTCTCGTATGCGCTGGCCGCGTACGTGTTCGAGATGCTCGAGGACCGGAAAGGTGCGGCGGGATTGCGCGCGTTGCTCAACGGGTATCGCGACGGATACGGCACCACGCAGCTCATGGTGCGCACGTACGGTCTCGCACCGGCGCAGCTCGACAGCACGTTCGACGCGTGGCTCCGCGCAAAGTTCGCGCGCGAGTTCGCGGCGGTGGAGTTGCGCTCCACGGTGAGCGGGTCCGGCGACACGAGTGTGGAGGCGGGCGGTCCGCTGCGCGCGGCGCTCGTCGATGCTGCGCGGGCGCAGCAGGCCAAGCAGTGGGACCAGGTGATCGCGTCGGCCACGCGCGCGGTGGCGCTCTTTCCGGCGCACGCAGACGGCGGCAGCGGCTACCACTACCTGATCGCGGCGCACACCGCCCTCGGTGATCGCGCCAAGGCGACGCAGGCGCTGCAGCGCATTGCGATGCTCAACGAGTCGGCGGTCGACGAGAACATCGCGCTCGCGGGCATGCTGACGGCGGCGCACGACTCGGCCGGTGCGCTCGCGGCACTCGAGCGCGCGGCGTGGATCACCCCGTTCGATGCGGCGCTGCAGACGCAGCTTTCGAACGTGGCCGCGGCGCGCGGTGCGAACGCGGTGGCCATCCGCGCGCGCCGTGCGGTAGTGGCATTGGCGCCGGCCGATCGCGCGGGGGCGTTCTTCAAGCTGGCGCAGGCCTACGTGGCCGCGCGCGACACGGTGGCCGCCCGCCGCGAAGTGCTGCGCGCGCTCGATCTCGCCCCCAACTTCGAGGCGGCGCAGGAGCTTCTCCTCGCCCTCCGTTCTCCAGGCAGGGTCCCATGACACGACGTCGCTGGACACTCATCACGCTGCTCGTCGCGCTGCCGGCGCTCGCCCTCTCGGCGCAGCGGTTCAACCGCGTGTCACCGGGTGAGCACCCGAATCCGAACGCCAAGTACGACGGCCGCTTCGTCTTCATCCGCGTGAAGTTCGAGCCGCTCGGCGGCCTGCGCGACCTCAAGTGGGACCACGACTATCCGGTGGCCGAAACGCACTTCCTCAAGATCCTCGAGGAGGTGTCGTCGATGCATCCGCAGATCGCGGAGACCAGCATCCTGGGCTTCGGCGATCCCGAGCTCTTCAAGTTTCCGGTCGCGTACGTGTCGGAGCCCGGCTTCTGGACGATGAGTCCCGCCGAACTCACCGGCGTGCGCGCCTACGTGCAGAAGGGCGGCTTCATCATCTTCGACGACTTCTCGACGCGCCACTGGATCAACTTCGAGGAGAAGTGGCGCACGGCCTTTCCGAACCTGACGCTCGTGAAGCTCGATGTCTCGCACCCGATGTTCGATTCGTTCTACCACATCAAGACGCTCGACATGACGCACCCGTACTTCGGCCTCAAGTCGGAGTTCTGGGGCGCGTACGAGGACAACGATCCGAAGAAGCGGCTCGTGATGGTCGCCAACTACAACAACGACATCGGCGACTACATGGAGTGGTCCGACCAGGGCCTGCTGCCCGTGCCCCTCACCAACGAAGCGTACAAGCTCGCGGTGAACTACGTCGTGTACGCCCTCACACACTGACCCGATGCCCACGTCCAGCCAGCGCCCCAGCCTCGAGGCGTCCGACGACCTCGCCCTCGCCGACCGCCTCCGCGATGGGCGCGCCGCCGTGCTCGCCGAGTTGCGGAAGGTCATCATCGGACAGGAGGACGTGGTCGAGCAGGCGCTCACCGCGCTCTTCGCCGGCGGGCACTGCCTGATCGTCGGCGTGCCAGGGCTCGCGAAGACACTCCTCGTGCACACGCTCGCACAGGTGCTCGACCTCAAGTTCTCGCGCATCCAGTTCACCCCCGACCTGATGCCGTCGGACATCACCGGCACGGACATCATCCAGGAGGACGCCGAGACCGGGCGGCGGCGCATGGCGTTCGTGCAGGGACCGGTCTTCACCAACATCCTCCTTGCCGACGAGATCAACCGTACGCCGCCCAAGACCCAGTCGGCGCTGCTCGAGGCCATGCAGGAAAAGCGCGTGACGGTGCAGGGCCGCACGTACACGCTCGAACCGCCGTTCTTCGTGTTCGCCACGCAGAACCCGATCGAGCTTGAGGGCACCTACCCGCTGCCCGAGGCGCAACTCGACCGCTTCATGTTCCAGATCGTCATCCGCTACCTGAGCGAGGACGACGAGTTGGCGGTGGTGCAGCAGACGACGGCGATCCAGGACCAGTCGCTCGCACGCGCGATGACGGCGGCCGAGATCGTCGCCTTCCAGCGACTCGTGCGGCGCGTGCCGGTGGCCGATGCCGTGGCGCGCTACGCCGTGCACCTCGTGCGCGCGACGCGACCCGACTCGCCGCTCGCGCCTCAATTCATCAAGGATTGGGTCACGTACGGCGCGTCGGTGCGCGCCGCGCAGTACCTCGTGCTCGGCGGCAAGGCGCGCGCGCTCATGCAGGGGCGCTACCACGTGTCGTTCGAGGACGTGGCCGCGCTCGCCGCGCCCGTGCTGCGCCACCGCATCCTGCTCAACTTCCACGCGCAGGCGGAGAAGGTCACCACCGACACCGTGATCACGCAGCTGCTCGCGGCCGTTGCACGCCCCAGCGCGGGCCTCGCGTGACCGCACCGTCCTTCATCGATCCCGCGGCGCTCGCGCGCATCGGCGACCTCGAACTGGTCGCCCGCTGGGTCGTGGAAGGATTCCTCTCGGGGTTGCACCGCAGCCCGCGCCTCGGCTTCTCCACCGACTTCGCCGAACACCGGCCGTACGTACCGGGCGACGACATCCGCCATGTGGATTGGCGGTTGTACGCGCGCACCGAGCGGCTCCACCTCAAGACGTACGAGGCGGACACCAACACGGATTTCACGATCCTGCTCGACGTCTCGGCGTCCATGGGCTACGCGCACGGGACGATCAGCAAGCTCGCGTACGCCAAGTTCCTCGCGGCCACGCTCGCTTTCTTCTCGCAGCGGCAGCGCGACCGCGTCGGCATCGTAACGTTCGGCGACGACCTGGTGGAAGTCGTGCCGCCGTCCGCGCGTCATCTCCCGCACGTACTGCACGTGCTCGAGCGCGCAACGGCCAAAGGCGCGAGCGCGCTGGCACGGCCGATCGCGCAGGTGGCCGCCACGCGCCGCCGGCGCGGCGTGTTCGTGCTCGTCTCCGACCTCTACGAGCCGGCGGCCGCGGTCGCGTCCGCGCTCGCGCCACTCACCGGCGCTGGACATGACGTGATCGTGATGCAGGTGCTGGACAGGGCCGAGCGCTCGTTTCCGTTTGATGACGCGACGACGTTCCGCGACCTCGAGAGTGATGTGCGCATGCCGGTCACGCCATCGCGCGTGCGCGCCGGCTACGTGGCTGCGATGGGCGCGCATCTCGCCGCCATGCGCGCGCGCCTCGGCAGCCACCGCGCCGACTACACCTTGATCGACACGAGCGAACCGCTCGACCGCGTGCTCTTCGAGTACCTACTGCGGCGCGAGTTCCTGCGCACGGCCACCTGATGCCCGCGCTCCTCGCCCCCCTCTTCCTCGCCGGATTCGCGGCGGTGGCCTGGCCGCTCCTCGCGCACCTGGCTGAACGCGAGCGCCGCGATCCCGTGGCGTTTCCGTCGCTCATGTTCCTCGAGCGGACACCGACGCCGATCACCGCCAGGCGGACCCTGCGCGATCCGTGGCTCTTCGCGCTGCGTGCGGCCGCGATCGCCGCACTCGCCTTCGCGTTCGCGCGCCCCGTGCTCGCACCGCGTGCGTCCGTTCTGGGCGCGGACCTGCGCCGCCGCGACCTGGTGGTGCTGCTCGATCGCTCGTTCAGCATGCGCGCCAACGATCGCTTCGCGCGTGCGCGCAGCGAGGTGGGCAAGCTCATCGCTGCGATGAGCGTTGGCGACCGGATGACGCTCGTGGTGTTCGATCGCCGGGCACGCGCCGTCACCCCGACCACGGGCGACGCGGCCGCCCTGCGCGCGGCGCTCGACAGCGTTGCCCTCACCGACGAGTCGACGCGCCTCGCGCCCGCCGTCGGCATGGCGCAACAGCTGCTCGCCGCGAGCGACGCACCGCGCAAGGCGCTCGTGGTCGTGAGCGACTTCCAGCGCAGCGCGTGGGACCTGGGGCCCGACGTGCGACTGGCTGCGGGCACGGAGGTGCTGCCCGTCGATGTCTCGGGCAGTGCGGTGGTGACCAACCACGGCGTGCGGGCGGTGGAACTGCGACGCGATCGCACGAGTGGCGTCGAGCGCGCGATCGTGAGCGCGCGGCTCGCCAATGCGGGCGAGGCGCAGCGCCACGTCATGGCGACGCTCGAGGTCGGCGGACGCGTCGTCGAGCGGAAGGCGGTAGACCTGCCGCGCGACGCGGGCGCGACGGTGACCTTCACCGCGATCACGGTGCCGCCCGATCCCGTGGCGGCGCGGGTCGCACTCGACGCCGATGCGCTCGCGGGCGACGACGCCTTCCACTTCGTGCTCGAGCGCGCTCCGGTCATCCCGGTGCTGCTCGTGGGCGGTCGCGACGCGCCGTTCCTTCCGCGCGCGCTTGCCGTGGGCGACGATCCGGAGTTCGACGTCGTCGCGCGCAACGCCGAAGGCGCAACGGCCGCGGACCTCGCGCGCGCGC
Source organism: Gemmatimonadota bacterium (assembly GCA_025359135.1). Classification (GTDB taxonomy): domain Bacteria; phylum Gemmatimonadota; class Gemmatimonadetes; order Gemmatimonadales; family Gemmatimonadaceae; genus JACPPC01. Next base: position 23,098 of record JANYHJ010000044.1, on the reverse strand, counting down.
GTGTCGTCATCCTTGCCGATGGCGCATTGCCCGCGGCCGGCGCCCAGCGCCTCACGCAGTTCGTCGAGCAGGGCGGTGGTCTGCTCGTCCTGCTCGGCGAACGCGCGACGCCACGCAGCTGGCCTGCGGGCGCGCGGGCGCTCTCGCCCGGTGCACTCGGCGCCGCGATCGATCGTGGAGGACAGGGCGGCGCGGTGCTTGGCATGATCGATCGGCAACATCCCGCGCTCAGTGTCTTCGCTGGCCCGCACGCGGGTGACCTCGCCGCGCCGCGCTTCTACAAATACCGCCCCATCGACACGACCGCGGGCATCCTCGCGCGCTTCGACGACGGCAGCGTGGCGCTCACCGAACACGCGGTCGGCGCCGGACGCGTGCTGACCTTCGCCTCGACCTTCGACGGCCTCTGGAACGACCTGCCGCGGCACGCTGTGTTTCTTCCGCTCGTGCACCAGCTCGTGCGGCACGCCGCGGCATACCGGCCGGCGCCGCGTGCGCGCTCGATCGGGGAATCGCTGCGGCCGGCGGACCTGGCCGGAGCGGGTCGCGATGCGAGCGCACGCTGGAGCGTGGTTGCGCCATCACGTGCGCGACTCTCGGCTGGTGGTCCCGGTGGGTCGGCCACGCTCGAGCTCGGCGAGGCGGGGATGTACGAGCTCCGGCCCGGCGGTGCGCCCGAGGCGAAGCCCGTGCTCGTGGCGGCGAACATCGCAGCGCCCGAGCTCGACTTCACCACCTTCGAGCCAGCGCGGCTCGCGCACGCGCTGCTGGCCGCAGGTGAGGCGGCAGCGCCGGCGGCCGCCACGAGCGCGCCGGCGTCGATCGTCGAACGGGAGGCGCACCAGTCCACCTGGTGGTTTCTGCTTGTGGCCGTCGCCCTGTTGCTCTGCGCTGAAACGCTGGTCGCGTGGCGCGCCGCCGCTTACGTCGCCAGAATGGAATGACGCCATGACGTCGCCACGCATCGCGCCCCCTGCGGCGCTCCTCTCCGAACTGTCAGGCGCAAGGCGCCGCTGGCGATTGCGCCACCTCGCGGTCGGTGGCGCCATCACCGTTGCGGTGGTCGTGGCTGCGGTCGCGGGCGCGTCGTACGCCCTCGAGCTGCTGCGCTTCACTCCCGAGGCCGTCACGTGGGGCCGTGTGGTGCTCGGCGTCGTCACCGCCCTCGTGGTGGGTCGCTTCGTCGCCTGGCCGTTGATGCGTCACCTGAGCGACCAGCGCCTCGCCCTCTACCTCGAGGAGCGCGTGCCATCGCTCGAGGGTGCCGTCATGAGCGCGATGGCACTTGGCCAGCAAGCCGATGGTGCCGCACACTCGCCGCTCCTCGTGCGCGGCCTCGTGGCCGATGCCGCGCGACGCCTGCAGCATGCGCGCGAGTTTCCGCTCATCGAGCGGCCGCGCACGCAGCGCGCGCTGTTGCTGCTGGCCGCCGCGCTCGCGAGCGCGGCACTGCTCTTCGGCACCGGTCCCGGCTGGATGCGCACGGGTGCGCGCCTGCTCCTCACGCCGTGGCGTGATGCGGCCGCACACCCGGTGTATGCGATCGGCCTCGAGCCGCAGTCGCTCGTGGTCGCGCGAGGCAGCGACGTGCAGCTCGCCGCAACATTGAGCGGCTTCGAGAGTGAACTCGTCGAGCTCGTGGTGCGTCGTGGCACGACTGCCGAGTACGAGCGCGTGCCGATGGGCGCCGGCCGTGATGCCGGTCGCTTCGTCGCGCGGCTCTTCGACGTGAGCGAGGACGCGGAGTTCTTCGTCGAGGCCAGCGGCGTGCGCAGCGCCACCGGTCACCTCACCGTGCGCGACCTGCCCGGCGTGAGGCGCATCAGTGTCGAGCTGCGCTTCATGCCGTTCATGAACCTGCCCGCGGAAATCACGGATGACGGCGGCGACATCGCTGCACCGACGGGCACCACTGCCATCCTGCGCATCCACGCCACGCGCGCGGTGCGCGGTGGGCGCCTGCGCTTCGACGGTGGCGCGGTGGTGCCGCTCGTGCGCGCGGACGACTCCACGCTCACGGCGCGATTGATCGTGCGACGCGACGGTTTCTACCGCGTGGAGCTCGAGGCCGAGGACGGCACCGTGGTGCCCGGATCGGTCGAGTACGTGGTTGACGCACTCGAGGACGCACCGCCCGTGGTGCGCCTCAAGAAGCCCGGGCGCGACCTGCGGCCGAGCAACGTCGAGGAGGTGCTGATCGAGGCCGAAGCCACCGACGACTACGGTGTGGCCGCGCTCGAACTCGTCGTGCGCGTCAATGGCGGCGCCGAACAGGTGATCCCGCTTGCGGGCGGCACCGAGGGCGGCGTGCGGCCGCGCGAGGTCATCGCGTCGCACACCCTCTTCCTCGAGGAGATGTCGCTCACCCCTGGCGATGTCATCAGCTACTACGCGCGCGCTCGCGACAACGACGCGCTCGCCGGCGGCAAGAGCGGCGCGAGCGACATCCAGTTCATGACCATCCGCCCGTTCAGCCGCGAGTTCAAGCAGAACCAGTCGGGCGGCGGGGGCGGTGGTGGTGGCGGCGAGGTCAACCCGGGCTCGCTCGTGCAACGCCAGCGCGACATCGTCGCGGGCACGTTCAAGACCGAGCGCGATCGCGCACGCACGCCCGCAGCGACGCTGCGCACCGACATCAGCACGCTGCACCTCTCGCAGGCGCGGCTGCGCGAGGAACTCGGCGAGCTCCTCCAGCGCGTGCAGCGACCGGCCGTGCTCAAGGCAGACTCCGGCTTCCGCGTCCTCGCCGAGGTGCTACCCAAGGCGGGCGCGGAGATGAAGCAGGCCGAGGAATTGCTCGTGCAGGGCAAGACCGCCGACGCGCTCGCCCCGGAGCAACGCGCACTGCAGTGGCTCGAGAAGGCCGAGGCGGCGTTCCGCGAAGTGCAGGTCAGCATGGGCCAGCAGGGCGGCGGTGGCGGCAATGCAGCCGCCAAGGCATCCGATCTCGCGGACCTGCTTGAACTCGAGACCGACAAGCTGCGCAATCAGTATGATCAGGTGGAGCGCAGTCGCGAGCAGCAGGGCGCGCGCGGCATCGACGAGATGGCCGAGCGCCTGAAGCGGCTTGCCGCGCGCCAGCAGCAGGAACTCTCTCGTCAGCGTGAGCGGGCGCAGCGCGGCAATGGCGGCGGCGCATCGGGAGGTGGCACGCAGCGGCAGCTCGCTGACGAAACGGAGCAGGCGGCTCGGCAGCTCGAGCGCCTCGCACGCGCGCAGCAGTCCGCGGAGATGGCGCAGACGGCCTCCGACCTGCAGAAGGCCGCCGACGCGATGCGCCGCTCGGCCGCGTCCAATGGTGCGGGTGCGGCGCAGGCCGCAGCCGACAAGCTCGCGGCCGCACAGCGTGCGCTCAACGAGACGCGCGAGTCACGTGCGACGTCGGGACTCGCCGAAGCCACACGGCGCGCTCAGGCCCTCGCCAACGAGCAGCGCGAGGTCGGCAAGGATGTTGCACAACTGCCGGACGCGGGCGCGAATCGGGCCGAACGGCAGCGTCGCGTCGATGAGCGCAAGGCTGGCATGCAGGAGCGCGTCGAGGGACTCGCTCGCGAGCTCGACCAACTCGCGCGCGACAACCGGCAGTCGCAGCCCGGCGCTGCACGTCAGGCGCAGGGCGCGGCCGCCGCCATTCGCGATGCGCGTCTCGTCGACAAGATCCGCTTCTCGCGTCAGGCGTTGCGCAGTGGATCGCCGGAGTATTCGAAGAACATCGAGCAGATGATCCAGGACGATCTGGACAGCCTCGCTCATCGCGTCGGTCAGGCCGCGACAGCCGCGAGCGCCGGGCGCGACACCACGCAGCGCACCGCGCGCGCCTTGGCGCAGGCGCGCGACCTCGTGCGCGGCCTTTCGTCGATCGAGGAGCGCACGCGCGAGCGCATGGAGCGCGCGCGCGGCCAGCAGGGCAGTGACTCACGCGCACAGGGCGGGGGCCAAGCCAGTGGCCAAGGCCAGCAGGGCCAGAGCGGCGGCAGCGGACAAGGCCAAGGCGCAGGTGGCCGACAAGACCAGCCCGGCGCCAATGATCGTGGCCAGGGCCAAGGCAGCCCGAGCGGCACCAAGGACGCCGCCGGCCGCTTCACCGCCGAGGATGCGCGCCAACTCGCCCGCGAATTGCGTGGCGAGCGCGACGCCGCCGAGGGACTGAAGCGATCGCTCGCTGGCACCGGCGCCAACACGGCCGACCTCGACAAGCTCATCGCGCGCATCGCGCAGCTTGATGCCGCCAAGATCCTCGGCAATCCGGCCGCGCTCGAACAGATGCGCACGGCCGTGGTCGAAGGTCTCAAGGCCTGGGAGTTCGCGCTCCGCCGGCAACTCGGTGCGACCGACATGGCGGGCCCTGCGTTGGGCGGCAACGACAACGTACCCCCGGCCTATCGCGACCTCGTGGGCGAGTACTTCAAGTCGCTGGCGAAGAATCCCTGAACTTCAGGCGACGAACGCCGAACTTCACCGGCGAAGAAGCCCGAAAATCAGCGGCGCCAGCTTGCGTGTCGACTGTGCACCCCCGAACCTTTCATGCGGCTGACGGTCGAGCGGCACCCGCCTGATCTGGCGGGGTAGCATCAAGGAGCGGCCAGCAGGCGCTCCCGTCTCCCGGCCTGCATCAACGGAAAGGTGTCCCATGCGACACATCGCTGGAGTGAGGGGTTCGCAGGTCACGCGGTGGACCATGACTGCGCTCACGGCCGTCGTCCTGGCCGCGCCGCTCGGCGCGCAGGCGACGAGTGGCGATGGCTACCTCTTCGGCCAACCGATCGGCACGCTCACCGTGCGCGCAGGCTTTGCGCAGCCGCTCGCGAGCAGCGACCTCTTCGACTACACGACCAGCCTGCTCTCGCTCCGCCGCCGCGATTTCGGTGGCGCCGAATTCGGTGTCGACCTCGGCTTCATGCAGGGCCGGCGACTCGAGTGGCTCATTTCGGCCGACGTGTCGTCGCGCACGGCGCGCTCCGACTATCGCAACTACATCGGCAGCGATGGCCTGCCCATCGAGCAGCAGACCACCTTCGTGCGCGTGCCGGTGATGCTCGGCGCGCGTTACTGGCTGACGCCACCGGGCACGAGCATCGGCAGGCTCGCCTGGGTGCCGGCGCGCATCGCGCCGTTTGTCGCGGTGCAGGGCGGCGTCATGTGGTACGAGTTCCACCAGAGCGGCGACTTCGTGAACTTCGGTGCGGGCAACTCGGTGTTCGCCGGCGACCTGACATCCAACGGCTGGGCGCCGACGGCGGCACTCTCCGCGGGTGTGTCCGTCGCCCTCAATCCGCATTTCTCGCTGCTCACGCAGGGGCGCTACATCTACGCCAACAAGTCACTGGGCGCCGACTTCACGGGGTTCCAGCCGATCGACCTCTCCGGCTTGTCGATGACGGTCGGTCTCACGTACCGGATGCGGTAAGGAGTTCGCGATGCGCACGCTCCTCATAAGCATGATGATGGCGGCACTTGCGCTTGGCGCGATGCCGGCCGGCGCGCAGCAGCCCACCGGACAGTGGGCCGCCTACTACGGCTGCTGGGTGCCGGGCGATCCGTCGGTGGCGTTCAGCGAAACGCACACCGTGTCGATCAATGGTGCGCTGACGAACGTCATCGTTCCCGGCGTCACCACGTCGGGGCCGATGCGCTGCGTCCTGCCCGGTCGCTCCGACGAGCGCGTGCAGATGCTCACCGTCCAGCGCGGTGACGTGATCGACCGTCAGGAGGTGATCGCCGATGGCGCCGATCATCCGGTGGATCGCGACGGCTGCACGGGCACGGAGCGCGCGATGTGGACCGGCGGTGGGGCGCGGCTCGTCGTCCGCGGCCAACTCGGCTGCACCGGCGGCAGCACGGGCACCACCTCGTCGGTGCTCGATGTCATGTCGCCGTCGTCGTGGGTGCAGGTCTCGGGCATCCGCTCGGGGAAGAACGTCGAGGCGCGCCCGCAGTGGTATCGCCGCGTGGCACCCGACTCCGGCTGGCCCGCCGAGGTGCGCAACGCGCTCGCGCACACCGGTACCGCCGGCGAGATCGCGCGCGTGGCCGCCACCGCCGACCCCGACGTGCGCGAGATCGCGAGCCTCGCTCGCAACGTGGACGAAGCCGTGGTGCGCGCATGGCTCGTGTCGCGCTCGGCTGCGGGACGCCGCACTGTGCCCGTCACCGGCGAGACGCTCATGCAGCTCGGCGACGCGGGGGTGAGCGGCGCCGTGACCGACGTGCTCGTGGCGCTCGCCAACCCCGAGACGTTCGACCTCACCGATGGTGGCGTGCGCGCCGCCGCCACGGCGCACACGGTGGGCGCCAACGACGGTCGGATGCGGCGCAACGGCTACTCGTGGGTCAACGACCCGATGTGCTACGGTCCGTGGAGCGCCTACAACTGGAGCTTTTACAATCCGATGTACGGCGGCTACTTCCCCAGCATGGGCATGGGCGGCTGCGACATGTACGGCTATTCACCGTACGGTCGCGGCTGGAGCTTGGGTCTCGCCTATGGCTACCCGTACGGGTCGCCCTACCTCGGCTACGGCGGCGGTTGGTTCTGGCGGCCGGTGGGCAGCATCTCGCCGGTGGTACGCGGGCCCGACACGCACTCCACGCTCAGCAAGGGCGGCGGCTATGCGCCCAAGGGCAGCGGACAGGACGCGGGGCGCACGGCCAGCGGTCAGACGACGACCACGTCTGGTGGCGGCACCGCGAGCTCCACGGGCAAGAGCGGCGGAACGTCGACCACCTCCGGTGGCTCACGCACGGCGGTCAAGAAGCCGCACTGAGCCTCAAGGCTTCGCCTTCCGGTTGTTCACCGACCAGATGTAAGCGGCCACGCTCGTCGCCTCGGCGCGCGTGATACCACCCGGGAGTGACACCATCGCGGTGGACGGTACGCCCTTGGTGATGACGTCGATGATCGCGGCATAGTCGCCGTTCTTCGCGTCGCGCCAGACGTGCGCCTTGAGCGTGGGCGCCACCTGCGTGCCCTCGAGCGCCTGACCGTGACAGGCGAAGCACATCCCCTTGCCATGGAAGACGGCGCGCCCGAGGTCCACCATGGCCGGCACGATCGCGCTCGTGTCCGCCGCGACAGCCTGCTGGGCCAACACGGGCGACGTCCACGCCATGGCAAGCGCCACGCCGCGCCGCGCGACGCTCCGCACTCGCTCACTCATGTTTGCGTCGACGCAGCAGGTCGTCGAGGGACGCGCCGCCCGCGCCGACGGCGGCCAGCGTCAGACAGGCGCCAAGGAGCGTGAGCTCGAACTCGTAGCCATACGGCGTGAAGAATCCGCCCTGCATGCGTGCGGCCACGATGGCCACCGCCATGTCGACGGCGAGCACGAGCGCGGCCGACCGCACGAACAGTCCGGAGAGCACGGCAAAGCCGCCCGCGACCTCGGCGAGAATGAGCACGGCCGCCGCAACGGGCGCGATCGGAATGCCGATCTTCGCGAGAATGTCCTCCGTTCCCGGCAGGCCGAATACGAACAGCTTCTGCCCGCCATGCATCAGGAAGACGAGTCCCACCACGATCCGTAGCGGGATCATGCCCCACCGCTCCGGCAACTTCCACGACGTGTCCATCAGAAGGCGAACCACCAGAGGAGATAGAGCGTGTTGTTCGCGGACGCGCTGCGACCGGAGCCGTCATAGTTGCTGTCACGGCCGTTGAACTTGCTGTACATGGTGTACGTGACGGAGAGCCGCGCATTTTCCCACAGGTTGTAGCTCGCCTCGAGCGACGCCCCCGTCGTCTCCGGCGAGCCGATGGCGCTGCCGGTCACCGAGCCCGGCGCGTACAGCAGCGTGTCCGCCGTGCCGCCATTGCTGAAGAATCCGACCGTCAATCCCGCATGCTGCGCCGGATACCACGATGAACTCAGGCGCAGCGAGTTGACCGAGTTGGTACGGTTGGCCGACACGGCAGGCGTTGCCGCGAAGGCGGCACTCAAGGTCTGGCTCTCGGTCGTCCACGAGAGTCGCGTGACCAGATGACCGTCGCCGAGCGGCATCTCGTGCTGCGCGTCGAAGGCGAGGTCCGTGTAGTCGTTGGTCAAACCACCGATGCCCGTCGGAAAGAGCTTCGCCGCGAGGCCATACGTGCCGACCATGAGGTACTGCGTGCCGAAGCTCTTCTGCAGCGCTACGCGCCAGTACGGCGTGAAGCCCGAGATCGTGTTGCGCGCCGACGAGTCGAGGGGCGCGGCGGCGGTCGGAATCGCGGAGCGATACGCCGCGACTTCGGTGTAGAGCAGGTCGTTCCAGAGCGCGTACACGCCCACGCCTACCGAGCGCTGCGCCAGCCCGCCGGCCACCAGCGGCGAGCCGAGCGACGACGGCGCCACCGCCGACGACGAGAACGGATAGCCCCACGCCGGCGTGGTGTTCCAGAGGTCCTGCGTACTCGGATTGTTGTTGAAGCTCACGCCCCACGTCACCGGCGACTCGCCAATCGTGCCTCGCCCGACATAGCGCACGTCCACGTTGTCGATCGCGAAGGTGCCGCTCGACGGCACCCACGTGACCTGCGACATCGTGCCGAGGTTGTTCGCGATCGCACCGGCCCACAGCACGCCCAGCTGTTGCGGCAGCGACACGGTGAAGTTCTGCGTGCCCGGCAGTGCGGTGCCGAGCTGCGTGGCCGAGGCGATCATCATCATCGACAGCGGCGAGAAGGGAAGCAGCGAGAGGGTCGGCTTCTCCCTCTTGTCCTTGTCCTCGATGTTCTTGAGGCCCGTCAGGGTGTAGCCGTTGAGCTTGAACTGGCGTCCGAACGCCGTGAGCTGCGGAAACTGGTAGTGGCACATGCTGCAGGCGAAGCCGGTCTGTCGCGCGAAGCTCGGCACCAGGCGCAGCGTCAGGGGTGCGGTCATCGGCTGGCCGTGCGCATCGGCGCTGGGCAGCACCGCGTGCACCTGGCGGTCGAGGTAGCGGCGGGCGAAGGCGGGAAGGTCGTCGACCTTGGCGGCAGCGGGCGCCGCGAGTGCGACGACGAGCAGAACAGCGGGCGTGTACGCGTGCATGGGGCCCTCGGGCGGTCGGGAGGCATTCCGATTGTGATCCGGTGTACGGCGCACGGCGGAAGGCGCACATCGCTCGAAGAGATGAGGCAAGTGTGTGGCGTCGCGTACCGTCGTGATGCCACGCTAGGCGGCGGGCAAGCGCGCGGGCGTCAGCGTTCGCCCGAGGCCTCACTAAGAACGCGAGAAAGGCAACGAGGTGACTGTGCCCTGTCAGTCATTCACCCGACGCCGCGTCTTCTTCGCGTCATCCGTGTGCGACGTGCGTGCGCGGCACTACTCCCGCGAAAAAGCCGCCAGCGTCGCGCCCGCGCGATCGATGCGATCCTTCGCGCGCCAGCGGTCGCGTCCGTTGTACACCATCGCGAACGCGAGCAGCTCGCCGTTCTTCGCCGTCACGTAGCCCGCGAGCGAGATCACGTCGTTCGTCGTGCCCGTCTTCGCGTGCAGGTTGCCCTGCGCCGGCGTGAAGCGCATGCGATGCTTGAGTGTCTCGCTCTCGCCGGCCACGGGCAGTGACGCGTGATACTCGGGGCTCCACGAGGCCGCGTGGCCATACGCGAGTAGCTTGACGAGCGAACGCGCCGTGACCCGGTCGAGCGTCGAGAGGCCGCTGCCGTCGGAGGCGTGCACCGCTCCCGAGTCGACACCCACCTTGCCGGACAGGAAGCGCTCGAGCGCGTTGTTCGCCGACACGGCACTGCCCACGTTGTCGCGCAACGGGCCGCGCGCCGAATTCCTGAACAGCAGCTCGGCGAACAGGTTGATGCTCTCGCCGTTCATCGCGGCGACGATCTCCTTGAGTGGCGGCGACGCGAGCGACGCGATGCGTGGCGCCACCGGCGAGCCGCGCCCCGTGCGCACCTTGCCGGCCACGTTGATGCCGAGCTCCTCGAGCTGCGCCCGCAGCGCGCCTGCGGCAAAGAGCGCCGGATCTTCCACCACCAACGACCAGCGCCGCTCGTGCGCGCTCGCGCCGATCGAACCCTTGACCTTGATGCTGCCGTCCGCGCGACGCCACGCCGAGATGCGCCCGCCGCGTCCGGGCACGACGCGCACCTCGCTCTCGATCGGAAGCCCGGCCGTCGCCGGATCGGTCGAGACGAGCGCGCCCTTGGGGCCTGGCTTGACCACGATCCAGACCAGGTTCTCGTTGAGCGAGAGCGCCGAGACGCGCGCCGCGTACGCGGCACCCAGGTAGCGCTTGCGCCACCCATCGGGAACGCCCTTGTCGTCGAACGCGGAGCCGTCGGCGATCACGTCGCCGGTCACGCGCTTCACCCCCGCGGCCGAGATCTCCTTTGCGAGGCGCTGCATCGGGTCGCCCGGTGCGCCACCCAGCAGGCGCGGCGAGATGCTCGGGTCGCCATCGCCGCGGAGTACGAGGTTGCCGCGCAGCGTGCCATCGGCCGCGAGCACGCCATCGCGCAGCACTTCGGTGCTGAAGCGGTGCTGCGGCCCCAGCGTCTCGAGCGCGAGGGCGCTCGTGAAGAGCTTCATCGTGCTCGCCGGCATGAGCGCAGAGCCCGCTGTTTCGGAGAAGAGCGTGTCGCCGCGCGTCAGCGACACGACCATCGCACCCCAGCGGCCTTTCACCGGCCCGGGCAGCGTTTCGGCCAGCGCCGCCGTGAGTGCGCTCGCGCCGACGGTGGTGCTCCAGGCGCCCTTGGCGGGAATCGGCCGCGGTGCGCGCTTGGCGCCCTTCTTTCTCGAATGGACGCCGCCCTTGGCCTTGGAGGCTGCGGCTGGCTTCTTCGCGACCGGCGTCGCCGTCTTCGCACTCACGCCGGGTTGCGTGCTCGCCCTGGGCGCGGGGGTGGGGGCAACCGCCAGCGGCGGCGAAGCCTGCGCGCGCGACGTAATAGGCAGCGTCGCACCCAGGCAACCGACAATGGCGAGCAGTGCCGCGAGCGGCCGCTTCAGACTTTCAGGAACCACCGCTTGCGATGGAAGACGGAGAGGATGCCGAACCACGTCAAGACGAACGTGGCCGCGAACAGCAACGAGGCATCCTTCACCGGTAGAAGCGGCAGGAAGACGGACTCGAAGATGACTTTCTGCACCGGCACAGCCTTGCCGTGCCATTCGGCGGTGAAGATGGTGTAGATGCAGCGCGCCATGATTCCGCTGCCGACAAACGCGAGAATGGGATTCATCCCGTACACGAGGAACGGACCCGTCCACGCGGTCACGTCGAGCTCCTCGATCAACCACATGCACGTCGCGAGCGACATCGCGCCCATGCCCGACATGAACACCACGTACGACGGCGTCCAGAGGTTCTTGTTGATCGGCAGCGACCAGTGCCAGCAGAGCCCCACCACCGCCGCAATCGCGCCGGCGCCGAAGAGTCCCGCCACGCGCTCGATGAGCGGCCGCTCCCGGCTCGCGATCCAACGCCCCGCGAGCACCCCCGTGATCACGCTCGCCACGGCACCGAGCGTCGAGAGAATCCCCTCGGGGTCCCAGTACTTCGTGCCAGCGTAGATGTGGTCGGCACCCAGCACGAGCTGATCCAGCCACGCCTGCAGCGTGAGCGCGCCGACGTCGATTTCGCCGGTGATGCCGGTGCCCGGCGTCGGCACGAGCGTCAGGAGCGCCCAGTAACCGTAGAGCAACGCCACGAGCATCAGCACCGTGCGCTTGAGCGGCGCCTGCAGCGTGAGCAGTCCCGCAATCAGGTACGACCAGCCGATGCGCGGCAGCACGCCGAGCACGCGCAGGTGCGCCACGCGGTAGATGATCTTGTCCCAGAGGCCGGCGTTGGGTGTGCCCGGCACGCCGTTCCACTGGTAGAACGGGAACGCACTGAGCGCCATGCCGATGAGCACGATCGTGAGCCCTCGGCGGATCACCTGCATGCGCAGCGCCGCAACACTGTCGCCGCGCGCGGCTCGTTCCGTGAGCGAGAGGTGCGTCGTGATGCCGACGATGAACAGGAAGAACGGGAAGATCAGGTCCGTCGGCGTCCAGCCGTGCCACGGCGCATGTTCGAGCGGTTCGTAGATGGCCGACCAGGTGCCCGGATTGTTCACGAGCAGCATCCCCGCCACCGTCATGCCGCGGAAGACGTCGAGCGACTTGAGGCGCTCGCGCGCACGCTGCTTGGAGTGGGCCGGAACGTCCGGTTCGCCCGCATCGTGCGCGGGAGCCGGAATCGGGGGGGCGAGGGTCGTGGCCATCTCCCTATAGCTATCGGCAGCCGCGAACAGTGTCGAGGGCAGCGCGCTTCCAGCGTGCCCTGGGGCCGCTAGCTTTCCGCCCCATGATGACCACCGCGACCCCCAGCACCGCGCCCAAGCGCGCCCCGTGGACGGCCTCCAAGGGCACCGTCTCCGCCTTCATTCGCCATCACTACCGCCACTTCAACGCGGCCGCGTTGGTCGATGCCTCCGAGGCGTACACCGCGCACCTGGACGGCGGCGGCAAGATGTTCGTGACCTTGGCCGGCGCGATGAGCACGGCCGAGCTCGGACTCTCGCTCGCGGAGATGATCCGGCAGGACAAGATCCACGGCATCTCGTGCACGGGCGCGAACCTCGAGGAGGATGTCTTCAATCTCGTGGCGCACGACTTCTACGTGCGCGTGCCGCACTACCGCGACCTGACGCCGCAGGATGAACAGGCGCTGCTCGAGCAGCACATGAACCGCGTCACCGACACCTGCATTCCCGAGATGGAAGCGATGCGCCGCATCGAATCCGTGGTGCTCGAGGAATGGCAGAAGGCCGACGCCAAGGGCGAGCGGCTCTTCCCGCACGAGTTCATGTATCGCATCCTCCTCGGCGGCAAGCTCAAGGACAGCTACCAGATCGATCCGAAGAATTCATGGCTGCTCGCGGCCGCGGAAAAGAACCTGCCGATCTTCGTGCCGGGCTGGGAAGACGCGACCCTGGCCAACATGTACGCAGGCCATTGCATCGAGGGGCACATCAAGAACGTGCACACGGTCAAGACCGGCATCGAGTACATGATGAAGCTGGCCGACTGGTACACGGAGCTGACCAAGACGCACTCGCTCGGCTTCTACCAGATCGGCGGCGGCATCGCCGGCGACTTCCCGATCTGCGTCGTGCCGATGCTGCACCAGGACCTGCAGCGCACCGAGGTGCCGCTCTGGGGCTACTTCTGCCAGATCAGCGACTCGACGACGAGCTACGGCTCGTACTCAGGCGCGGTGCCCAACGAGAAGATCACGTGGGGCAAGCTCGGCGTGGACACGCCCAAGTACATCATCGAGAGCGACGCGAGCATCGTGGCGCCGCTCATGTTCGCGATGATTCTTGGGTGGTGATGACGGCGTAAACGAGGGAGGGACCTGCTCCTCGAACGGACGCCTCGTCGGCGAGACCGCCATGATGTCGGCGAAGGCATCGACGTTCGAACGTTCCGCTCGCCGCCGGTGTCCAAACGCGGCGCCGCGCTCGTCCGCCTCACCCCCGCCCCCCGCCCCCCGCCCCCGCCCTCGCATGCCGCGCCTCCGCCGTTCGACCGCGACGCTCGCCGCCCTGACCATCATCGCCGTGGCGCGCGTCGGCGCGCAGTCGAGTGGCGACCCAGCTCCCGGGCTCCAGGTCATCTCGCAGGCCGACGCCCGCGCCGACCTCGACGCGCTCCGCGCTGCGATCTTCGAGTCGCACGGCGCGCCCTTCCGCTGGACGACTCGCGCCGACCTCGAGCGTCGCTGGGACGCGTATCGCGCCGAGATCACGGGACCCGTCACCGAGCTCGTCCTGCTCGCGGCCGCCTCGCGGATGATGACCGACCTGGGCGATGGCCACGCGCGCGCCGGTACCGACAGCGCGACCTCGCGCCGCATCGGCGAGCGGCCACTCTTCCCGCTGCGCGTGCGCATCGAGTACGGCAACCGCATGTTCGTCGTCCGCAACGATACCCCCGCCGACACCGAGATCCGGCCCGGCAGCGAGCTGCTCTCGATCAACGGCCGTCGCGTGCGCGACCTCGTCGCGCTCTTCACGCCGATGACCACGCTCGACGGCGCGATCACCACCGGTCGCGCGGCCGCCATGAGCCGCAACCTCCCGCGCCTCTACTACCACTTCGCCGACCAGGGTTCGACGTTCGACCTCGTGGTGCGCGATTCCAGCGGGCGCGAGCGGCGCGCCCGGCTCGACGGCGTCACGGATGCCGCGCGCACCACCAACGCCAATCCGGTTAACGACGCCTACGCGGCCCAGGCCGCGCGCCTCGACGGCGCGAAGGAGAACATCAGCGTCCGCTTTCCGGGGGATGGCCAGGTCGCCGTGCTCCGCGTCCACGGCTTCTTCGGTGAGCGCTTCGTCGCCGAGCTCGACTCGGTCTTCGCCGTCGCGCGCGAGCATGGCGCACGCGCGATGGTGCTCGACCTCCGCGGCAATGGCGGCGGCGTCGACATGGACGGTGCGAATCTCGTCGGCCGCTTCGCGCGCGGCCCCTTCCGCTACTTCGACCACATCCACATCAACACCCTGCGCCCGAGCTACACGACCCTCCCGAGCAAGACGTACGCAGAGCTCGATGCGGGTACGCGCCCCGATCCCGCGGGCGGCTGGTTGGTGCAGCCCGTCCTGCACCCGGGCGTCGCTGAGCAGTCGCCCGCGGCGCAGCCCTTCGGCGGTCCGCTGGTCGTGCTCGAAGACGGCTACACCTTCTCGACCGCGGCCGACGTCACCGGCACGCTGCGCGGGCTTGGCCGAGCCACCTTCGTGGGCGAGGAGAGCGGCGGCGCATATGAGGGCAACACGTCGGGGTCGAGCGCGCTCCTCTACCTGCCGCATTCGGGCATTCGGGTCGCGATGCAGATGTACGGCTACGTCAACGCGGCGCCCAAGCCGCGCACGCCGGCGCGCGGCACGCTGGCCGACGTCGAGGTGCCGATGCACGTGGCCGACGTCCTGCGCGGCGCCGACCCGGGCATGGACCGCGCACTCGTGATCGCGCGCGAGCAGGCAGCGAAGCAGCCGTAGAAGCGAGGGCGACCTCCCCAAACGCTCAAAACATCCGTTTCAGCCGCTAAAATCCCGGCCACCCCCCGAATTGATGGGGGCGGCGTGCGGCAAATCACGTACCGTATGCCATCCCCCAGGAGGCTACGATGAACGCGAACGGTTCGTGGACGCGGGAGGGAGCGATCGCCGGCATCGTGGGCGCCAGTGCCGTGGCGATCTGGTTCCTTCTCATTGACCTGTGGAACGGGCACGCCTTCTACACACCGGCCCTGCTCGGCAACGCTCTCTTCTCGTTCTTCGGACCGACCACCGGCGAGAGTACGGCGCTGCACATCGTGGGCTACTCCGTGTTCCACGTGGTCGCCTTCGTCGGGCTCGGCACGCTGGCCTCCTGGTTCATCCAGGCCTCGCGCAAGGCGCCCACCGCGCTCGCCGGTCTGTTCATCCTCTTCGTCGCCTTCCAGGTGGCGTTCTACGGGGTGACCGCCGTGCTCGCCATGAACGACCTGCTGGGCAACCTGGCGTGGTGGTCGATCGGCGTGGCCAACTTGCTCGCCGCGGTCGTGATGGGGCGGTACCTCTACCGCGAACACCCGGAGCTGCGCCACACGCTCGAGTACGCCCTCAACGGGCAGGAGTAGGCATCAAGTCGTCCTGAGCGAAGCGAAGGACCTGCGGCTTCGGCTACCGCTAAGGGCAAGCAGCAGGTTCTTCACTCCGTTCAGAACGACCAGCCACAACGCACCGGGGGCCCGCACGCCAATCATGGCATGCGGGCCCTCTCCGTGTCCCTCTATGCGATCTCTGTGTCTCTGTGGCGAAGCCGCACTTGCGGTTGATCTAGCTCTTGATCTTGACCGTCTCCGGTTTCGCGTACCCTCGCCTCAGCCAGCCCCCAACCCCAACCGGATCGCGAGCTTCCCGAACAGGAACAGCAGCCCGAACAACGTCCCGATCGCGATCAGCAGCGGCCCCGTGAACAACGCCCGGAACAGCTTGTGGTCGTACTTGAGGTGCATGTAGAACATCACCACGATCGCGAACTTGACCGCGCTCATGATCAGCAGCGACGGCACGAACAACTTGCTCGCGACGAACGACGGGATGTAGTAGATCCAGACTTCGACGACCGTGATCAGCGTCAGGACGACCGCGACCTTCCAGTACGTCGACCATTGCGGATGGTAGTGCTCGTCGGCGTGGGCGTCCGCCGGATGCGCATCCGCGGCGTGCGCGGCTTCGTTGGCCATGGTCGGCGTCCTACTGGATGAGGTAGAGGAGCGTGAAGATCGCGATCCAGACCACGTCGACGAAGTGCCAGTACAAGGCGGCAATGTCCACGTTGAGTGCGTCCGCGGGCTTCAATCCGCGCTTGTAGTCGATGCCGAGCAGCGCGAGCAGCCAGAGCACGCCCACGGTCACGTGTGCGCCGTGGAAGCCGGTCAGCGTGAAGAAGCTCGACCCGAACAGGTTGGTGCGGATCGTGAGCCCCTCGTGCACGAACGAGGTGAACTCGTAGGCCTGGAAGCCGAGGAAGGTCGTGCCGAGGATGGCCGTGACCCAGAGCCAGGTCTTGGACGAGCGGAGGATGTTCTCCCACGTGCCGGTCGGCTTCGGCTTGTCGGCGTTCTCGACGGCGGCGAGCGCGAGCACCATCGCCAGCGACGACATCAGCAGCACGAACGTCGATGCCGACGTGACCGGGATGTTGAGGATCGGCTTGAACGTCTCGGCCGGCGCACAGGTACCCAGCTCTGCGGCCGTCTTCCCGATCGTGTTCGTGGCGCGGCACCACCACTCGTGCGGGTACGGGCCCGCGATCGAGCGGCCCTTGTAGATCAGGTAGGTGCTGATCAGGGAGACGAACAGCATGCACTCCGAGCCGATGAAGGCCCAGACGGCGATCTTGCGGTGGTTCAACCCCGTCGTCGTCGGCGGATGGCTGTGCGCGTCGGCGGCGTGATGCGGATCGGGAATGGCAGCAGAAGCCACGGGAACTCCGGTCAGGTGCGGTGGTGGGGACCTATTCGAGCGCGCTGGTCAGCCAGCTGACGAGCGTGAAGGTCAGGCCGAGGAAGGACGCGATGCCGATCGTCAGCGCCAGGGGCAGGTTGCCCGCGTGGATGAAGAGCACGCTGCAGATCATGGTGCACATGAGCAGCGCGGCGATGAGCGGGCGGATCGTCGGGAAGGGCATCGGGATGCCGAGCTCCTTCGCGGTCTTGAGGCGGCCGTCGATCGTGGTCTCGGACTCCGACTTCACGAGCTCTTCCGCCTTCTGGTCCCAGAGCGGGTAGCGCGAGGTGATGGTCGGGATGTGCGCGAAGTTGTAGTCGGGTACCGGCGAGGGCAGCGCCCACTCGAGCGTCGGCGCGCCCCACGGGTTGTTGCCCGCCTTCGGGCCCGAGCGCCAGCTCGTGATGAAATTGTAGAGGAAGAGCAGCATGCCGACCGCCTGCAGGTATGCGCCGGCGGTGGACATCACGTTGAACGTTTCCCAGCCCTGGCCCGCGTCGTACGTGTAGATGCGGCGCGGCATGCCGTAGAGTCCGGCAAAGTGCATCGGGAAGAACGTCAGGTTCATCGCGATGAAGAAGACCCAGAAGTGCCATTTGCCGATGGTCTCGCTCATCATGCGGCCGGTCATCTTCGGGAAGTAGTAGTAGACGCCGGCCATGATGCCGAACACGGCGCCACCGAAGAGCACGTAGTGGAAGTGCGCCACCACGAAGTACGAGTCGGTCTGCTGCAGGTCGGCCGGGGACGACGAGTGCATGATGCCCGAGATGCCGCCGACCGTGAACATGGCCACGAGCGCGATGCCGAACATCATCGACGTCGTGAAGCGGATGTTGCCGCCCCACATCGTCGAGACCCAGTTGAGGATCTTCACGCCGGTGGGAATGGCGATCAGCATCGTCGTCAGCGAGAACACCGAGTCCGCGACCGGGCCCATGCCCACCGAGAACATGTGGTGGGCCCAGACGCCGAAGCCGAGGAAGCCGATCAGCATGCCCGAGTAGACCATCACCGGGTAGCCGAAGAGCGGCTTCTTGCTGAAGGTCGGGAGCACTTCACTCACCAGGCCGAACGCCGGCAGGATGAGGATGTAGACCTCGGGGTGCCCGAAGATCCAGAAGAGGTGCTGCCAGAGGAGCGGGTCGGCGCCGGCCGCGATCGTGTAGAAGTTCGTGCCGAAGAAGCGGTCGAACATCAGGAAGACGAGCGCCACCGTGATCACCGGGAAGGCGAGGATCACGAGGAACTGCACGACGAACGACATCCAGGTGAAGATCGGCATGCGCATCAGGTGCATGCCCGGCGCCCGCATGTTGATGATCGTCGTGATGAAGTTGAACGCGGCGGCCAGCGACGCGACGCCGAGGATCTGCAGCCCCAGCACCCAGTAGTCGATGTTGTAGCCGCTCGAGTACGCCATCGTCGTGATCGGCGCGTAGCCGAACCAGCCGCCATTGGGGGCAAGTCCGAATAAAATCGGCAGCGTGATCACGATGCCGCCGAAGAGGAAGACCCAGTAGCTGAAGGCGTTGAGGCGCGGGAAGGCGACGTCGCGCGCGCCGATCTGCAGCGGAATCAGGAAGTTGAAAAACGCCGACGAGAGCGGCATGATGACGAGGAAGACCATCGTCGTGCCGTGCATCGTGAAGAGCTGGTTGTACTGCTCTGCGTTCACGATCTTCATGTTCGGGCCGATCAGCTGCGTGCGGATGACCAGCGCCTCGAGGCCGCCCCAGCAGAAGAAGAACACCGCCGTGACGAGGTAGAGGATGCCGATCCGCTTGTGATCGACGGTCGTCAGCCAGCTCCAGATGCCGCTGGGGGACGAAGTCTCGGCGGACGTTGCCGAGATGGGGGCTGCCATGGTGGCCATTGAGTGTCTCTCGGGAACCGGGGCGGTTACTTGAGCGCCCGCAGGTACGCCACGACGTCGGCGATCTGCGGATCGGTCAGGCCACCGGTGGTGACCTTCATCTTCATCATCGGATCCCACATCTCCATGCCGAGCGTCGGCATGAGGGACCCGGGCTTCATCGCGCGGGCGTTCTTGATCCAGGCCGACAGGTGCCTCGCGTCGTTCGGATAGAGCCCGGCCGCGATCGTGTAGCGCGACGCGACGTGCGTGAGGTTCGGCCCGATGATCCCCATCGACATCGGGTTGCCGTTGATGGCGTGGCAGCCGATGCAGGTCGAGCGCGAGTAGATCGCCTTGCCCGAGTCCGCGTTGCCCTTGGCGAGCGTCGCGTCGTCGAGGGCGAGGCCACCCGGCAGCGGGGTGCGCGGAATGACGTAGGCGGGGAGCTTGTCCGCGGGGAAGACGAAGCCCGTGACGACCGCGGCACTCTCGGAGAGCGCCACCTCACCCGAGGCCGCGCCCTTCTTCGCGGGCGCCTTGCCCGGCGCGGCTGCGGCGGGCGGCTCCGGTGGCGCCACGCCGAAGACGGCCTGTCCCTTCTGGTGCGCGGCCCACGACTCGAAGTCGGCCGGCGTCACCACGTACGTGCGGAACTTCATGTTCGCGTGGCTGTCGCCGCAGTACTCGGCGCACTGGCCGTTGGCCGCGACGGCCTTGATCGTGTCGTTCGGCGTGAACCAGAGGTAGTTGGTCCGGTTCGAGATCAGGTCACGCTTGCCGCCGAAGTTCGGCACCCAGAACGAGTGCAGCACGTCCTTGGTCTTGAGCGCGAAGTTGGCCGTGCGTCCGGCGGGGAGGTAGAGCTCGTTGGCCGTCACCACGCCGTACTGCGGGTAGCGGAACTCCCACCACCATTGGTGGCCGATGACCTCGACCTCGATCGAACTCGCGGGCGCCTTGGCCTGCGTCTTGAAGATCGTGCGGATCGTCGGGATCGCGATGAAGACGAGGATGATCGCGGGGATCACCGTCCACATGATCTCGAGCGTCGTGTTGCCGTGGGTCTGCTTGGGCTCGGGCGCGCCGGGACGGGCGCGGAAGCGGATGATCGTGTAGACGAGGATCGCCTCGACGATCACGAAGACGATCGTGCCCCAGACCAGCAGGCGGTCCCAGAGGAAATCGATGTCCGTGGCGAAATCCGACCAGTGCAGGAAGGTCGAATTCGGGTACTGTCCGCCGCAGGCGGCGAGCGCCACGGCAAGTATCGCCAGGAGAGCGCCCGTTCGTGCGCTCGGGCGGTTGGACCGGGTCATGTCGGGTATCTCGAAAACGGCGGGAGGTGCGTAGGTCGCCGTTCGGAGCCTACGCTTCTGACGCGTCGGGAAAACCTACCCATTGAGGCAGGTCGGGACAACGGGTGGACTTGGACCCCAAGTACAAGCGGCGTAAACTCTTGCGCCCCGTGCGGATTCCCCGACGGGACGCGTCAGTGGCGCCTCAGGTATCGCCGCTCGGGCCGCTGCCGCCCTCTTCGTGCTTCGCGTGCTTGGCCTTGGTCTGCGAAATCGCGATCTCGAGCTGCACCTTGAGTTGAGCGACCGCCTCGCGCATGACGCGGAGCTTGACGACGTCGCCGCCACCAGGCCGTGAGATCGTGAGAATCGACGTCGACACGAGGTCCGAGATGAGGCCGAACTGCCCCTTCAATTTGCCAACCAACGGCGTCGCGATCCGCTTGTACGACGAGATGTACGTCGCGTTGTTCTTCGCGTTGGCCTTGACCGCCAGGCCGAAGCGCTCGGCCTGCGCGTTGAGGGCCGCCGCCGCCGACTGCGCCTCCTCGAGCGTGGCCATCTTCACCTGCCCCGTGCCGTCGAGCTTGATGCCAGCCATGGACCAGCCTCCTCGTGTCTAGCGGGTGCCGGCCATCCGGGCCGGATCGAGCAGGTCGGCCAGCTTCTCGCGCGTGAGCAGCTTCCGCTCCAGTACGAGGTCGAACACGCCGCGCCCCGAGGCCAGCGCGTCGCGTGCGATCTCCGTCGCCACTTCATAGCCCAGCGCCGGCACGAGCGCCGTAACGATGCCGATCGAGTGCTCGACGAAGTAGCGCAACCGGTCGGGATTGGCCGTGATACCCACCACGCAGCGCTCGCGCAGCACGACGCAGGCGTTGCGCAACGACTCCATGCCGCGCAGCAAGCGGAACGCGATGATCGGCTCGAAGACGTTGAGCTGGAGCTGTCCGCCCTCGGCGGCCATCGTCACCGTCACGTCGCCGCCGATGATGTCGTAGCAGACCTGGTTCACGACTTCGGGAATGACCGGGTTCACCTTGCCCGGCATGATGCTCGACCCCGGCTGCTGTGGCGGCAGGTTGATCTCGCCGAACCCCGCGCGCGGGCCACTCGAGAGCAGCCGCAGGTCGTTGCATGTCTTGCTCAGCTTGACCGCGCAGCGCTTGAGGACCCCCGAGAGCTGCACGAGCCCGCCGGTGTCGGCCGTCGCTTCGACCAGGTCCGGCGCGGTCACGAGGTCGATGCCCGTGATGCGCGCCAAGTGGCGGCGCACCGTCTCGACGTAGCCCTTGGGCGTGTTGATGCCGGTGCCGACGGCCGTCGCGCCCATGTTGATCTCGCGCAGCAGCGCCTGCGCTTCCGTGAGCCGATCGATGTCCTCGATCATCGTTACGCCGAAGGCCGCGAACTCCTGGCCGAGCGTCATGGGCACGGCGTCCTGCAGCTGCGTGCGCCCCATCTTGACGAGTGGTGCGAACTCCTTGCCCTTGTCGAGGAAGGCCTGCGCGAGGGGCCGCATGGCGTCCTTGAGCCGGTCGATGGCCGAAGCGAGCGCCAGGCGCACCGCCGTCGGATAGACGTCGTTGGTCGACTGGCTCAGGTTGACGTGGGTGTTGGGCGAGAGCCACGTGTACTCGCCTCTCTGGCGGCCGGCGAGCTCGAGGGCGCGATTCGCGATCACCTCGTTGGCGTTCATGTTGGTGCTCGTGCCGGCGCCGCCCTGGATCATGTCCACGAGGAAGTGCTCGTGATGGCGTCCGTGCATGACCTCGCGCGCGGCGCGCACGATCAGCTCCTTTCGCTCGGCGTCGAGCAGTCCCAGTTCGCCGTTGGCCTCGGCGGCCGCTTCCTTGACCTGCGCGAGGGCGACGATGAGGGCCGGAAACTCGCGCAGCGTCGTGCCGGTGATCGGGAAGTTCTCCGTGGCACGCAGCGTCTGGATGCCGTAGAGGGCATCGATGGGCACCTGGCGCTCGCCGAGGAGGTCGTGCTCGGTGCGCATGCGGCCTCCGCCGAAGCCGAGCGAGCGTCCGCGACCGACGAGCGTGGCGTCGACCTGCGAGAGGCGGCGGGAAATCGCGCGCGCCGCGCGGCTCACGAGCGAGGCATAGATGGCGGGCGCTTCCTTGAGCAGGAGCGCGAGGCTCGCCTTGTCGTAGATGAAGGCGGTGGCCGGCTCGATGCAGCGCGCGGTGGTGCCGTGGAGTTCGTCGTCGAGCAGCAGCCCCTCACCGACGGCGTCCCCGGCGGAGAGCGTGGTCATGCGCATGATGATGCCGTCGTGTCCCTTCTCGATGGCCATCGAGCCATCGATGAGGATGGCCATGCGCTTGCGGGGCTCGCCCTCGTGGAAAAGGGCCTCGTCGACCGCGAACTCGGTCAGCGCGCCGGAGCGCGCGAGGTGCCAGAGATGCTGGTCGGGAAGCCCTTCGACGAAGGCGCAGCCCCGCAGGAGATTGGTCTGGGAAGTCGGTGGCATGGATGTGGAAGGTAGGGCGCGCACGCGAGGCGGCCAACCATCTCTTGACGGGCAACGCCCCTCACGTGGCACGGGCACGGACGGTAACTTGCCAGCCTCACGACCCCGATCTGGAGCATGCGTCACGTGAGCACGAGCCGTCGCGATTTTCTCGGAGTTGGAGCCGCCGCCGCTGCGGGGCTGCTGGTGGGGCGGCCGGGCGAGGCGGGCGCGGAGAGCGTCGCGTCGCGCCCCGCAGCGACGCTGTTGCCGGTGGTGCGGCCTGCCATCGTCTCGAGCGCCAATGGCATCCGCGGCGTGGCCAAGGCGCACGCCCTCATCACGCAGGGGCTCGATCCGCTGGACGCGATCATCGCCGGCGTCAACATCGAGGAGCTGGACCCCGAGAACGACTCGGTGGGGTTGGGCGGCCTACCCAATGAAGAAGGGGTCGTGCAGCTCGACGCGAGCGTGATGCACGGCCCGAGCAAGCGTGCGGGTTCGGTGTCGGCCCT
>JANYHJ010000028.1 GCA_025359135.1 Gemmatimonadota bacterium | reverse complement strand
TTCGAGAGCATGTCCGACTTGAGCGTCTTGATGGCGACGGGCTCGTTCAACTCCTGGTCGATGGCCTTGAACACCATCCCCATGCCGCCGACGCCGAGCACTTCCTTCACCATGTAGCGGCGCACGAAGAGGTGGCCGGGCTCGATGATCGGCGCGCCACCGGCCTGCATGCGCATGGTCGGCGTGATCGCCATCGGTTGCGTGAGGCCACCCGAGCCTTGCTGCAGCAGCTCGACCAGGCTCTGCTTGTCGCGCAGGTCCGAGAGCAGGCCGCGGAAGGCGCCGGCCAGCACGCCGATTTCATCCTTGCCGGAGACGGGGATCTGGACGTTGTAGTTGCCCTCGGTGGCGGCCTTGGTGGCGGCCACGAGTGCGCCGACGGGCTTGGTGGTCTGCTTGGCGATCACGAACGAGAAGATCATCGCGAGCAGCAGGCCAATGGCGCCACCGGCCAAGATCGTCGTGCGCAGGGCGCTGAAGCCGGCGAGCTCCACCGCGCGTGAACGCAGCGCGAGATAGCCGCCCAGGATCGTGCCGCCGGCGCTCTTGAGCGAACCGCCGGAGCCCAGGTACGCGACATCGCCGACGTCGAACTCCTCGCGCATGCTGGCGCGCGAACTGTCATTCGCGGCCTGGCCGGCAATGCCCGTTGCCATCTTGAGCTGTTCGCCGCGCTTGGCGAGCACGCCGTCGACCGCGTCGCTCTGCGGCAGGGTGCTGCCGACCACGTGCGGCACGTTGGCGGGGTCGAGCGCGAAGAAGACGACCTCGACGTCGCCCTGCGAACTGCGCTTGATCTCCTGCGCGAGCGCGGCGTCGATCTTGCGCGTCGCCATGAGCACACCGGCCACGCTACCGCCTGCGCCCTTGATCGGCACGGCCACCGCCTGGAAGAGGCCGTCCTTGCCTTGGCCCACGCCGCTCATGCGCATGTCCTCGAGCGCGCCCCCGATCAACGCCGACTGCGCGAGCGTGTCGGGCGCGGCGGTCGGGTCGTTGCTGCGTGCGAGCAGGATCCCTTCGGCGTCGGTGATCTGCACCATCGTGGCGCCGATGACTTCCTGTGCCTCGTTGGCCTGGTCACCGGCACTCGGCCGGTTCTTCTGCTCGACGATGGCGCGGAAGGGCGCCGACTTGACGAAGACTTCCGCCGAACGCGCGAGTGCGGAGTCGCGCGAGGCGAGGACCGCGTTGACCTGCTCTCGCGTGGAGGCGAGCGAACGGGTGATGGCGGTATCGGAGGCGCGCGCGGCGGAGCGATCGGTGAGCGCCAGCGTCACGAGCAGGATGACGGTGACGACGGCCGCGTTGCCGGCGAAGATCTTCCAGGTGAGAGTCACGAGTGGGCGGGGGTGGGAAGCAACGGGACGGCTAGTAGCGCACGTCGCTGGTCTTGTAATCCTGGCCGAACTTGTTCTTGTGCTGCAGCACCTTGTAGCCGCGCGCGTCGAGGGCCACGTCCTGTCCCGACGCGCCAGCGGCCGCGACGGTCACCTCGCGCGTGAGCTCCGGTGCGCGCTCGTGCCAGATGTGGAGCACGTAGCGTCCCGCCGGCACGCGCTCGAGTTCGAAGCGACCGTCGGCGCCGGCCTGTGCCACGAGCGAGGTCTGCACGACGACGATCCAGCCCGTCATCTTCGAGTGGATGTTGCAGTAGAACGGATAGGCGCCGGGCTTGGCGAAGGTCGCGGACTTGGTCTCGCCGCGCCCGTAAAGCCCCAAGTCGAACTGGCCGCCCTCGGCGTTCGAGAAGATGTTGTGGTTGAACGGGTCCTGATTGGGGAACTCGACCTTGCTCCCGGGCGTGACGACCCGCACTCTTGGCACGAACTTTCGTCCGTCCATCGCGATCGAGGCCGTGGCCGCGGCGGCCGGGCGCGACCGGGTTGCTCCGGCCGGCTCCATCCAGACGACGGCGGTGCCCAGATCGGTGGTGGTTTCGCCCGGCTTCTCCTGAACGGTGACCTGTCCGGTCACGCTGCCCTGCGCCTTGAGCGCGCTGGGCAGCAGCACGAGCACGACGCC
>JANYHJ010000238.1 GCA_025359135.1 Gemmatimonadota bacterium | reverse complement strand
ACGGTGATCGCACCGCGCAACGTCTCGAGCACCACCAGCTCGCGCGAGCGCAGGTCGTCAGACTGCAGGCGCCGCACCGCCACCGCGGCAAACGCGACCACCGGCAACAACGCGAAGGTGAAGAGGCCGAGCGTGAGTCGTGCGCGGAACGACCCGAGCCAGACGTCGCGACGCAGGCGCAACCAGCGGCGCAGGGCGCCGCCAGCCGCCACGTTGGCGCCCCAGAGGAGCGCCACCAGCACCACGTCGCCGAAGACGAGCAGTGCACCGCGCGGCACCAGCGTCTCCATCGCACGCAACTCGACGGACGCATGCACGCGCATCGGTCCGTTCACGCCCACGAACTCCCAGTCGCCATGCAGCTCACTGCCACGGCGCTGCCATCGCTCCACCGGCTTGCTGTCCGCAGCCGGCGCTCCGGCACCCGCGAGCGTCAGCGTGTAGGGCGGATCGGTGACGACCGACGACGACAGGCCCAGGAAGGCGCCGAACGGATCGTCGGGCAGCAGGCGTGACCGCGGCGCGACGACCACCGTGCTCACCGAACCATCGGGATGCGGTACGGCCACGATGAGCTGGAGCCATGGCGTGGCGGTCGCGCGCACCACTTTCACCGCGCCCTCGCGCCGCGCCCGGGCGGTGAGCGTCTGCACCTCGGTCACGTCATCGGGAAATGGCGCGAGGTCGAGAATCGCGGCAGGCGCACCGCCGGGACGCCACGAGGCGAGATGCGCGAGCGCGCCCGAGGCGCTCAGCTCGGAACGCGCGAAGCGCGACAGCAGCTCGGCGCGCGACGACGCCGGCCCGAGCGCCTGTTCCGTCTTCACGAACCGGTCGAGCAGCGCGATGATCTCGCGATCCGTCGTGTGCAGGCGCGCGACGTCGGCGCGCGCGAGTTCCACGCGCGCGCGTGAGGCTGCGCCCCACACGAGGGTGACCGCGCCGGGACCTGCCACGAGCGCGCACGAGACGATGAACCACGGCGATCGCCGGGCGAGCGCCAGCGCGAGGATCGCCAAAGCCCACACGGCCGTGTACCAGTCGGGCCACCCCTCGGGCGCACGCCAGATGATCGGCGCAGCCACCGCCGCGAGGCCGGCAATGAGCGGTCCGATGCCCGGCGGCAGTCCGCGGCGGGCCGCGAGTGCATCGCGCCCCGCTGCGGTGCCCGCCACCACGATGGCCATGGCCGCGAGGAAGAGTGCGCCTTGCCACGCCCCCCAGAGCGCGAAGGACGCTCCATCGGATGGCAGCACGATGCCTTGTGCAAGGTCACGTAGCAGCAGCGGACCGAGCACCGCGATCACGACCACCGCCACCATGGCCTGGCTCCGCGAGAGCACGCGTCCCGGCGAACGTTGCAGCGCGAGGAGCGCGAGCAGCGCCGTCGAACTCGTCATCGCGAGCCCCGCCAGCGTGGCCGTGAACGGTCCGCCGAAGCCCGCGAAGTAGACCGCCGGGTCGAAGATGTGCGACACGTTCGAGTAGGCGTTGAGCGGCGTGGCCACCACGACCGCGAGTACCACCCACAGCGCCACGATGCGGAGCTGGAGGGAGGCGCCGCGCCCCCAGGCCGCCGCCACCATGGCCAGTAGCGCGAGCGCCACGAGGGGACCGACCAGCCGCCGCGATGCCTCGAGCACGGCCACTTCCGCCGCCAGTGGCGTCGGGGCCTCGGCGCGCGCGGCGAACAGCGGCACCCCTTCGGCCGTCACGACGTGAAAGTTGCCCGCATCCGCGACGCTCGCGTACGCGAACTTGCCGACGTGGTTGGCCACGACCACGGGCTCGTCGAGCGCCGCGGCCAGCTGGTCGGCCGGCGGCTCGGCATGCACGATGACGGTGGCGGTCGCGCGCTCCGTCCCCCGTGTTTCCGTGGCGAACGCCACCAGATAGAAGGGGGTGAAGACCGCGCCCACCTTGGCGCGCAAGCGATCGGGATCGACGCGCATCATCCCCGACCAGCCGATGATCAGCGTATCGGCGTAGCGCACCACGCCGATGTCGCCCTCGGATGCGGGCGGCGGCGGGAGCCGCATCGGGGCCACGTTGGGACCGGTGAGCTCGAGCGCCGCGCGCGCGGTCGCTCGCGCCTGCGCCACGCCGATCGCCACTTCGCGTTGCAGCGCGTCCATTCCGTCGCGCTCGGTGCGCGCCGCGTACGCTGGCCAGTTGGCGCGCATTGCGCGCAGGGCGCGCTGACCCGGAAGCGCCGCCACGGCGGCAAAGATCACGAGCGCTCCCGCGATCACGGCGCGACGTCGCCCGGTCGCGAGGCGTGCGCCGAGGATCAGCATGAAGGCCGCACCGACGAGCGCCAGCGCCAGCGCCACCGGCGACGCTGCCCGCAGCCACCACGCCGCCGCAATCAGTGCGGTGGCCGCTGCCGCCACCCACGCCCATCGTCCCCGCATCTCGCCGCCAAAGCCGGCCGTCACGCCCGTCCTCCGCCGCAGTATCCGCCAACCGGCAGCCACCGGCTGCGCATCACTATCATTCTACCGTCATGTACGCTCGCGTTCCCATTCTGGTCACCTTGGGCTGCACCCTCCTCGCCCCGGCGCTCGCGGCGCAGGTGACCATCGTGGACGAAGGCAGCTTCACGGTCAGCCGCCGCGGCGCGCGGGTGGGGCGCGAGGAGTTCAGCATTCGCTCCACGCCGACCACCAGCGGCTCACCGGTGGTCGTCGCGCAGGCCAGCGCCGTCTATGAAGACCTGCGCCTCTTCCCCGCCCTCTCCACGCGCGCCGATGGCGTGGCAGCCTCCTATACGCTCGAGATCCGCCGCGGCGCCGACGTCGAGGAGCGCTGGACGGGTGCGGTCGGCGCCGGCCGCGTGAGCGCCCGCATCGCGCGTGCGGGCGTGGATGCGGTGCACGAGTTCCTCGTGGCCGACGGCGCCCTCCTGCTCGACGACGACGTCTTCCATCAGTTCTACTTCGTGGCCCGTCGTCGCCCGGCATCCGTGGTCTCGGTCATCGTCCCGCGTCGCAATCAGCAGGTTGTCCTGCGGCTGACCGAACGCGGCAGCCAGACCATCGATATCGCGGGGCAGCCGATCGTGGCCACGGCGTTTGCGGCCACGAGCGCAGACGGCGTGGAGCGTCAGGTGTGGGTGGACAGCGACGGACGCGTGCTGCGCGTGGCCATTCCCTCGATCGGCCTTCTCGCGCAGCGTGACGACCCGCCACGCCCCCTCGTCTCGCGCTGAGTCGGGGGCCTGAAACCCGGGAACACGCCCCCGCGTACGGGGTGGCGTCTGGCGACCTTCCCACTCATGTCGTGCCCATGCGCCTGTCTGCCTTTGCCCTCGTCGCACTTGCCCTCGCCCCCGCGGCCCTTGCCGCACAGGCCGGGACGCGCGCGCCGACCCCGACCCTTTCGCTCGATGATGCCCTGCTCCTCGCGCGGCGCAACAACCCGACCTACCTGCAGTCCCTGAACGGACGGACGCGGGCCGGAGCCGCGGTGCGCTCGGCGTACGGCGCCTTCATTCCGTCGGTCACCAGTTCTCTCACCGCCGGATATCGCGAAGGCCTGCCGCAGAACTTCGGCGGCATCAGCCTCGGCGCCTCGTCGCCGACCATCAGCACCAACTACAGCATCAACGCGCAGGTCGATCTCTCGCCGAGCGTCTGGTTGAACACGCGCCAGCAGAACCTCGGCCAGTCCGCCGCCGACTACGACGTCGAATCCAACGCGCTCTCGCTCCGCCAAGCGGTCATCGGCCAATACATGGCGGTGCTCCAGCAGATCGCGCGGGTTCGTCTCAACGACACGCTGCTCGCCAACACGCAGGCGCAGCTTGACCTCGCCAAGGCGCGCCAGGCGGCCGGCTCCGCCACCGACCTCGATGTTCGCCGCGCCGAAGTGCAGGTGGGACAGCAGCAGGTGGCCGTGCTCACCGCCCGCAACCAGGCCGAAGTCGAGAAGCTTCGGCTCTTCCAGCAGCTCGGCGTGCCGCAGCCCGGTGATGTGCAACTCACCACCGAACTGCCCGTCAACCTACCGGGTCAGTCGCTCGACGGACTGCTGACCGACGCGCGCGACAAGAACCCGCAGCTCCGCGCCCTCAAGGATCGCGAGGCCGCGAGCGTGGTCAACACGCGCATCACCAAGGCACAGTACCTGCCCACGTTCACCCTGTCGGCGAACATCAGCGGGTACACGCAGAAGTACACGGACGGCAACTACGTGGCGGCGCTGCCGGCGGCGCAGCAGGGTGCGGTGACGACCGCCAACAGCGCCTTCCCGTTCAGCTTCACGCGCAACCCGTACACGCTCAACGCCGGGTTGTCGCTGCCGATCTTCGACGGCTTCAGCCGCGAACAGCGGGTCCAGGTGGCCGAAGCCGCGCGCTCGGATGCGCAGTTCAACGTGCGCGCGCAGGAACTGCGCCTCACGGCCGACCTGACGGCCGCGTACCTCACGCTACAGACCGATGCCCAGTCGGTCACGCTCAACACCCGGAACGCGCAGACCGCTCGCGAGGCACTGACGCTCGCCGAGCAGCGCTACCGCGTGGGCCTCAACTCCCTGGTCGAGGTGATCCAGGCGCGCGCCGATTTCGAGCGCGCGGAGTCCGACCGTATCACCTCGATCTTCCAGTTCCACCGTGACTACGCCGCGCTCGAACAGGCGGCTGGCCGTCCCCTTCGTTGATCTCCGCCCCCAGGCTCCCAAGAGGCTCGTGATGTCCAAGCGCATGAAGTGGTCCCTGATTGGCGCCGGTGTGGTTGGCGTTGCCGTCGTCATCGTCTCCATGGCGGCGACCCGCGGTCCCAAGGCCACCGAGGTCCGCGTCGAAGCGGTCATGAAGCGTGACCTCGTCGCGTCGGTGACGGCCAGCGGCCAGGTGCAGCCCCGCACCAAGGTCAACCTCTCGGCCGACATCACCGGACGCATCGTCCGACTCGCGGTCAAGGAAGGCGACATGGTCCGCGAGGGACAGTTCCTCCTCGAAATCGACCCGCGCCAGTTCGAGGGCTCGGTGCAGCGGACCGAGGCCTCGCTCGCCTCGGCCAAGGCGGCGGTCGCGCAGGCCAAGGCCAGCTTCGACCAGGCCCAGCGCAGCTACCAGCGTTCGGCCGACATCCGCAAGTCGAACCCCGGCCTCATCTCCGAGGAGCAGCTCGAGCAACTCCGCACCACCGCCGACGTCAACAAGGAACTGCTCTCCGCCGCGCAGCACATGGTCGACCAGAACGTGGCCAGCCTCAAGGACGCGAAGTGGCAGCTCTCCCGCACCACGATCACCGCGCCGATGACGGGCCGCATCACGCGCCTGAACGTCGAGAACGGTGAAACGGCCATCCAGGGCACGCTCAACAAGGATGCCGCCACGCTGCTCACGATCTCCGACATGAGCGTGCTCGAGACCAAGGTCAAGGTCGACGAGACCGACGTCGCCCGCATCACCATCGGCGACTCGGCCATCGTGCAGGTCGATGCCTTCCCCGACACGACCTTCCTCGGCAAGGTGGTCAAGATCTCGAACAGCTCGGTCAAGGCGGCCGGGGCCACCGGCACCACGACCGACCAGGCCATCGACTACGAAGTCACGATCCAGCTCGTCAACGCGCCCAAGGACACCCGTCCCGACTTCTCGGCGACGGCCAAGATCATCACCGACACGCGCAAGAGCGTGCTGTCGATTCCGATCATCGCGCTGACCGTGCGCGAGAACGAGGAGCTGCAGAACAAGGACACCGTCGTGGCGATGGGCGGCAAGACCGCGCCCACCAAGCAGGTCGGCAAGAAGGATGTCGAGGGCGTGTTCGTCGTCGCCACCGACAACAAGGTCGCCTTCCGTCCCGTCAAGGTCGGCATCGCGGGCGAGAAGTACTTCGAAGTCGTGAGCGGCCTCAAGGACGGCGACAAGATCGTCGGCGGCACCTACCAGGCCATCCGCGAACTCAAGGACGGCGCGCTCGTGAAGGAAGCGCCGGCCAAGGACGCCAAGAAGCCGGCCGAGAAGAAGTCGTGAGCGCAGCCACCGACGCGCCCGCTGGCGAAATCGCCATCTCCGCCACCGGCGAGCGGAAGGCCGTCACGGCGTCCGCGGGCACGTCGCCGAGCAGCGAGTGGATCATCGTCACGCGCGGCATCGCACGGAACTACGACATGGGCGGCGAGATCGTGCGCGCCCTCCGTGGCGTCGATATCGCCGTCATGCGCAACGAGTACGTGGCGATCATGGGCCCCTCGGGCTCGGGCAAGTCGACCCTCATGAACATGATCGGCTGCCTTGATACCCCCAATGAGGGGGAGTACTGGCTCAACGGACAGCTCGTCTCCACCATGACCGACGACGAACTCGCCCGCGTGCGCAACAAGGAAATCGGCTTCGTCTTCCAGACGTTCAACCTGTTGCCGCGGGCCACCGCGCTGGCCAACGTCGAGCTGCCGCTCGTCTACGCGGGCGTGCCCGCCGCCGAACGCCGCGAGCGCGCGATGGAGGCACTCACGCGCGTGCAGCTGGGCGAACGCGTGCACCACAAGCCGAACGAGCTCTCCGGCGGCCAGCGTCAGCGCGTGGCAATCGCCCGCGCCCTCGTCAACCGGCCCTCGATCCTCCTCGCCGACGAACCGACGGGCAACCTCGACTCGACGACCTCCGAGGAAATCATGCGCGTCTTCGAGGAGCTCGCCCAGCGAGGGCAGACCGTCATCATGGTCACCCACGAGCCCGACATCGCGAGCCACGCCCGGCGCGTGGTCGTGCTCAGGGACGGCGTGGTGAGCAGCGACGAACGGAAGGAGCAGTTCGTCGCCCGCATCGCGCAGGGCGGCAAGACCCACTAGGCGCGTATGCCCTTCCTCGACGCCATCCGTCTGGCCCTCTCCACCATCCAGGCGCAGAAGCTGAAGAGCTTCTTCACCCTGCTGGGCGTGACTATCGGCGTCATGTTCCTCATCGCCGTCGTCTCGATCGTCGAGGGCATGGGGCGCTTCATGGAGCAGGACCTCGTCGGCAAGATCATCGGCGTCAACACGTTCGAAGTGCGCATGCGGCCGAACATCAACATCGGCGACGTGGACGAGTCGGTCTGGCTCGCGTACCGGCGGCGCCCGCACATCCTCGAGTCGGACGTGCAGCCGATCGTCGACGCCCTCCCGGTCGGCACGCGCTGGGCCATGTACTCCGAGGACAACCTCAAGGTCGAGTCGCGCTATTCGCGCGCGCGCTCCGCGCGCGTGATCGCGGTGGATGGCGACTGGTTTGCGCTCAAGAAGCTCGGCGTCGCGCGCGGCCGGCAGTTCAGCGCGCAGGAGTCCAGCTACGGCGAGAACGTGATCGTCATCGGCCCCGAGCTCGAGCGCCGCCTCTTCCCCGGCGTCGACCCGATCGGCCGCGAGCTCAAGATGGGTGGCCTGCCCTACACGGTCATCGGCGTCACCGAGACGCAGGGCTCCGCGTTCGGGCTCTCGTTCGACAACCTCGCGATCGCGCCCTTCAAGGCGCCCGTGCACCGCCTCCTCAACCGCCGGCCGCACGTCATCGACGCAGTCGCGGTGCAGGCTGCGGACCGCAGCGTGCTGAACGACGCCATGGAGCGCGAACGTGCCCTCATGCGCGCGCGCCATCGCCTGCATCCCGGCCAGGACGACGACTTCACGCTCGAGACGCCCGAGTCGGCGCTCGAGTTCTGGAACAAGATCAAGCGCTACCTCGTGATCGCGGGGGTCGCGCTCCCGGCCCTCGGCCTCGTGGTCGGCGCCATCGTCATCATGAACATCATGCTCGTGGCCGTGGCCGAGCGCACCCGCGAGATCGGCGTGCGCAAGGCGCTCGGGGCACGCGCACGCGACATCCTCGCGCAGTTCCTCGTCGAGTCCGCGACGCTCTCCACCATCGGCGCCCTGCTCGGCATCGCCTTGGGCTTCGGCCTGGCGGGGCTCATCACGGCCGTCACGCCGATGCCCGCGAGCGTCGCCCCGTGGTCGATCGTCGTGGGCGTGCTCGTCGGCGCCGGCACGGGGATCATCTCGGGCGTCTATCCCGCTTCGCGCGCCGCGCGGCTCGACCCCATCGCGGCCCTGCGCCAGGAATAGCCATGGCCTCCTTGAGCGCGCGTTTCTACAACCTCACCGAAGGGGTGCGCATCGCGATCGACGCGTTGAGGGCCAACCGGGTACGGGCCGGATTGACGATCCTCGGCGTCGCCGTCGGCGTCTTCGCGGTGGTCACCATCTCCGCCGCGGTGCACGGCATCAACCAGTCGGTGGCCCGCGACTTCGAGTCCGCGGGCCCGACCACCTTCTTCGTGTCGCGTTTCCCGATTTTTTTCGAGGCCTGCGACGACTCGGGCGAGACGTGCCGCTGGCTGCGCAATCCGTCGCTCACGATGTCCGAGCTCGACGCCATCCGGCGGCTCCCGACCGTGGAGCAGGCAGGCGCACGCATGGACTGGTCGGCGGCCGCCAAGTTCCGCGACAAGCAGCTCAAGTCGGTGGGTCTCGAAGCCTACACCGGCAACTGGGGCTCGCTCTCCGCCCCCGACATCCAGCCGGGCGGCCGGGCCTTCACCGAGGTCGAGGCGCGGAGTGGCGCGCGCGTCGTCGACATCAGCACGATCACCGCCGAGCGGCTCTTCGGCGAGACCGACCCGATCGGACGCACGATGCAGCTCAACGGCGTGCCGTTCGTGGTCATCGGCGTCTACAAGGACAACTCGTCGTTCCTGAGTGGCGGCACGCGACCGAAGGCGGTCGTGCCGATCCTCACGCTCAACCGCTCGCTCAACATCCGGCTCTGGGACATGGGACTCGCGGTCAAGCCGCGCCTCGGCGTGACCACCGCCGAAGCGGTGGACGACGTGACGGCCGCCATGCGTGCGATGCGGCGCCTCCGGCCAGGCGACGACGCGAACTGGGCGATCCTCACGCAGGACAAGCTCATGTCCACGTACAACCAGATCTTCGGGACGATGTTCATCGTCATGATCGCGCTCTCGGCCGTCGGCCTGCTCGTCGGTGGCGTGGGCGTCGTGGCCATCATGATGATCTCGGTGACCGAGCGCACGCGCGAGATCGGCGTGCGCAAGGCGCTCGGCGCCACCAGGGCGACGATCCTCTTCCAGTTCCTCGTGGAAGCGGTGACGCTCACGGGCGTCGGTGCATTTGTCGGGTTGCTGGGCGGTTGGGGGCTGGCGTTCGTCGTGCGCGCGGCGACGCCGATCCAGGCCTCGGTCCCGCCACTCGCGATTCTCGCCGCCGTCGGTGCCAGCGTCATCACGGGCGTCGTGTTCGGCATGGTGCCGGCCGCGCGCGCCGCACGCCTCGATCCCGTCGAGGCACTCCGGTTCGAGTGACCGCATGAATTTCTGGGAATCCGTCCGCCTCGCCCTCGACACGATCCGCGTGCAGAAGCTCAAGAGCTTCTTCACGCTGCTGGGCGTGATGATCGGCGTCATGTTCCTCGTCGCGGTCGTCTCGATCGTCGAGGGGATGAGCCGCTACATGAAGGAGGATTTCGCCGCCAAGCTCATCGGCGTCAACACCTTCAACGTGCGGCGCAACCCGGACTTCCAGTTCGGCAACGTCTCCGAGGCGACGTGGCGCGAGTGGCAGCGGCGCCCCCGCATCTACGAGCCCGACGTCGCCGCCATTCGCGCCACGCTCGGCCCCGACTTCCGCACCGCGATCGAGAACACGGAGTTCATCTACTCCACCACGCCGTACGCCCGTCCGCGCCAGGTGATGGGGATTGCCGCGGACGGCGACTACTTCACGATCAAGAAGTACAACATCGCGCGCGGCCGCGCCTTCACGCAGCAGGAGGAGCAGCTCGGCCTCCCCGTCATCGTCATCGGCACCGAGATCGCGGAGCACTTCTTCCCGAACCTGGACCCGGTCGGCCGTGAGCTGCGCGTCAAGGGCGTGCCCTTCCGCGTCATCGGCACGATCGAGAAGCAGGGCAACGTCCTCGGCTTCTCCATGGACCGGCTCGCCATCGCGCCCTACCACTCGCCGATGACGCGCCTCACCAACCCGCTCGGCAACATCGACCAGCTCATCGTGCAGGCGCCGTCCGAGGCCGCCGTGGACGAAGGGCGCGAGACGGTGCGCGAGCTGCTGCGCTCGATCCGCAAGCTGCCACCCACCAAGCCGGACAACTTCATGCTCGAGTCGTCGGAGTCGGCGCTCGGCTTCTTCAACGACCTCAAGAGCAAGCTCATCGTCTTCGGCACGGCGCTGCCGGCCATCGGCCTCATCGTCGGCGCCATGGTCATCATGAACATCATGCTCGTGGCGGTGGCCGAACGCACGCGCGAGATCGGCATCCGCAAGGCGCTCGGCGCGCGCCGGCGCGACATCATGGGACAGTTCCTCGTCGAGGCGGCCACGCTCTCGGTGGTGGGCGCCGCGATCGGCATCCTGCTCGGCATCGGGGGCGCGAAACTCATCTCCATGCTCACGCCTCTGCCGGCGTCGGTGGCGCCGTGGAGCATCGTGGCGGCGCTCTTCGTGGGCGCGGGGGTGGGGATCGCGGCCGGACTGTATCCGGCGAGCCGGGCGTCCAAGCTCGATCCGATCGCGGCCCTGAGGCAGGAGTAGCCCATGCGCTTCGTCGACAGCGTCTACATGGCCAGCGAGGGGGTCGTCATCGCCCTCGATGCGTTGCGCGCCAACAAGGTGCGCGCCGCGCTCACCATCATGGGCATCGCGGTCGGCGTCTTCGTCGTCGTGGCCATGGCTGCCGCGACGCACGGCATCAAGCAGAGCTTCCGCGCCGACGTGGACGCGTTCGGCGCGACGTCGTTCCAGGTGCGCCGCCGCAGCATCGGCCTCAACAGCTGCGACGGCTCCGACGACAGCTGCCCCGAGCGCAAGAATCCCGCCATCACGCAGGAAGAGGCGCAGATGATCCGTCGCCTGCCCTCGGTGCAGGCCGTGACGGAGATCTGGAACGCCTCGGCGTCCATGCGCTACAAGGATCGCTACCTCGGCTCCGTCGGCTACGACGCGTACAGTGCCGACTGGATCCAGACCGACGTCGGCGACATCGACCCGGGGCGCAACTTCTCGCAGAAGGAGAACGAGAACGGCGAGCCCGTGCTCATCATCAACGACTCGCTCAAGGCCCAGCTCTTCGGCGACTCCGACCCGATCGGCAAGCCGATTCTCGTCAAGGACAAGCAGTTCACCGTCATCGGCGTGTACCACACCAAGGGCGGCTTCCTCAAGACCATGGACGGCCGCGGCCCCGACAAGCCGCGCGCCATCATCCCCATCGTCACCGCCAAGCGCCAGCTCGACATCTGGCGACGCGGCATCGTGCTCATGGTCAAGCCGCGCGACGGCACGGTGCAGGACGACGTGATGGACGACGTGACGGCGTCGCTGCGCGGCCGGCGCGGGCTGCACCCGGGCGCGCCCAACAACTTCTTCCTGATCACGCAGGAACGGATGATGGCCGTCTTCGACCAGCTCTTCGGCGCGATCTTCATGGTCGGCCTCGCACTCTCCGCGGTGGGTCTCATGGTCGGCGGCGTCGGCGTTGTGGCCATCATGATGATCTCGGTGACGGAACGCACGCGCGAGATCGGCGTCCGCAAGGCGCTCGGCGCCACCAAGGCCACGATCCTCTGGCAATTCCTCGTCGAGGCGGCCACGCTCACGAGCATCGGCGCCGCGATCGGGCTCGCCATCGGCTCGGCCATCGCCTGGATCGTCAAGGCGACGACGCCCGTCCCCGCATCGGTGCCCATCGAAGCCGTCTTTCTCGCGCTCGGCGGCGCCGTGTTCACGGGGGTGCTGTTCGGCATGCTGCCCGCCGTGCGCGCGGCCCGGCTCGATCCGGTCGAGGCGTTGCGCTACGAGTAGTTCGCGCCCCCTTGAGCCGGGGGGCGCGCACGGCAGCTTTCGAGCATGCCCTTCTTCGAGGCGGTCCGCCTCGCCCTCTACCAGATCCGCGTCCAGAAGCTGAAGTCGTTCTTCACCCTGCTCGGGGTGATGATCGGCGTCATGTTCCTCATCACGGTCGTCTCGATCGTGGAGGGCATGTCGCGCTACGTCGAGACCGACTTCGCCGCGCGGATCCTGGGTGGCGTCAACACCTTCACGATTAGCCGGCGCCCGCAGTCCTTCTTCGGGCCACCCAACGAGGCGCAGCGCCGGCTCTACGCGCGTCGTCCGCGCATCTTCGCGCGCGACATCCCGTCGATGCGCGCGGCCCTGCCGGCCGGCAGCGCATCCTCGGTGTACGGCTCCACCTTCGCCTATGCCGCCTCGACGTTCAATCGCCCTCGGCAGGTGCAGGCCACCGCCGGGGAACCCGACATCTTCCGCATCAAGCGCTACAACATCACCGCCGGGCGCATCTTCAACGGCCGGGAGCAGCAGGACGGCGCGCGCGTGGCGGTCATCGGCACCGAAATCGCCGAGCACTTCTTCCCGGACCTGAATCCACTCGGGCGCACCCTGCGCGTCGGCGATGACTCCTACGAGATCATCGGCCTGATCGAGAAGCAGGGCTCGGTCTTCGGCTTCTCGCTCGACCGGCTCGTGATCGCGCCGTCGACGTCACCGATGATGCGCGTCACCAACCCGGCCGGTGACATCGGCAACTTCATCGTCGAGGCGCGCGACGCCGCCTCGATGACCGACGCCATGGAGCGGGTGCGCGAGGTGATGCGTGGCCAGCGGCACCTCGGACCGTCGGTGCCCGACAACTTCGCCATCGAGGCCGCCTCCACCGGCGCGTCGTTCTTCGACTCGATCAAGGAGAAGCTCGTCCTCTTCGGCACCGCACTGCCCGCCATCGGCCTCGTCGTCGGTGCGATGGTCATCATGAACATCATGCTCGTGGCGGTGGCGGAACGCACGCGCGAGATCGGCGTGCGCAAGGCGCTCGGCGCCCGGCGACAGGACATCCTCGCACAGTTCCTCATCGAAGCGGCCACGCTCTCGGTCGTCGGCGCAGCCATCGGCATCGCGCTCGGCATCGCGCTCGCCAAGGTCATCGCCGCGGTCACGCCGCTGCCGGCGAGCGTCGCCCCGTGGTCGATTGCCATGGCGCTCACACTCGGCGCCGGCGTCGGCATCGTGGCGGGTTACTACCCCGCGAGCCGCGCCTCACGACTCGACCCGATCGCGGCGTTGCGCGCCGAGTGAGCATGCGCCTCCGCGACCGCATCGCCTTCCTCGTGGATGGCGTCGTCATGGCCATCGACGCGCTCACGGCCAATCGCGTGCGCGCGGTCCTCACCATCTCGGGGGTCGCGGTCGGGGTGTTCGTTGTCGTGATCATGGCAGCTGCGGTGCACGGCGTGAACGAGAGCGTCAAGCAGGACGTCGAGTCGCTCGGCCCGCAGACGTTCGCGCTTCAGCGCCGCGGCATCACGCTCGGCTGCGACGGCACCGACGAGAAGTGTCCCGACCGCAAGAACCCGCCCGTCCTCCTCTCCGAGGCGCGCGCCATCCGCGAGATCCCCGAGGTGGCCGCCGTCACCGCGCTGGCCGTGGGCAGCGCCAACATGAAATTCCACGACCGTGCGCTCGAGAACGTCGGCTACGAGGCCTACTCGCCGCAGTGGATGGAAACCGACGCGGGCGACATCGTGCCGGGCCGCAACTTCACGGCCGCCGAGGAGGCGGGCGGCGCCCGCGTGATCCTCATCAACGATTCGCTCGCCAACGCCCTCTTCACGCGCGAGAGCGCCATCGGCAAGCAGATCATGGTGAGCGGGCAGCCGTTCACCGTGATCGGTGTCTACGAGCCGAAGGCGGGCTTCCTGCTGCAGCTGCAGGGACGCGGCAACGACAAGCCGCGCGCCATCATCCCGCTCGAGACCGCGCGCCGCTACCTCGGCCTCGACATCAAGCAGGTCTGGCTGCGCGTCAAGCCGCGCGAGGACGCCGACGGCATCGTCGTCATGGACGAGGTGACGGCCACGATGCGCGGGCGACGCGGCTTGCGGCCCGCGGTGCGCAGCAACTTCGCGATCATCACGCAGGACCGGTTGCTCGACACCTTCAACCAGTTCTTCGGCGCGATCTTCTCCGTCGGCATCGGGCTCTCCGCCGTCGGCCTGCTCGTGGGCGGTGTCGGCGTCGTCGCCATCATGATGATCTCGGTCACCGAGCGCACGCGCGAGATCGGCGTGCGCAAGGCGCTCGGCGCCACCAGGGGTCTCATCCTCTGGCAGTTCCTCATCGAGGCGGTGACGGTCACCACCATCGGTGCGGGCGTCGGCCTCCTCATCGGCGTCGCGCTCGCCGCACTCGTCAAGGCGACGACCTCGCTGCCCGCATCGGTGCCGGCCAGCGGCATCATCTCCGCCCTGCTCGCCAGCGCGCTCACCGGGATCGTCTTCGGCATCGTGCCGGCGTTCCGCGCGGCGCGGCTCGATCCGGTCGAGGCGCTGCGGTACGAATAGGGCGCCGGAACCGTGAGGTCCCGGCGCCCACGTGGCGCATTGGTGCAGCGAACTCGCGCGCTACTTCTTCGCGACCAGCACTTTCCGCACCCACCCTTCGCCGTCGCTTCCCTGCACCTGCAGGTAGCCGTCCTTCTCGGTGCCGAGGAAGATCAGCTCGACCCCCTTCTTGAGGGTCGCGACGATCTTGGCGCCATCGGCCGGCGATTCGTAAAGCTTGACGTTGTCGATCTTCGGCACGAGCGTCGCGCCCTCGGGGAACGATGCGCCCGCCTTGAGCTGGTCGCCCTCGAGTCCGGCCGGCTTGAAGCGGCCCGCGCGCGCCAGCAGCGTCGCATCCTTCTTCGCGAACGCGACGATCTGGTTGTAGTTGTCCTGGAACGACGCCGCGATGAGCTTGCCCTCGGGGGTGTTGGTGTAGGCGCCGATGCCCGCGGCCACGGGACCTGCTAGTGCGCCGATCGCCGCCTTGAAGTCGGTGCGACGCGCCTTGCCCTGCGCGGCGGCCACCTGCACCGTCGTGCGCGCGTCGGCCACCACCATGCTCGTCTCGGCTTCCTTGATCTTCGTGCCGCCCGCGATGCCGGCCACCACCGGCGACGAACGCGAGAGCAGCCCGCCCACGGCCGCGCCCATGCCACCCGCATCGTTGTTGCTGATCACCACGGCCGGCGTGAGGATGAAGTCGGCCGCCTTCATCATGCCCTGCCCCATGTTCTCGTTCTGCTGCATCTCGCCGCCCGCGGCGAGCGAGCGCTCCTGCTTCATGTTCTCCATGGCGGCGCCACGCTCGACGACGATGAAGCAGTTGGACTGCTGCACGAACATGCGGATGAGGCCGGTGGGCGAACCGAGCCGGTACTGCGACAGGTAGCCGATGCTCGCGCTCTGCGGTTCGACGACGGCGAGCGTGCCGATGGGCTTGTCGCACTTCGCGACGTCGTCCTGGGCGAGGGCCGTGCGACCGGCGGCGATCACCAGCAATGCCGCAGTGGCGACAACTCGGAAGGGGGGCGACACGGGCATCGGATACCTCCGCAGACGATCGGGTGGGAGCACGCCCGCAGCGGGGGCGCACGCATCGTATCCTAGGCGACCCGGCGCGCGGCCGATAGGACGCGCGTCACCGGCGTGGGGATTCTGCGGCGGCCGCGCGCACGGCCCGGTGTGCCGCCGCCCCTGTGAGCGCGGCCCGCACCCGGCCAATTTTCCCGGGTGCGCACCGCTGACGTCGTCCTGACCGCGCTCGGCGAGATCCGGGCCAACAAGCTGCGGTCGTTCTTCACGCTGCTCGGCATCATCGTCTCCGTCGCCTTCCTCGTCGCCGTCGTCGCGATCATCCAGGGGATGAACGCCTACGTGAAGGAGAACATCGCCGGCGCCGTCATCGGGGCCAACGCCTTTCAGGTGCGGCGCACGCCGCTCCAGGTCGGCTTCTTCGACGACGAGATGTGGAAGCGCGTCGAGCGACGGCCGCGCCTCACCATGGCCGACGCCGACGCGGTGCACGCGGCGTTGCCCGACGCGGCGGCCATCGGCCTCACCTCGGGCTGGCCGACGCCGCAATCCGACGTCACCTGGCGCGACCGCACCATCGCCGACGTCGCGATCTTCGGCATCACGCCGCCGTACCAGGACGTCCAGGACTACCGCATCGCGCGCGGTCGGCCCCTCACCGAAGTGGACGTCGCCGAGCGGCGCGCCGTGGCCGTCGTCGGCGCCGACATCGCCGACAAGCTCTTCGTGGGCGTGGACGCCGTCGGACAGTTCGTGCGCCTCGCCGGCGAGCGTGTCGAGATCGTCGGCGTCATCGCCCCCAAGGGACGCGTGCTCGGCCAGTCGTTCGACGGCTTCGCCCTCGTGCCGATCACGCGCTACGAGATGATCTTCGGCCGGCGCCTCACGACCACCGTCTCGGTCAAGATGTTCGAGGCCCGCGACGTCGCTGGTGCGATGGCGCGCGCCGAGGAAGCGATGCGGGTCGCGCGCCGGTTGCGCCCCGACATGGAGAACAACTTTTCCATCGAAACGGCCGCCGCACTCGTCGAGTTCTGGCAGAACCTCACTGCGGTGCTCTTCAGCGTCATCCCCGCCGTCGTCGGCATCGGCATCGTCGTCGGTGGCATCGTGATCATGAACATCATGCTCATGGCGGTCACCGAGCGCACGCGCGAAATCGGCATCCGCAAGGCGGTCGGCGCGCGCGCGCGCGACATCGAGCGGCAGTTTCTCGTCGAGGCGGTCACGCTCGCCATCGTCGGCGGCATCACCGGTGCCGCGGCGGGCTGGGCCTTCGCCGCCACCGTAGCCGCAATCAGCCCACTGCCGGCGCGCATCACCTGGTGGTCGGTGGCGCTCGCCATCACGCTGGGCGCGGGCGTCGGCGTCGTCTTCGGTGTCTATCCGGCGCGCCGCGCCGCGCGTCTCGATCCGATCACCGCGCTCCGGGCCGAGTAGCGGTGCGACTCTCCTTCGACCAAGTCGGCGAGAATCTCGCGCAGGCGATGGATTCGCTGCGCATCTCGCGGTTGCGCTCGGGGTTGACGATCCTCGGCGTCGTCATCGGCGTGGCCACCGTCATGACGATGGCCACGATCGTGCAGGGCATCCAGGACCAGATCGTGCACACGATCGAGGTGGCGGGCCCGACCACGTTCTACGTGCTCAAGATCTTCTCGAAGACGCCGGTCAACCCCGAGGCGCTCCCCAAGTACATCCGCGTGCGCCCGGACCTGAGCGAGGCCGAGGCCAGGCGCATCGCCGAGCTTCCGGAAATCGGCTTCGCCTCGCTCTGGGCGCAGGCCTTCGGGCGACTCGAGTACAATGGCGCACGCACGCGCGGCATGGCCATCTTCGGCGCCGACGACCGCTACCAGGAAATCCAGGGCGGCGAACTGGTGGCCGGTCGCTGGTTCACCAAGGCCGAGCTGCGGAGCGGCGCCAACGTCGTCGTCATCAGCGCGGTGCAGTCGGCGCGCATCATCGGGCGCGAGAATCCGCTCGGCAAGCTCATGCACGTGGCGGGCCGGCCGGCCGTCGTCATCGGCCTCTACCAGGAACCTGCGAACATCTTCGCTCCGCCCGGGCAGGCCGTCGGCGCCATCATCCCGTACGAGATGATGAATCACCAGCTCAAGATCGACAAGACGAACGCGCTCTGGATTCCCGTCAAGCCGAAGCCCGGCGTGTCGGTGGCCGCCGCGCAGGAGGCGGTCACCACCGTGATGCGCGAGATGCGCAAGTTGCGTCCCGGCGAGAAGAACACCTTCGACCTCATCACGCAGGACCAGATCCTCGACACCTTCAACTCGATCACGAGCGTCTTCTTCCTCGTCATGATCGTGCTCGCCTCCGTGGCGCTGATGGTCGGCGGCATCGGCGTCATGGCCATCATGATGGTCAGCGTCACCGCGCGCACGCGCGAGATCGGCGTCCGCAAGGCGCTCGGCGCGACGCGCGCCGACATCCTCATGCAGTTCCTCATCGAGGCCGCCACGCTCACGGGCATCGGCGGCGTGCTCGGCGTCATCGTCGGCTTGGGCGCGGGACGCGGTGTCACGCTCGCCATGTCGGTCAAGGGCGAAACGCCGCTCGGACTCACGCTCATCGCGCTCGCGGTCTCGGTCGGCATCGGGCTCGTCTTCGGCGTCGTCCCGGCGCGCCGCGCCGCGCGGCTCGATCCAATCGAGGCGCTGCGCTACGAGTGACGTGGTCCTTCACCGCTTGAACCCCTACCTTTCCTCCATGCGAATCCTTCACGTCGTCGCGCTCTCGACGTTCGCGCTCACCGCCTGCGTCACGCGCAAGTCGGTTTCGAGCAACGTCACCGAACTTCCCGCTGGCACCGAGGCGGTGTCGCTGTACAACGAGCCGCTCTTCGCGCCGCCGAGCACGCCGGAGGAGAAGGCGAAGGGCGAAGCCGAACTTGGCCATTGGCGCGCCATCTGGGCCGCTCACCCCGACAGCGCGCTCGCGCTCGTCTGGGTGGGACGCAAGCTTGCCGCGCTCTACCGCTTCCAGGAAGCGATCGCCACCTGGACCGAGGGCATGGAGAAGTTCCCTGCCGATCCGCGCTTCCCGCGGTTCCGCGGCTATCGCTACGTGACGGTCCGCAACTTCGAGGGCGCCGTGATCGACCTCGAGAAGTCGTATGCGGTGCTGCGCAACCAGCCCGACTGGGAAGAGCCCGAGGACCCGCCCAACCCGCCGGGAACGCACACTGGCTCGATCCAGGCCGGCAACCGCTATCAGCTCGCGCTCGCGCACTACCTGCTCGGGCACTACGACGCCGCCGCACGCGTGCAGCGCGAGGATCTCGACAAGGTCACCGATCCCGACACGCGCATCGCCAGTTCGTACTGGTACGTCATGACCCTGCGTCGTCTTGGGCGCGACGCCGAGGCGAATCGCATCCTCGCCGGATTCAACCGCGACACGAAGGTCGATCACCTCGCGGCGTATCTGCGTCTCCTGCTTCTGTTCAAGGGCGACTTGGCCGTGGATTCGCTCGTGCCGCGCGAACCCGACACCGCGCATCCGCTCGAGGAAGCGACGCTCAACTACGGCATCGGCGTCTGGCACCTCGTCGCGGGCCGTCGCGACGCGGCCGTGATGGCGTTCCGCCGTTCGCGCGCGGGCACGTGGGCCGGCTTCGGCGCCATCGCGGCCGAGGCCGACCTCAAGCGCCTCGGCGTTCCCATGCGTTGATCACCGGACATGACTTCTACTTCGCACCACGCCTTGCAAGACTCCGCGAATAACCCAGGGCGCGTCTGGGCGCCACGCGTGGTGCGGAGCTTCGCGCTCCCGATCGGCTTCGCGCTCACGCTCGGCCTCGCCCTCACGGGCTGTGCCACGCGCCAGCCCACCTCGAGCAGCGTCGCGCACCTGCCCGCAGGCACCGAGGCCGTCTCGCTCTTCAACGAGCCGTTCACCGCCCCCGCGCTCCCGGCGGCCACCAAGGCGAACCTCGAAGCCAACCTCGACGCGGCGCGCGCCGTAGTGCGTGCGCACCCCGATAGCGCCCTCGCGCTCATCTGGGTCGGACGCCGTCTCGGCTACCTCGGTCGCTTCCAGGAAGCCATCGCCACCTTCTCCGAGGGACTCGAGAAGTGGCCCGACGATCCGCGCCTGCTGCGCTTCCGCGGCCATCGCTACATCAGCGTCCGCAACTTTGATGGCGCCGTGAAGGACCTGGAGCGTGCGCGCTTTCTCATCCGCGGCAAGAAGGATGTTGTCGAACCCGACGGCGCGCCCAATCCGCGCGGCATTCCCACGAGCACGCTCAACTCCAACATCCGCTATCACCTCTTCCTCGCCTACTACCTGATCGGCGACTTCCGTCGCGCGGCTGAAGTCCAGCGCG
Source organism: Gemmatimonadota bacterium (assembly GCA_025359135.1). Taxonomy (GTDB): domain Bacteria; phylum Gemmatimonadota; class Gemmatimonadetes; order Gemmatimonadales; family Gemmatimonadaceae; genus JACPPC01. The sequence continues at coordinate 50,103 of JANYHJ010000238.1, read as the reverse complement.
AGGATCTCGACGCCAAGCCCAACGTCGACACGCGCGTGGCCACGAGCTACTGGCACGTCATGACACTGCGGCGCCTCGAGCGCGACAACGAGGCGCAGCGCATCCTCGACGGCATCACCGCCGACATGCCCGTCATCGAGAACATGTCGTACCACAAGCTGCTGCTGCTCTACAAGGGCGCGTTGACGGTGGATTCGCTCGTGCCACACACGCCCGACGCCGCCAACGCGCTCGACGAAGCCACCTACAACAACGGCATCGGCACCTGGCACCTCCTCGCCGGCCGCCGCGACGCCGCGATCGCCGCATGGCGTCGCGCACGCAGTGCCGGCCCGTGGGCCGCGTTCGGCACGATCGCCGCCGAAGCCGAGCTCAAGCGCCTCGGCGTGGACGTCCGCTGATGGCCGGCAGCTTCCTCGACTCGCCGCGCAACATCACGGGTGCGATCATCCTCGCGCTCGGCATCGCCATTGCCATCGCGCTCTCGCCGTTCGCGATCGGACTCTTCGGCGCGCTCGTGCTCACCGTCATCGTCGGTCCGGTGCACACGCGCCTCGCCGCCTCGATAGGACCGTCACGGGCTTCCGCGCTCGTGGTCGTGCTCGTCGCGCTGCTCATCCTCATCCCGGGCGGGGTCGTGCTCGGGCTCCTCATCGGCGAGGGACCGGCCGCCGCGCGCGCCATCCAGAACAACGCCCTCCTCGACTGGTTGCGGGGACAGCGCATGGGCGGTGTCGACGTCGGCGCGCAGCTCGCCAAGGCCAGTGGAACCATCCTCGAATGGCTGAGCGCACAGGCGCTCGGCGCCGCCGGCGCGGCAGCGCGCGGGACGATCAACCTCATCATCGCCATCTTCGGACTCTACTTCCTCCTCGAGGGCGGCGACCGCGTCTGGCTGCGGACCAAGCGCTATCTCCCCTTCTCCGACAAGAACGCCGATGCGCTGCACGCGCGCTTCGTGAGCGTCACGCAGGCCACCTTCCTCGGACTCGCGGCCACCGCCACGCTGCAGGGCACGCTCGTCGGCATCGGCTTCGCCCTCGTCGGACTACCGGGCGCCTCGTTCTGGGGCGTCATCACCGCGGTCGCATCGGTCATTCCCGTCGTGGGCGGCGCGATCGTCTGGGTGCCGGGCTGCCTCGTCCTCCTCGTCGAGAAGGAGTACGGCCACGCGGCCATCCTCGCCGGCATCGGTGGCGTGGTCGTCGCCAACATCGACAACATCGTGCGGCCGTACATCAACCGCCGCGTCTCCAATGTGCACCCGCTCATCACGCTCGTCGGTGCGCTGGCCGGCCTCCGCTACTTCGGACTGCTCGGCGTGCTCATGGGGCCGCTCGCCATCACCTACTTCTTCGAGCTGCTCCGCATCTACGACGAGGAATACGGCGTCGCCGAGTACGCGCGCGAGTACGCGCTGACGCGCAACAGCGGTCAGCTGCGCGGCGTCGCCGAAGCAGAGGCGAAGCGCGCACCACCCTCACCGCCCTCCACACCGCCCGCCGCCCCCTGATCGTCGCGCGGCGCCACGAGCGCCTGACCGATGCGCAGCGCGAGCACGTCCAGCACGCAGTACCCGCCCGCGATCCCCGTGGGCGGATTGCCCATCGTCAGGAACGGCAGCGCCGTTGCCGGGGCCCAGGCCCAGTTGCCGAGTCCCGTGCCCACGAGCTCGAGCCACGTGGTGAGGATCCAGCAACCCACGGCGATCATCGGCGCGCCACCGCGCAGCGCGAAGGCAGCCCACGCCGCGTACAGCACGAACCCGAACCAGTCGCTGCGCGCCGCCATCGTCACGCCCCAGAGGGCCCAGCATCCTCCGGCCACGACGGTCGACCAGCGGACGAGCGGTCCCCAGCGGCCGGCCAGCGTGGAACGCGCGAGGTTGAGGGCCGCGAGGTAGACGAGACCGTGGCCGGGTGGCACGAAGCTCGGCACCCCGACAAACCGGTAGTCGTAGAGGCCGAGCCCGGGACTGAGCGCGTATTCGCCGGCGGTCGCGATCACGAGCGCCACCATCACTTGCGCGCGCACGGCGCGCGTTTCGCGCACGAGCGCGAGCGCCAGCAGCGCCCACGTGAACGCGCCGATCACGCGTTGTGCGTCGAGCGACGCCGCGTGATCGATCCAGAGTCCGGTGCCAACCCAGGCTGCGACCGCCACCGCCATCCACGGATCGCCCCGCCTGGCGTTCACGCGTCCGCCGTCGTCGAGCGCGCCGCGCGAACCACCGCGCCCAGCGCACCGATCAGCGGCAGTCCCTGTTCAGGTTGCCATGCCGCAACCGCGCGCACGAGCGAACCGAGCCGCTCCATGTCCACGCCCGTGTCGGCACTCGCGACGAGCGACGCCAACTCCTGCGCAATGCGCTCGAATTCGGCGCGCGCATCGTCAGCGCTTTGCCGGTGCCAGCACGCCTGGCGTACCCGCGCCACTTCGGCCAACGCCGTGCCGAACACGGCACCAAGCCGCGCCTCGGTCGACGACACGCTACGGCGTGCGGGCGTCGGGACGGCGCGCCCGGCGCGCCAGGTCCGCGATCATGTCCACGATCGCCGCCGCGCGCTGCGCCTCCGAGCGCGGGAGCGACCGAGGGTTGGTGTACGTGTAGGTCCGGTACACCGCGCCGTCGAGCACCTCGACGGTCACCATCATGTTCTCCGACATCCGCCGCTGCTCCGCCACGCGCACCAGCGAATCGGCGCGCGGGAGCGAGTCCTGGTCGGGCAGCGTGAAGGCGCGCAGCGAGTCGAGCTGCGCGAGCACCGCCTTCCAGTCCGGCTCCTGCTTGAGCCGCAGGCGGCACGCTTCGTTGCCGCCCGCGCGGAAGAGCGACGCGCAGTTCACCGTCGCCTGCACCGAGTCGCGCGTGCGACGGTTGAGCGCGCCCTCGGTGCCGGCGAGCGAACGATCGCCGTCACCCGACGGCAGCGGCCACCACGCCCACAACTCGCCGGACGGGCCCTTCGCGTCGCGCGCACTCGCCACGCGCAGCAGAAGGTCGGGCGCCCCCGAGGCCATCGCGAACCAGACACGAATCTCCCGCTGCCCCGAACTGAACCGGGAGTCGCGCAGCACGCTCATCTTCGCGAGGGCCGAGATGTCGCCCTGCTCGGCGCGCTCGGCGAGCGAGATCGCCGTGGACCGGCCCGGCAAGCCTGGCAGGAGGCAGCCCGTCGCCCCGATACCGAGCGCCGCAACGATCCCGGCGCTCCGCACGGCACTCCGCACCCGTGGCATCGCGCGCCAACGTGTCAACGACGGAAGGAGGATCGGTCGCATGCCCCTGCAAGATGGCCCCGTTCCGGACCGCTCGCCACCACTCCCTACACGCCGTACCGCTCGCGGAAGAGCGCGTCGTGGTGCCGCTCGTGTCCGGCAATGATGTACGCAACGGCGCGCGCGCTCGCCGTGTTGCCGCTCATCGTGCCCCGGTTGGCCCACGCCGATGCCGGCGCGTTGCGGACGAGTGCGATGGTCGCGCGCCGCACGGCGTCGAATTCGTCCACCAGTGCGCCGTACTCGCGGGCGTCCGCGAGCGCGGCCGGCGCCCACGCGGTTTCGTCGAATGGCGGCAGTGCCTGCGTGTCACCGCGGAGGAACGAGAGCAGGCGATACGTGAACACGCGTTCGGCGTCCACCAGGTGCTGTACCGATTCGGCGATCGACCACTTCCCCTCGGCGTAGCGGAAGCGCGACCTGGCCGCTGCTGCGCGCAGGCGCACGACGAGCGCGTCGTGTCCGCTCGCCATCGCCGTGGCGAAGTCGCCGTCCGGTACCATGGCGACGTATTTCCCATACCACTCGGCGTACTCATCAGCGCCAGGACGTGTCAGCATCGCACCCTCCGAAGGGTGGTCGCGCGCGCACTCAGTGCCCGCGCAACTCGAGGAAGAACTGCCAGAACGGGGCGTTCCAGCGGGACGAGAGAAAGAGGTGCTCCACCACTGCGAGCGCCATGAGCGTGGACACCAGCGACCATCCGCGACGTCGCTGCGGCGCGCGGTCGCGTGCCACCATCACGAACATCGCGAACGTCGCCACCGTCAGCACCGTCAACGAGAACGGCAGGAAGGGCGAATTCTGCAACGGACCGAAGAAGCGCTCAAGATGCGCGAGCTGCGGCGGCAGGAACTGCGTGCCGGGATTCTTCACGCCGAAGACTCATGTTGGCCATCTGGAGGGCCCAGCCGAACTGGATCCCCAGGAAACCGAAATTCATGTTCCAGACGGTCAGGAACCGGACGGGCTTTTCAGTCATGTCGCGTCGGGACGACGTGCGTAGGTATCCACCAGGCTGCGCAACCGCCGGGTGATGTCCGGCGTCACCTGATCCCACCGGAAGCGGAACTGCCAGTTGCCGCCGGGTCGTCCCGGCAGGTTCATGCGGGCCTCGCTGCCGAGGCCGAGGATATCCTGCATCGGCACGAGCACCGTGCTCGACACCGTCGCCATCGCGGCGCGGATCATCGTCCAGTGCATCTCGCGTCCATCGGTGTCGAGATAGCGCATCGCGTACGCCTTCTCCTTGGCCACGCTCTCGCTCGTGCGCGTCGAGTCGCCCGCGCCCGTGGACTGCCACCAGCCGACCGTCGTGTCGTTGTCGTGGGTGCCGGTGTACAGCACGCGGTCGCGCGTCAGGTTGTGCGGCGTGAAGTCGCCGGCCTGGTCATCGTTGCCGAAGGCGAACTGCAGGATCGCCATGCCCGGAAGCCCGAGTCCCTCGCGCAACGCCTTCACCCCCGGCGTGATCAACCCGAGGTCCTCGGCCAGGATCGGCAGGGGTCCGAGCGCCTTGGTGAGCGCGTCGAACAGCGGACGTCCCGGTCCCGGCACCCAACGACCACTCGCGGCGGTCGTCGCATCGCCCGGCACTTCCCAAAACGCCTCGAAGCCGCGGAAGTGATCGAGGCGCACGGAGTCGAACTGCGCGAGCGCGGCGCGCATGCGCGCGATCCACCAGGCGTAGCCCGTCTTCGCGATCTCGTCCCAGTGGTAGATCGGATTGCCCCAGAGCTGTCCAGTGGCGCTGAAGTAGTCGGGGGGCACGCCAGCCTGCACGCGCGGCCGACCGTTGCGGTCGAGCAGGAAGAGCCCGGGGTTGGCCCAGACGTCGGCCGAGTCGTGGGCGACGTAGATCGGCAGGTCGCCCATGAGCTGGATGCCGCGTGCCTTGGCCTCCGCGCGCAGGCGTGCGAATTGCTGCGCGAAGATCCACTGCTCGAACTGCACGCGATCGATGGCGCCCGTGAGCTTGGTGCGCCACGCTTCCATGGCGGCCGGCTCACGTCGCGCGATCTCGGCCGGCCACTCCGTCCATGACACGCCGCCGTGTGCCTGCTTGATCGCCATGAACAGGGCGAAGTCGGGCAACCACGCACGCTGCGCATGCACGAACGCCGCGAATGCGGCATCGGGCGTCCACGCCTTGAACGCCGTCTCGAGCAGCGCCCGCTTGTGCGGAATGACGTGCTCGAAATCGACGCGGTCGACGGGAAACGCGCCGCCGCCGACGCCGGGCACGCTCACGAGCAGCGGATTCCCCGCAAAGGCCGAGAAGGCCTGATACGGTGAATCGCCGTAGCCGGTGGGACCGAGCGGGAGCATCTGCCAGATCGTGAGGCCTGCATCGGCCATCACGTCGAGAAAGCGCAGGGCGTTGGCGCCCAGGTCTCCGATGCCGTGCGATCCCGGAAGCGACGTCGGGTGCAGCAGCACGCCGGCGGTTCGAATATTCGGGACGTCCGTCACGATCGGGACCGTCGTCGGTTCAGGAGGCGCGACGCGCGGAGTGGCGCATGCTACGGAACCGGCGCCGGTGCGGGGCGACCGTCCATCATCCCATGGCCGACGCCCAGCGCTTCCGGTGGAAGTCCCATGGCCGCGGCGCGCGTGCTGGGCAGCAAGGCCATGAAGATCATCACCGAGACGAGTGTGGCGGAGATGTGCAGCTCGACGATCATGACGCGGTTGAGCGTCCCGAAGAAGAGCGTCTGCACCATGCCGACGGTGAGCTGGAACATCGACAACCGCAGGAAGCGCGAGAGCGGCACGCCCGAGGTGGCGATGTCGGCGAACGGCATCCAGCGGTTGCCGACCTTCATCCAGGCGCGCGCCGCAGTCGACGACGCGCGCGGCGCCGTCTCGGCCACCGCGGCCGGACCGGTCGGCGGTTGCTCGGCGAGCGTTCCCATGGGGGTCGGCGTCACCAGACCGGCTGGAGCCGGACGTCCGCGGGCAGCGCCATTTCCACCGGGCGCATGAAGAACAGCTTCACGAACGCGAAGCCGTTGGCGAGCATCAGCGCCTTGGCCTTGAGCGTGCCGCCCAAGCCACCGGCTTTCTCCGCCGCGTGGATCGCGATGGTGTTCTCGTACATCTCCTGCAGCAGCTCCCAGAAGCGCGGGTTGTCGGTGTCCATCGTGACCGGGAAGACCTGGCGCGAGATCTCGTTGGTCAGCTTGATGACGCGACGATCGAAGTCATCGACGTCGATGCCCATCTGCGCGAAGAATGGCCGGCGCAGGTGATCGCGCACGTACATGGTGGCGAAGACCGCAAGCAGGAAGAAGCGGATCCAGAGGCGGTTCTTGCCCTCGAGGAACTGCGGGTTCGCGCGCATCAGGACGGCGAACGCCTCCCCGTGCCGGAACTCGTCGTTGCACCAGTTCTCGAACCACTTGAAGATCGGGTGGAAGCGCTTGTCCGGCTGCTTCTCGAAGTTGCGGTAGATCGTGATGTAGCGCGCGTAGCCGATCTTCTCGCTCAGGTACGTGGCGTAGTAGATGAACTTGGGCTGGAAGTACGTGTACTTCTTGGCCTTGGTGAGAAACGAGAGGTCCACCGCCACGTTGAAGTCGTTGAGCGTGTGGTTCATGAAGCCGGCGTGCCGGCCCTCGTCGCGGCTCATTAGGCCGAAGAGTTCGCGCACGTCCGGGTTCTTGACGCGCTTCTTGATCTCGGCGTAGAGAATGCAGCCCGAGAACTCGGCCGTCACCGAACTGACGAGGAAATCGATGAACTGCTCGCGCAGCTTCGGATCCCAGCCGGCGAAATCGGCGTCGAAGTCCGCGTTCCGCTTGAAGTGATCCTTGTTCGGATCGCGGCGGAACTCCGCCACGAGTTCGTCCCACTGCGCGCGCAAGCGGCTCACGTCGAGCCGGTCCATCTCGGCGAAGTCGGTGGTGTAGAAGCGCGGATTGAGCGCCGCGTCCTGCTGGGCCGCCTTCGTCTGTTCGTTGACGGGCGCCCGGGTGGCCGTATCGTACATGTCTAGCCCTCGAAGCCGACTTCGTAGAGTCCCGTGATCTCGGAGGTGCCGAGGACGCGCTGCAGCACCCGGCGCGGCCACGAGGCCTGGTGCACCGTCGCGCGCGCCTTCACGGTGCGCACCTCGCCGAACGCGATCTGCGTCGGCGCACCATGCACCACCACCTCGTCGCCCTCGTGCACCTCGACGCCGTCGAGCGAGACGTGGGCGTGGAAGTGGTCGTGGGTCGACTCGAGGTCGATCTCGCAGGACACCTCCACCTGGCGGCGCCAGACGAGCCACGCCCCCAGCACGAGAACCGCGCCCAAAGCGGCCACCACCACCACGGATGGTTCGGTCACGACACGCCTCCAGAGGTCACGGCATTCGGCCCGACGAGCTCGAACGCCTGCGAAGTGTAGAACCCATTGACGATGCGCTGCGTGCGTCCTGCACGCCAGCCCGCGAAGCCCGCGCCGCTCCCGATGCCCTCGCGCATCTCCCGCTCGCTGATCGGTTCGATGCGAGGCGCACGATCAGCGCGGGGGAACATCCTCCCCACCGCCCACATCGTCGCCAGCAGGGGCGTGCGCGGGGCGAAGGTCACCACCATGCCGCGGCGCGTGCGGCCAGCGAGCGTGCCGAGCGCCGCGAGCAACGCGGGCGCCGGATAGTGGATGAGCGAGTCCATCGCGACGACGTAGTCGAAGGTGCCGAGCGTCGGGTCGAGCATGTCGCCGGCGGACCACTGGATCGCGGTCGGCAACTGGCTTTCCTGCGAGCGCTCCCGCGCGAGGTGCACGAGCGTCGGCGAGAGGTCGGTGGCCACCACCTCGGCGCCACGACGCGCGAGGGCCACGGCGAGCGCACCGGTGCCGCAGCCGGCATCGAGGATGCGCATTCCCTTGAGCTTGGACGGCAGGTAGGAGAGCAACGTCTCGCGCATGCGGTCGCGGCCTGCACGCACCGTGCGCCGGATGCCGGACACGGGCGCATCGCTCGTGAGCTGCTCCCACGCGCGCACCGCGGTGCGATCGAAGTACTCGGTCAACCAGGCGCGCCGCTCGGCGTATGCTTCCGGCAGCTCACCCGTGCGCAGCGTCTCGTTCAATCGAACCCCAGCAGGTCGAAGATCTCGCGATCCTTGAGCGACTCCGCCGACAACGGCTGCACGGACTCGAGCATGTTGCGCGCGAGGCGCAGGTACTCCTGCTGCACCTCGATCACGTCCGGCGCGTCCTCCATCTCGAAGATCGTGCACTTCTTGAGCCGGCTGCGTCGGATCGCGTCGACGTCCTGGAAGTGTGCCATCGTCGAGAGGCCGACGCGCGAGTTGAACTTGTCCACTTGGTCGGTGTCCTTGCTGCGGTTCACGATCACGCCGCCCAGGCGCACCTTGTAGTTCTTCGACTTGGCCTGGATCGCGGCGACGATGCGGTTCATCGCGAAGATCGAGTCGAAGTCGTTGGCCGTGACGATGAGGCAGTAGTGCGCGTGCTGGAGTGGCGCCGCGAAGCCGCCGCAGACCACGTCGCCGAGCACGTCGAAGATGACGACGTCGGTGTCCTCGAGCAGGTGATGCTCCTTGAGCAGCTTCACCGTCTGGCCGGTGACGTAGCCGCCGCAGCCCGTACCCGCCGGCGGCCCGCCGGCCTCGATGCACTGCACCCCGCCGTAGCCGGGAAACACGAAATCCTCGGGCTTGAGCTCCTCGGCGTGAAAGTCGACCGACTCGAGCACGTCGATGACGGTTGGCACCATGCGCTTGGTCAGCGTGAAGGTGCTGTCATGCTTCGGATCGCAGCCGATCTGCAGGACGCGCTTGCCGAGCTTGGAGAACGCGGCCGAGAGATTGGACGACGTGGTGCTCTTGCCGATGCCGCCCTTGCCGTAGACGGCGAGCACGAGCGCGCCCTCGATCTTCTGGTTGGGATCGAGGTGCACCTGCAGCGAGCCCTCACCGTCGAGGCCGGCTTCGATGATCGGCAACTTCACGGACGTGGCCATGCGAGCCTCAATGGTGCCAGGAGTGCTGCGTCGTGCGGAACATGCCGTGCATCATGCGGTCACGCCTTCGAGTCGGTCTTCCAGTTCGGCTGCGGCCTCGCGCAATTGCGCGAGGGTGTCCGCATCGGGTCGCCAGAATCCGCGGTCCGTCGCCTCGAGCAACCGCTGGGCCATCCCCGAGGCCGCCGCGGGATTCATGCGGGAGATACGCGCGCGCATCTCCGGGTCGAGCACGAAGGTCTTCGAGATGTCGGTGTAGACCCACTGCGGCACCGACCGCTCGCCCGCCGTGGCCGACCACCCGAACGTGGTGGTCACGTGCCCGGCGAGGTTGCGCACCCCCTCGTAGCCCGTCTGCAGCTGGGCTTCGTACCACTTGGGGTTGAGCATGCGGGTCCGCGTTTCGAGCGCCACCTGTTCCGTGAGCGTGCGGACCTTCCCGGACCCGGTGGTATGATCCCCAAGGTACACCGGAATCGCCTCGCCGCGCGCACGTTCGGCCACCCGCTGCATGCCGCCCAGGCTTTCGACGTACTGGTCGATGTCCGTGGCGCCCAGATCCACCGAATCGTTGTTCTGGGAGGTGAGCGAGGCGGTGCCGAGCAGGCGCTGCATGAGCTCGGGGCTCGCCTTGTGGGCGCGCCGGTGGTGCCATTGCGGGGGGTGTCAAGCAGACGTGACGTAAGCCTGCCGTTGACAACACCCGAGTCCGCGCGGATTATTGCGCCGTTCGATCGAACGGCTCGCTCGACCCCAGTTCGAGGCGTGTCCGACGGCGTGAACGCTTGACTCCGGACCCGGGGAGCGGCTGCATGACGACGAGTTGGAGGGTGTCCGACGAGGTTCGCGCCGCTGGCGCGTCCGCCAACCGTGGGCTCTCCCGTACTATTGAAGAGGTGCTCCTGCCGCGCCTCCTGCTCGCCCACCGTACGTCGCCGCCGAACGCCACGGCTGCCGGGATGGTGGCCGGCACCCCAATCGTGGCCTCCGACCTGGAGGGGTTCACCAGGGACCTGCTGGGCGACGATGACGGGGCGGCGAACGCGCGCGTTCGCGCCCTGCTCGCCGGCGGAGTGCTCTCCGAGACGCTGATGCTCGACCTGCTCGCGCCCACGGCGCGCCACATGGGTGAGCTCTGGGAAGTCGACGCGTGCGACTTCGTCGCCGTGACCGTGTCGCTGGGACGGATCCAGCGGGCGCTCCACGACCTCACCGGCGCGCGGGGGCTCCGCGGCACGGGCGCCGACCGGCCGCTGGTCGGCAAGGTGCTGCTCTCATGCGCCGACGGTGAACAGCACCTGCTCGGATTGCTCATCGCGGCCGAATTCTTTGCGCGCGACGAATGGGAAGTGGTGCTCGGGCCTCCCGTGTCGCCGCGACATGCGCTGGCCGAGGTGCGCCGTGACAACCTCGACGTCGTGGGCTTCTCGGTCGGGTCGGAACGCCGACTGGGCGAGATGGCCGCATTGATCACTGAACTGCGCTCGGTGTCGCGCAATCAACGCGTCAAGGTCATCGTCGGAGGACCATGCTTCGAACAGCATCCCGATGCGTGGCGCGTGATCGGCGCCGATGGCATCGCGCTCGATGCACGTGCCGCGCCGGCGCTCGCCCGGGGCCTCCTCCGGGACGCGACTGACTCTCCCTCCGCGTGAGCCAGAGGACCGCGTCCGTCATGGCCTCCCGGCCGCCGTTGCCACCCGGCACCGCGTTCGACGAGATGGATGCCGTCGTCGCCGCGGACCTGCTGACGGTCGGAGGTGATTTCGCGCTCACGCTCGATGCGTGCGGCGTGATCGAGGACGTCCGCATCAATCCGGTCGAGGGCGAGACGCTCGACACGCAGGGCTGGGTCGGCCGCACGCTCGCGCAGGTCGTCACGGTGGAGACGCGGGGCAAGGCGGAGGCGCTGATCGCGGAAGGCACGCAGCGCGGCAGCGCGCGCCGGCGGCAGCTCAACCACCCGCAGAGCGGTCGGACCGATTTCCCCGTGCAGTATTCGGCGATCCGCGTGCGCGGCCGACGGCTGGTGGTGGTCGGGCGCGATCTCCGCGCCCTCTCCGCATTGCAGCAGCGGCTCGTGTCGGCGCAGGAGACGATGGAGCGCGACCATTGGCGGCTGCGACATGCCGAGACGCGCTATCGCCACCTCTTCCAGATGGCGAGCGAGGCGATCCTCGTGCTCGATGCGGACACGCATCGCATCGTCGACGCCAATCGCGCGGCGCTCTCGCTCTTCGCAGTCGACGCCGATGCCCTCGTGGGACAGACCTTTCCCGTCGGCGTGCGCAGCGCGGACGTGGGCCAGCTTACCGCGATGCTCGCGCAAGCGCGCGCGACCGGCCGTTCGGAGACCGAGCGCGCCGAGATGAAGGTCACGGGCATGCCGTTCACCGCATCGGCGACCTGCTTCCGCCAGGAAACCGGCACCGTGATGCTGCTGCGCCTCGTGAGCGAGGATGGCGCGGAGCGTCCGCCCTTGAGCGAACTGCTCGAGCACGCCCCCGATGCCTTCGTCGTCACCGATTTCGGCGGCCAGATCCTCACGGCCAACGCGGCATTCCTCGATCTGGCCAACGTGTCACGCGATGCCGAAGCGGTGGGACTGCCGTTGGCGCGCTGGCTCGGCCACGATGGAGCCGATGTGAGCGGGTATCTCGCCGCGCTCAAGGAACACGGCGTGGTGCGCCTCGCGCGAACGAGTGCGCGCGGCCACCATGGCGCGTTGAGCGAGGTCGAGGTTTCGGCGGTGTGGTCGGACGAGGGTGAGGTGCCGTGCGTGGGCTGGGTGATCCGCGACCTCGGCCGTCGTTCGGCGGCGGGACCTGAGGCCGTGCGCGACATCTCGCGCGCGGTCGAGCACCTGACGCGCCTCGTGGGGCAGGTGTCGCTACGCGAGCTGGTGCGCGACACGATCGACCTCGTGGAACGACACTTCATCGGCGCCGCGCTCGATCTCACGAAGGACAATCGCACGTCCGCCGCGGAGCTGCTTGGCGTGAGCCGGCAGAGCCTCTACGTGAAGCTGCGTCGCTACCAGCTCCTCAACAGCGCTGACGCTCATGTCGGCGACGTCGAGCCCTGACGTCGTGAGTTCCGCCGCCATCCGTCCGACCGGTGAGCCGACGCGCGAGTTGCGCCGGTTGCCCGCGCCGGGCGCCGTGCTGACACTGCTCAAGCCGGTGACCTGGTTCCCGCCGATGTGGGCATTCCTCTGCGGCGTGACGTCGTCGGGGGCGTCCTTCTCCGGCAAGGGGTGGACGCTCGCGGGCGGCATCTTCCTCTGCGGCCCGCTGGTCTGCGCGAGCAGTCAAGCGGTCAACGACTGGTTCGATCGGCACGTCGATGCGATCAACGAACCGAATCGCCCGATTCCCTCGGGACGAATTCCCGGACGGTGGGGGCTCTACATCGCGATCGTCTGGTCGCTGCTCGCGCTCGCGTGGTCGTCGGTGTTCGGCACACTCGGGATGATCGCCACCGGCTTCGCGCTCGCGCTCGCGTGGGGCTACAGCATGCCGCCGTTCCGCTTCAAGCAGAACGGCTGGGTGGGCAATGCCGCGGTCGGGCTGGCCTACGAGGGACTCGCGTGGCTGACCGGCATCGTCGTGTTCACGGGGCAGATGCCGACGGCCGCGCAGTGGTGGTGCATCGGCCTCTACTCCCTCGCGGGGCACGGCATCCTCACGCTCAACGACTTCAAGGCCATCGAGGGTGACCGACAGATGGGGGTCAACTCGCTGCCCGTGCTGCACGGCGCAGTGGAGGCGGCGCGCATCGCGAGCACGATCATGCTCATGAGCCAACTCGGCGTGATGGGGCTGCTCTTCGCGTGGGGCATGTGGGGCCACGCGCTCGTGCTGCTCGCCCTCATCCTCGTGCAGGCGCGCATGATGCATCGCTTCATCGCGTCGCCGGTGGAACGGGCGCTCTGGCTCTCCGCAGCGGGCGTGCCGCTCGAGGTCCTTGGCATGCTCGTCGCGGCGCTCGCGCTGCGCGCCTCGCCCCTGCTCCATGGCTGAGGAAGCGCAGGTGGGGCTCCGCTGGCCGCACATCGTGCGCATCGGCCTGGTGCAGGCCTCGATCGGCGCGGTGGTCGTGCTCATGACGTCGACCGTCAATCGCGTGATGGTGGTGGAGCTCGCGTTGCCCGCGCTCGTGCCCGGACTGCTCGTGGCGGCGCACAACGTGATCCAGTTCGGCCTGCGGCCGAGCATGGGTCATGGCTCCGACGTGACGGGACGGCGCGAGGCGTGGATCATCGGAGGCATGGCGCTGCTCGCGCTCGCGGGGGTTGGTGCGTCGGCGGCCACGGCGACGATCGCGACGTCGCGCCTGTGGGGACTCGTCGCAGCCACGTTCTGCTTCCTCGGCATCGGCGCGGGCGTGAGCGCGGCGGGGACGCCGTTGCTCGCGCTGCTCGCCGAACGAGTGGCGCCGGCGCGTCGCGCACGCGCGGCGGCGCTCGTCTGGATCATGATGATCTCGGGCTTCATCGTCACGACGGTGTCGGTGAGCCGGCTGCTCGTGCCCTTCTCGTACGAGCGCCTGGTGCAGGTCACGGCCATGGTGGCCACGGCGGCGTTCGTCGTGGCGGTGCTCGCCGTGCGCGGGCTCGAGCGCGCCGCGCCGCCGGTGGCCGCCCCCGTGGAGGGCGTGAAGCGCGACACCGAGTTCCGCGTGGCGTTGCGCGCCGTCTGGGCCGATCCCACCGCCCGCAGCTTCTGCTGGTTCATCGGGCTCGCGATGTTCGCGTACAGTGCGCAGGACCTGATCCTCGAGCCGTTCGCCGGCATGGTGTTCGGCATGACGCCGGCGCAGTCGACGGCGGTGTCGGGCAATCACCAGCAGGGACTGCTCTTCGGCATGCTCGCCACGGCCGCCATGGCGCCACGGTTCGGCACGTCGAGCAAGTGGGCGAGCGCGGGATGCGTGATGTCGTCAGCGTTCTTCGTGCTGCTCGCGCTCTCGCCACTCACGGGCAGCGCGCTCGTGCTGAGGGCGACCCTTGTCGGGCTGGGCTTCGGCAACGGCATGTACTCGATCGGCGCGCTCGCCTCGATGATGGCGCTCACCGTCGACAAGACCGACGGCAAGGCCGGTCTCCGCATGGGCGTCTTCGGTGCCGCCCAGGCGGTGGCGATGGGCACGGGCAATTTCCTCGGCGCGGCCGGCAGCGACGTCGCCCGCAGCATGCTGGGTTCGTCCACCGGCGGGTACGTGGCCGTGTTCGCGGTGGAGGCGGTGCTCTTTGCGGTCGCCGCGGTGTTCGCGCTCAAGGCCACGGCGCGCACCGAGGCACGGGTCCGCCTCGCGACGGCCGACGGCGACGCGATGCTGGCGGCGATCAGCTGATGACGCACGCGACGAGCGGCGCCGTCGAGCAGCCGATGACGCATGCGACGAGCGGCGCCCTCGAGCGCCGCGACTTCGACGTGGTGGTGGTCGGTGGCGGTCCAGCCGGCGCCACCGCCGCGCACGAGCTCGCGCGCGAGGGCCTCTCCGTGTGCCTGCTCGACAAGGCAGGGCGCATCAAGCCGTGCGGGGGGGCCGTGCCGCCCCAGCTGCTCGCGGATTTCGCGGTGCCCGATTCGCTGATGGTGGCGCGCGTCGACACGGCGCGGATGGTGTCGCCGCGCGGCGAGCGCGTCGACATCCCGGTCGGCACGGGCTACGTGGGCATGGTCGATCGCGGGGTGTTCGATGAGTGGCTGCGCGAGCGCGCGCGCGCCGCGGGCGCGGAGCGGCGCACGGGGATCTTTCAGTCGATCACGCGTGAGGCCCACGGGCGTGCGACGGTGCACTATGTGGGCGGACGTTCGCGGAGCGGCGAGACCGAAGCGCTGCGGGCCACGTGGATCGCGGGCGCCGACGGTGCGCTCTCGTCGGTAGCGCGCGACGCGATGCCGGAAGTCGCGAACGCGGCCTCCCACGTCTTCGCGTATCACGAGGTGGTGAAGTCGCCGACCAATGAAAGCGAGGCCTTCGGTCCTGCACGCGCCGATGTCTACTACGACGGACGCTGGTCGCCCGATTTCTACTCGTGGGTCTTTCCGCACGGCGAGACGACGTCGATCGGCACGGGGAGCATGCAGCAGGGGTTCAAGCTGCGCGACGCCGTGGCCCGGTTGCGCGCGGAGATGGGCCTGGCCGACGTGGAAACCGTGCGATGCGAGGGAGCGCCGATTCCGCTCAGGCCGCTCTCGCGCTGGGACAATGGACGCGACGTGATTCTCGCGGGCGACGCGGCGGGTGTCGTGGCGCCGGCGAGCGGCGAGGGAATCTTCTACGCGATGACCGGTGGACGCCGGGCGGCGGAGGCGGTGATCGCGGCGGAGCGCCAGCGCGACCCGCGCCTGCTGCGCATGGCGCGTCGCCGGTTCATGCGCGAGCACGGTCAGGTCTTCTGGATCCTCGACATCATGCAGCGATTCTGGTACTCGAATGACAGCCGGCGCGAGCGATTCGTGACGATCTGCAAGGACCGCGACGTGCAGGTATTGACGTTCGAGGCTTACATGTGTAAACGTCTGGTTGTCGCGCGGCCGCTCGCCCACATTCGCATCTTTCTGAAAAACATTGGACACCTAGCGGGTGTCCTGTCCGCATGACACTTTTGTTCCCAGCCGCGCCGTCCGTTTAGGTAGGCCTCCCCATCCACGATCATCAGGAATCGATGCTGATTTCGATCGCAGTCGACTTCCATTCCGCTGATGTTGCAACGCGCGAGCGTTTCCACCTCACGGAGGAGCGGCTCGAGGCGTTGTACGGTGCGCCGCGGGATGAGGTGATGCGCGAGATGGCGCTGATCTCGACCTGCAATCGCACCGAGCTCTACGCTTGGACGGGAAGGGGACGGACCGGAGGGCTGGAGCAGCTGACGCAGTCGCTGGCGCGCCGCTGGATGGGGAGCCGGCGCGAGGCACACTCGCTGCTGCAGATCGCCAGGCGTCGGAGCGGCATCGATGTTGCCCGGCACATCCTGCGCGTGGCCGCCGGCCTCGAATCCCAGGTGCTCGGCGACGGGCAGATTCTGGGCCAGCTCAAGACGGCGTACCGGTTGGCGAACGGGCGCGGAACTGCGGGTCCCGTGCTCCACCGCCTGATCGAGACCGCATTGCGCGCGGGCAAGCGCGTGGCCACCGAGACATCGCTCTCCGCCGGCCGCAACTCGATCGGCGCCGAAGCGGCCGCGATGGTGCTGCACCGCTTCGGCTCGCTCGCGCATGCGCGCGTGGTCGTGGTGGGCTGCGGCAAGACGGGCGAGCGCGCGATCCGTCAGCTCAAGAAGTTCGGCGCGCAGGACGTCGTGATGCTCAACCGCACGATGAGCCGCGCCGTCGAGTTGGCGAACGCCGTGGGCGGGCGCGCGGCGCCGTGGGACGCGATGCACCTCGAACTGGCGATGGCCGACGCGGCCATCGTGGCGACGGGTGCGGAGCTGCCGCTGGTCAAGGCCGAGCTGCTGCGCGAGTGCCGCGAGAACTGCGGCACGGCGGGCTACCCGCTCGTGCTGCTCGACCTCTCCGTGCCGCGCAACATCGAGTCGTCCGTGCGCACTCTTGAGGGGCTCACGCTGGTGGATCTCGACCAGCTGCACACGCCGATCGTGGCCGCCGAGGAGGCGCGCCGCGCTGCGGTGCCGTCGGCGAGCTCGATCGTCGAGGACGAACTGGCGAACTTCATGGAGTGGTCGTCGGCCGCAGCGGCGCGCGCCGTCATCCGCCCGCTGCACGACGCGCTCGTGGAAGTGGCGCGCCGCGAGGTGGCGTTCGCCGCTGGCGACGACGCCGTGGCGGTGCGCACGGCCGACCGCATCGTGGCCAAGCTGCTCGCTCGCCCGATGGCTGCGCTCCGCAATGCGATCCAGCGCGGCGAGACGCTCGACGACCTGATGCTCACGATGGACCAGCTGTTCGCCGAGCATGGCGTGCGGCAGGGTCTCAGCGGACGGTCCCATACGATCGCGCCGGTGGTGGCCCGCGAGAGCGCCACGCGGGTGCAGGGAGCCTGAGTTTGACGGACGGACTCGCGACAGCCCCGGCCGTCGCCCTCAAGAACGACCTCTTCCTGCGCGCAGCCCGCGGTGAAGTCACCGAACGGCCGCCGGTGTGGATGATGCGCCAAGCCGGCCGCTACCTCCCGCAGTATCGCGCGGTGCGTGCCAAGTCGGACTTCCTCACGATGTGCCGCACGCCGGAACTCGCCGTCGAGGTGACGCTGCAGCCGGTGGAGCTGCTGCACGTGGACGCGGCGATCATCTTCAGCGACATCCTCGTCGTGCCGCAGGCGCTCGGGATGGAGCTGCACATGGACGAGGGGATCGGGCCGCAGTTCCCGGATCCGATCCGCAAGGCGGCGGACCTGGAGCGACTGCGCGAGGTCGATGTCGAAACCGACCTGCGCTACATGCTCGATGGCGTGCGGCTCGCGCGTCGCGAATTGAACGGCCAGGTGCCGTTGATCGGCTTCGCGGGCGCGCCGTGGACCCTCGCGTCGTACATGGTCGAGGGCAAGGGAACGAAGAATTTCCACGTCGCGAAGCGAATGCTGGTCGAGGCGCCGGAGATGGCGCACGCGCTGCTCTCGAGGCTCGCGACCGTCGTCGGCAACTTCCTCGTGGCGCAGGTGCGCGCGGGCGCGCAGGCGGTGCAGCTCTTCGACTCGTGGGCGGGCGCGCTGGCGCCGGCCGAGTTCCGGCAGTTCGCGCTGCCGTACCTGGCGCGTTCGTGCGCGATCGCGCGCACGGCCGGCGTGCCGGTGACGGTGTTCGCGCCCGGCGCGGGCTGGGCGCTCGAGCATCTCATCGAAGCCACGGGCTGCGACGTGCTCGGCATCGACTGGCAGCAGGAGCCGTCGGACGTGCGGAAGCGGTTGGCCGGGCATCGCGTGGCGCTGCAGGGCAACCTCGATCCGTCGCTGCTCTTCGGGAAGCCGGAGTTCGTGGCGCACCGCACGCGCAAGATGCTCGATGCCTTCGGTTCCACCGGCTACATCGCCAACCTCGGCCACGGCATCCTGCCGGAGACGCCGGTCGAGAGTGCGCGCGCGTTCATCGACACGGTGCGCGAGTGGACGGCACCCGCCGCATCGGCTCCAGCGAGCGGGACTGCGCCGTACGGCCGCTCGTCGGCCCTGCTGGCGTGACGCGGGACGCCGGGGCTCCTGCCCCGGGCGCAGCGGCGGGAGGCGCGCGCGAGCGCGCGATGGCGTGGGCCGAGGGGATCCACGATTTCCTCTGCGCGTTGTTCGAGCGACTCGACGGGCATGCAACCTTCCGCGAAGATCGCTGGGACCGCGAGGGTGGCGGCGGTGGTTTCGCGCGCGTCATGACCGACGGCGCGCTCTTCGAGAAGGCGGGGCTCAATCGCTCGATCGTGATGGGGACGCTGCCCGCGCAAGCGGCGGAGCGATTGGGCGGACGCGGCGCGGCTGCGGGCTCCACCGATTTCTTCGCCGCGGGCGTCAGCCTCGTGGTGCATCCGCGCAGTCCGCGCGTACCAACGGTGCACCTGAACGTGCGCTACTTCGAACTGACCGACGCCGCGGGGAATCGCATGGACCACTGGTTCGGCGGCGGCACGGATCTCACGCCGACGTATCCGCACGAGGCCGACGCGGCGCACTTCCACCGGGCGCTCAAGTCGATCTGCGACGCGCATGACGCGAGCTTCTTCGCGCGCTTCAAGCCGTGGTGCGACGAGTACTTCACGATTCCCCATCGCAACCGCGAGGCGCGCGGCGTCGGTGGCATCTTCTTCGACCACCTGCGGCCGGACGAGGACCAGAGCAAGCTCGGACTCGATGCACTCTTCGCGTTCACGGCGGCAGTTGGACAGTCATTGGCGACGGCGTACGCACCAATTGTCGAACGGCGGAAGTCAGAGCCGAGCGATGAGCGCGAGCGGCACCTGCAGTTGTGGCGGCGCGGGCGGTATGTGGAGTTCAACCTCGTGTACGACCGCGGCACGCACTTCGGGCTGCACACGAACGCGCGGGTGGAGAGCGTGCTGATGAGCTTGCCGCCGCTCGCAGCGTGGGAGTACAGTCCGGTGTGGGAGCCGGGCAGCATCGAGGCGCGGTTGGTGGAGATGCTCAAGCCGCGCGACTGGGCGCAGCAGCCGGCCTGATCGACGCCACACAATCGGCGCGTGTCATCCGTCGTCCGACAGCAGTCACGTGTCATGCACCGTCGCTCGCAAACGTCAGCGCTCACGATGACATCGGTCGCTACGCCGACGGCTGCGCCGTAGATTGAGCGACATGACGCCCCTCGACGTTCTCGCCATTGTTGCGCATCGCGACGACGCCGAGCTGTTGTGCGGGGGCACGCTGATCGCGGCGCATGATCGCGGCCGCGCGACTGGCATCCTCGACCTCTCGGCCGGTGAGACGGGCACGCGCGGCAGCGTCTTGCTGCGGGGCGCCGAGGCCGAGAAGGCTGGCGTGATCATGGGGCTCACGGTGCGCGAAACCCTCGGCCTGCCGGACGCCGGGTTGCTCAACACGCCGGAGACGCGCGCATTGCTCGCGCTCGCGCTTCGCCGGCTCAAGCCGCGCGTGGTGATCGCGCCGGCGCTGCGCGGCCGGCACCCGGACCACCACGTGGCCGGTGCGCTCGTGCGCGACGCCTGCTTCATTGCCGGCATCGCCAAGGTGGCGCCCGAGCTGCCGCCCTTCCGGCCGCACAAGGTGCTGCACGCCATCGCGTACCGCGAGCACGACGAGAAGCCGACGTTCGTGGTGGACATCACGGAACAGTTCGAGCGCAAGCTCGAGGCGATCAAGTGCTACGCGTCGCAATTCGACGGCCTCATCCAGGCGGGCGAAGTCTACCCGAATGGCGAGCCGCTCTACGACATCATCCGCCATCAGGCGGCGCACTACGGTTCGATGATCCGCACGCGCTACGGCGAGCCGTTCTGGACGGCCGAGACGATGCGCGTGGATGACGTCGCCACGCTGGGCGTGGCCACCTTCTAGGGAATCCGCATGGACACGCACGCCGACGACGCGATCTCGTATCCCACCTACCTCAAGCTGAGCGAGCTGCTCGCGCTGCAGGTGCCGCAGTCCACGCCCGTGCATCCGGACGAGCTGCTCTTCATCGTCGTGCACCAGTCGAGCGAGCTGTGGTTCAAGGTGATGCTCCACGAGATCGACCATCTCGTGTCGCACATGGTTGCGGCGGACTCGCTGGCGGCGCTCAACACGCTCAAGCGGTTGAACGGACTGATGAGCATCGTGGCGCAATCGCTGACCGCACTCGACACGTTGCCGCCGCAGCGCTTCGCGGAGTTCCGCGGCTACCTGGGCAAGTCGAGCGGATCGCAGAGCGACCAGTTCCGCGCGATCGAGGCGGCCTCGGGTCTCCGCGAGGAGCACTTCATCCAGGTGCTCAAGGAGCACGGGCCGATTCCGCCACTCGTGCAGGCGGCGCTCGACCGCCCGACGCTGCAGGCGCTCTACGAGGGCATGCTGGAGAAGGCGGGGGTGACGCTCGAGGGCGTCTACGCGGCGAAGGAGACGACGCCGCACTTCCTGCTCGCGGAAGAGCTGCTCGAGTACGAACAGGGGTTCGCGAAGTGGCGTTTCCTGCATGTTCAGTTGGTAGAGCGCATCATCGGACCGCTCACCGGCGGCACGGGCGGCACACTCGGCGCCAAGTACCTGAATCGCACGGTGGCACAGCGGTTCTTTCCGGCGTTGTGGGCGGTGCGGGCCAAGGTGTACGGGCCGGGGAAGGCCTGAGCCGCCAAGGCTGTTTGCATCGCGCGCGCGCGGCGAGCGCGCACGGTGCGTGTCCGTCGGGCTAGCGGGCTGCAAAGCTGACGAGCGTCACGCCGCTCTCACGGATCGCCGCACGCAGCACACGTGACGTGAGCGCTGCGACCTCCGCCTCGCGCTCCGCCAGGTAGCCATCGCGCTCACGCAGCGCGTCATCGACGTACCCCGGGTGCACCATCAGCTCGGTGACGCCAGGCTTGAGATTGTCGAGCACGGCGCGCACATCCGCGACGACGTCGGCGGCGCCCTGCGACGAGATCCCGCGGAAGTGATCCGCCGTCGCGAGCCCCGCGCGTTTGGCCGCCGCATACGACGCGCCGCCCGTCATCGCGACGCCGAGCAGCAGCTTGGAGAGCGTCGCGCGCGCGCGGGCGGCGTTGTTCGCGATCGGCTCGCGCGGAATGCGGATGACGCGCACGCCGTGCGCCTTCGCTGCCTCGACGACCGCCGGCCAGACCATCGGGTGCACGTGCGTGTGGCGATGACTGTCGATGTGCGTGATGCTGACCCCCGCGTCCCTCAGCCGTTGCAGCTGCGCGGTCACTTCGGCGACGACTTCATGCTTGACCAACACGCCCGCGGTCGCGCGCGCAAGGAAGGTCGCGAACGGATGGAAGCCGCCGGTTGACGCCTCCGTGAGCGACGGCGCCTTCGTGAGTGGGCGACCGTCGATGAGATTCAGGTGGAGGCCCAGGCCGAGCTGGACGCTCCCCTTGCCTGCCATCGCGTCGTCGAAGCCCGGCGTGTTGACCATCACGCTCGCACTCGTGACCGTGCCGGCCGCGGCGCACTCGAAGATCCCGCGATTCACCCCGGCGGTGAAGCCCAAGTCATCGGCGTTCACCACGAGGCGTCGCGGGCTACTCGTAGCGGCCACTCCAGCCACCGATGCGGATGTGCGCGATGTCCTTGAGCATCTGCACGCTGTCGCCGGCGAAACTCATCGTCGTCGGCTCGCTGTCATAGCGGAAGGTGATCGGGCACTGCTCCACCGTGCCGCCGTGCTGCTGCGCGATGAACAGTGCCTCGACGTCGAAGCCGAAGCGGTCGATGGTGAGACGCTTGAAAACCGTCTCCGCCATCTTCGCCGTGAAGCCCTTGAGACCCGCCTGCGTGTCGAGCACGTCGCGCAGCAGCACCGTGCGCACAATCCGGTTGAAGATCCGGCTCATGACGTGGCGCGTGTAGATGTAGTTGAGGAAACCGACGTTCATGATGTACGTGGACTTCGGGTGCACGCGGCAGGCGATCGCGGCATCGGCGCCGCCCTCGAGCGCCTTGAGGATCACGAGCACCTCGGACGGCGGATAGGCGAGGTCCACATCGGTGAAGACGCGAAACGCCCCGCGCGCCGCCAGCATGCCGCGCGCGACGCTCGCGCCCTTCCCCTTGTTCGGCTCGTTGCGGATGAGCGTGACCCCGGGCTCGGCCTCCGCGAAGTCGCGCAGGATGCGCGCGGCCGCGGGATCGGGGGAACAGTCGTCGACGATGATGAGCTCCCACGTGAACGGGAGCGCATGACAGAACGCCTTGAGGTCGCGGAGCGACGCGCTCAGGCGGTCGGCGTTGTTGTAGCTCGGGACGATGACCGAGAGATGCGGCGCGGAGTCAGTCATTTTCGTGTGGGGAAACTAGCGGTTCCTCCGGGGGGTCGGCCACCTCACACGTGGGCCCAAGCCGATGCTATTTTCCAGCCATGCCGGAACCCCTCTACTTCGATCACGCCGCCACGACCCCGGTCCGTCCGGAGGTCGTCGAGGCGATGATCCCGTATCTCGGTCCCCGCTTCGGGAACCCGAGCAGCACGCATCGCTGGGGGCGTGAAGCGCGCGCCGCACTCGACGAGGCGCGCGAACGGGTGGCCCGATGTCTCGGCGCCAAGGCCGACGAAGTCTGCTTCACCTCGGGCGGCACCGAAGCTGATAACCTCGCGGTGCTCGGCGCGTTCCACGCCATGAGCCCGAAGGGGCGGAAGACGGTCGTGACGACGCCGATCGAGCACAAGGCGGTGTTGGCCGCAGCGCACCAGGCCGCGCGCGAAGGTGGCGCCGAGCGCCTCGTGCGCATGACGCCGTCGGGCCAGGTGGACGGGGCGAGCTATGCCGAGTCGATGACGAGCGACGTCGCCGTCGTGTCCGTGATGTGGGTGAACAACGAGACGGGCTCGATCAATCCGGTTCCCGAACTTGCGCAGCAGGCCAAGGCGGCCGGCGCGCTCTTCCACACCGACGGCGTGCAGGCCTTCGGCAAGCTGGACGTGAACACGGCGCAGCTCGCCGTCGACTACCTGACGATGTCGGGCCACAAGATCGGCGCGCCCAAGGGAACCGGGGCGCTGTTCATCCGCCGCGGCGCTCCGCTCGAACCGTTGTTCCACGGTGGCTCACAGGATCGCGGGCGTCGTCCCGGCACCGAGAACGTCGCATTCGCCGTGGGACTCGCGGTGGCGGCCGAAATGACGATCGCGGAGCGCGAAACTGAGCACGTGCGGCTGGGCCGGATGCGCGACCGGTTGCAGGCGGCGCTCATGGCGGCCGTGCCCGACTTGATCGTGCATGGCGCCGAGGGTCCGCGCGCGGTGCACGTGCTCAACGTGTCCGCACCCGGAACCGACGCGGAATCGATGCTGATGGCGCTCGACCTCGCCGGTATCGCGTGTTCGGGCGGCTCGGCGTGCCAGTCGGGGAGCGTGGAACCGTCGCATGTGCTCGCGGCGCTCGGCGTGCGTTCCGACATCGCGGCCGCGGCCGTCCGGCTTTCGCTCGGCGTGATGACCGACGATGCCGCGATCGATCGCGTGGTGCAGGTCTTCCCGACGCTCGTGGCGAAGGCCCGCGGGATGGCCCTGGCCTGAGGGCCGCCGCATGAGCGAAGCGCGCGCAGTGGGGCCACGCCCCGGGGATCGCGTGCTCGTGGCCATGTCGGGCGGCGTCGACTCGTCGGTGAGCGCCGCGCTGCTCAAGCAGCAGGGCTTCGACGTGGTGGGCGCGACGATGAAGCTCTATCACGACGGCGCCGACGTGCCGGATCGCCCGTGCTGTTCGCTCGACAGCGTGAACGATGCGCGCCGCGTCTGCGAGCGGATCGGCGTGCCGCACTACGTGCTCAACCTGCAGGCGCCGTTCGCGCGCGACGTGGTGGACGACTTCGTGGCGGAGTACGCGCGCGGCCGCACGCCGATTCCGTGCGTGCGCTGCAACACGTTCACCAAGTTTTCGGACCTGGTGGCAACGGCGGACCGCATCGACGCACCGTGGATCGCGACGGGACATTACGCGCGGATGATCGACGGCCGGCTGCACGTGGGACAGGACCCGGCCAAAGACCAGAGCTACTTTCTCTGGGGGATCCGGCGCGAGATGCTCGCGCGCATGATCCTGCCGGTCGGTGATCGGACCAAGGCGGAGACGCGCGCCATGGCACGCGAGCTGGGACTCCGCATGGTGGCGAGCAAGCCGGAGAGCCAGGACATCTGCTTCGTGCCGGACGGGAATCACGCCGAGGTAGTGGCAGCGCGGTTGGGCACGGAGCACGCGGCACTGCAGCCGGGGCCGCTCGTGCTGGAAGATGGCCGCCGCGTGGGGACGCACGACGGATTCGTGCGATTCACCGTGGGGCAGCGCAAGGGACTGCCGGCGGGATTCGCGGAGCCGATGTTCGTGCTGTCGATCGAGGCGGCGACGCGCACGGTGGTGATCGGGCCGCGCGCGTCGCTCACGGGACATGGCGTGGTGGCGCGCGAAGTGAACTGGCTCGCTGCGCGACCCGCCGTGGGTAGCGTGTTCGGTGCGCGCGTGCGACACCGCGCGCCGCTCGTGCCGGCCACGCTCGTGCGCGACGACGGACACGAAATCGAACTCGCGCTCACGAGCGGCGTGCAGGCGATCGCACCGGGACAGTCGGTGGCGCTGTATGACGGCGAGGCGCTGGTGGGCGGCGGCGTGATCGAGTCGGGGCTGCGTGCCAAGCGCGCGTTGCCGGTGATCGCGGCGTAGTCCCGCTCGAACCACGGCGCGTCCCGCTCGTCCCGCACACGACACCTGATGCGTCGACGGTCGTACACTCCGGCGTGACCCTCACCGGATCGACCATGACGCCACGCTCGCGCTTCGCCCCGCTCATCGCGCTCGCACTGCCCGCCGCGCTCTCCGCGCAAGGCACCACGCGCCCGCGGCTCGACGCGCCAACCAGCCCCAAGGCCGACGTCAGCTGGCCCGCGTACGGCAACGACGCGGGCGGCACACGCTGGTCGCCACTCAGCGACATCAACCGGACGAACGTGGGGCAGCTCGCCCTCGCCTGGCAGGTGAGCACCAAGGACCTCGAGCACAAGATGAAGGACGAGGGTCCGCGCGAAGGCTGCGCCAAGTGCCACACGGGCGCGACCAAGTTCGAGGCGACGCCGCTCGTGGTGGACGGCGTGCTCTTCGTCTCCACGCCGCTCAATCGCGTCGTGGCCATGGATCCGGCCACGGGACGCCAGCTCTGGCGCTTCGATCCCAAGCTCAAGCTCAACATCGAGCGCAACGAGGGGTTCGTCTCACGTGGCGTGGCGCTCTGGCGCGATGCTCGCGCGAACGGCGCCGAGGGCGCGCTCGCCTGCCGCAAGCGCGTCTTCTTCGCGACGGTCGACGCCCGCCTCTTCTCGCTCGACGCTAACGACGGCAAGCCGTGCGCCGCGTTCGGGAGCGATGGCATGGTGCGCCTCGACCAAGGGGTGGGCCAGGTACAGGTGGGGCAGTACGGCGTGACGTCGCCACCGGTGGTGATCGGGGACTTCGTCATCGTCGGCTCGGCCATCGGCGACAACCGGCTCGTCGAGATGGAGCACGGCACCGTGCGCGCCTTCGATGCGCGGAGCGGTGCGCTGCGCTGGGCCTGGGATCCGATTCCGCGCTCGCCCAACACGCCCGGCTACGAGACGTGGAGCCCCGAGGGCGCGCGCAAGACCGGCGCCGCGAACGCGTGGGCGCCGCTCGCCGTCGACTCGGCGCGCGGGCTCGTCTTCGTGCCGACCGGCTCGGCCAGTCCCGACTTCTTCGGCGGCGAACGGCCGGGCAACAACCTCTTCTCGAATTGCGTCGTCGCGCTCGATGCGACCACGGGCGCGGTGCGCTGGCACTTCCAGGTGGTCCACCACGATCTCTGGGACTACGACGTGGCGTCGCAGCCCACGCTCATCGACCTCAGGCGGAATGGGCGCGTGATTGCCGCGGTCGTGGTGGCCACGAAGATGGGGTTCGTGTACGTGCTCGACCGGGAGACGGGCAAGCCGCTCTTTCCCGTCGAAGAGCGCCCCGTGCCCACGAGCACGATGGCCGGCGAGACGACATCGCCGACACAGCCCTTCCCAGCGCTCGCCGCCTTCCGCCTGCATCCCACGGCGGCGCTCCGCGAGGAGGACATCTGGGCGCCCACGCCGGAGGCGCGCGCACAGTGCCTGCAGCAGTTCCGCGGCTACCGGAACGAGGGGATCTTCACGCCGCCGTCACTGCAGGGCACGCTGTCGTATCCCTTCTATGGAGGTGGCGTGAACTGGGGCGGGGTGACGTTCGACCCGGAGCGCCAGCTGCTCGTGGTCAACACGATGCGCATGGCGGCGTGGGTCAAGCTGCGCGCGCGTGCGCCCGGCGAGAGAGGCGGCAACATGCGCGGCACGCCGTTCGTGATGGATCGCGCCGTCTGGGTGAGCGGCGCCGGCCTGCCCTGCGTGAAGGGACCATGGGGCATGATCACCGCGATTGACCTGGCCACCGGCACGACCAAGTGGGAGCATCCACTCGGCCGCGAGCCCAAACTCCCCGAGGGGAACGAGGCTGCGGCGTGGGGCACGCCGAACGTCGGCGGCTCGCTCGCGACGGCGGGGGGTCTCGTCTTCATCTCCGCGGCGCGCGACGAGATGCTGCGCGCGTTCGACATCGAGACGGGGCGCGAGCTCTGGAAGGTCAAGCTCCCGGCTGGCGGACAAGCGACCCCGATGACGTTCCGCATCGGCGGCAAGCAGTACGTCGTGATTGCCGCGGGTGGCCACGGCGACTACGGCACCGGACTCTCGGACCAGGTCGTGGCCTACGCGCTGCCCTGAGCCTCGGGTGTGCGCTCGCGAGCGAGATCGAACTGGGCCGCGTCCCGCGCGCGATAGCGACGGCTCCAGAGCAGCGCGATGCCGGGCAGCTCGATGCGATAGTCACCGTGCGACCACGCCGCGAGGCGCGTGATGGCGGCGAGGCGCACGATGTCGGATCGGTTGACGCGCAGGAACTCCTTGCGATCGAAGCGTTCCTCGAGCGCCGCGATCGTGCCGCGCACGCGGAACTCGGCCGTCGCTGTCCGGAGCGACACGTAGTTGCGCTGCGCGCGCGCGAGCACGAGGTCATCGACGCTGACGAGCGCGGCCTCACCACGAGCATCCTGCGCGAGTAGCCGCTGCAGCGGGCGTGCCTGCTCCGCCGCAACGGCCGCGACGGCAGCATGCCGATGTCGGCGGTCGGCGGCGCTCGCGTCGCGCAATTGCCGAGCTCGCGTGACGGCCGCGCGCAACCGTGGCGATTCCACCGGCTTGAGCAGGTAGTCGATCGCGCGCACGTCGAAGGCGCGGAGGGCGTGCTCGTCGTACGCCGTCACGAAGACGACCGGCGGCATCGCGGAGCCGAGCGCCTCGATGACCTCGAAGCCATCGAGGCCCGGCATGCGGATGTCGAGCAACACGAGGTCGGGCGCGAGTGCGCCGATCTGGACGACGGCCGACGGGCCGTCCTCGGCTTCGCCAACGATCTCGACCGTACTGTCGGCGGCGAGCAACGTCGCAAGGCGACGACGCGCCGGCGCCTCGTCGTCCACGATCAACACGCGCATGGGGGCGTCGGGATCGCGCGCGGTGCGTATCATGCGCCGATCACGACCGCATCACGGTCGTCGCCACGTTCGCCGAGGGCACGTCGGTGCTCTCGCGGGCCGGCAGCGTCATGGCGACTTCGAATCCACCCGGCACGTTGCCCACGCGTACCTGGTGCGCGTCGCCGTAGAGCAGGCGCAGGCGCTGGATGGTGGCCGAGAGTCCCGTGCCGGTGTCGAGCGGATCGCGACCCGGTGCGAGCCCGGGGCCGTCGTCGTGCACGACAACCGAGAGCGTCGACGCCGCGCGCGTGATGGTCACGCGCACCACGGCCGCGCCCGTACGCTCGAGTCCCCCGTGGCGGATGGCGTTCTCGACGAGCGGCTGCAGCAGGAGCGAGGGCACGAGGCAGCGCGTCGCGTCGGGGGCCACCTCCACCGCGATCACGAGGCGCCGTTCGAAGCGCGCGCGCAGCAACGCCACGTAGTGGTCGAGCACCTCGAGTTCCGCGGAGAGCGGCACCTCCTGCGCATCGGCGGTGCGCACGGCGGCGCGCAGCAGCGAGGCCAGGTGTGCGAGCTGGGCGTCGGCCGCCGGCACGTCCTCGTACATGGTGGCCGAGATGGTGTTGAGGGCGTTGAAGAGGAAGTGCGGCTCGAGGCGCAGGCGCAGTGCGCGCAGGTCGGCTTCGAGCAGCGAGCGTTCGAGGACGGCGCTGCGACGATCGCGCTCGCGTCGTGCGAGCACGAGATCGATGGCGGTGAAGACGGCGACGATCGCGATCAGATGCACGAGGTTGGTGGCGCCTTCGTAGACGTAGCGCGCGGGGCCCACCGCCGCGTCGTACTGCGTGTATCCCAATGCCGGCCCGAGCGCCGCGCGCAGCCTGAGGAGCAACCAGGTGTCGGCGAGCGAGATCGGGACGAAGGTTCCGCCGATGACGAGCAGCGAGCGTTTCCACCCGGCCGCCGACATCGGCAAGCGCTGCAGGATCCAGGCGACGATGCCCACCGGCAGCACGCCCACGACCGTGCCCGTGATCTCGTCGAAGAAGCGCGGCCCGAGGCGGCCGGATCCTTCGGCCAGTTCGAACGCGATGACGAAGGTGAGCCGGATGGCGAAGAGCAGCACGAGTGCGACCAGGGCCCCCCACCACATCCAGCTGCGGTCGCGATCATCGGGGACGTCGCGCGTGAGGAGCGTGGAAGCCATGCGCTCAATATCGCCCGCGTGAAACTCGATGGCGCGACGTTGCGGGACGACCGGGTCGAGCGAGGGACAACCGGCGCGGCGCCGGTCACTAAGGGTTTGCTAATACACGGATTTACAACGACTTACGCGATCGGGTGTGAGCAATAACACTCTGCGAACAGGGGGCTGCGTCAGCGTAGTTCACTCAAGTGCGGTCGATAATTCTCCTTGTCAGACGCACGGCCGCCGCTTCGGCGACTGTCATCTCTCATCCAGGAGTCTCTCGCATGCGCACCTCGTTCCGCACGACCGGCCTTCTCGTCACGCTCGTGGCCCTCGCCGCGTGCAACGCCGACAAGGGGATCGCGCCGGATAGCAGCCCCGCCTCCCTGAGCGCCGTGCAGGCCGACGTGCAGAACGTCTCGGCCGCGAGCGCGTCCGATGCCGTCGCCGCGATCGGCAGCGGCCTCTCGAGCGCCGGGGTTTCGTACCTGGTGACGCCGTCGGGCTCGATGGATCTGTCCGTGGCGGCCGGCACGGCGATCAACTGCCAGTTCACGGTGGGCACGGGCTTCTGGACGTGCACCGGCCAGCTGGAGCACGGCCTGTCGGTGGTACGCAAGTTCAAGATCTTCGCGGGCGGCGCGGCGACCAACTCGACCGCGGGCCTGATCGACTCGACGCTGGCCATCTGGTCGACGGCGGGCCGCGACACCTCGACGGCCGACAGCCGCCTGCGCATCCGCATCGTGAACCACGCCGACACCAACATGTCGGTGATCACGCGCGACACCGCGGCCCCGCACCTGCCCACCAAGTTCACGAACAACGGGCACGGGACGCAGCAGGATACCGTGATCTTCAGCGACTCGAACGGCGTCAAGACCTACGTGGTCAGCAACGACGTGCACGTGGTCAACCTCGTGCGCACCGCACCGGAGCCGCAGCACCAGTTCCCGACGAGCGGTACGGTCAACATCACGCTCGCGGGCTCCATGACCTTTGCGCCCAAGTCGGGCACTCCCGTGACCAAGTCGGTGTCCGGCACGGCCGTCGTCACCTTCAACGGCACGCAGAACGCATCGCTCGCCGTCGGCGGCAAGGTCTGCTCGCTCGACCTCGTGACCCGCAAGGTCACGAACTGCCAGTAGCCATGGGCGGTCCCTGACCGCTCACGATTCATCACGCGGCCGTCCGGGGTTTCCCGGGCGGCCGTGTGCGTTGGCGTGGTTGCGAGGCGCGAGGCGCGTGTCCAGCTTGGGCGCATGACTGCCGCTCCCAGCCCCCGCGACCTCGATTTCCTCCTCTACGAGGTCCTGCATGCCGACGCGTTGACGTCTCGCGCGCGCTTCCACGACTACTCGCGCGAGGCCTTCGACCAGGTGATCGCCACGACGCGCGGCCTCGCCGCCGACCACTTTGCCCCGCATCGCAAGGCCAACGACGAGCACGAACCGAGCTACGTGGACGGCAAGGTGGTGATCGTTCCCGAGGTGGGTGCGGCAGTGCGGGCGCTCGCCGAGACCGGCTTCATTGCCGCCACCCATGATGCGGAAGTCGGCGGACTGCAGCTGCCGCACATCATCGCCACGGCCGCGATGTTCCACCTCGAGGCGGCCAACGTGGGCACGGCGGCGTACGCGCTGCTCGCGACCGGCGTCGCGAACCTCGTGGCCGCGTTCGGCAACGATGACCAGAAGCGGCGCTACCTGCTCCCGTTGTTCGAGGGACGGTTCCTCGGCACGATGGCGCTTTCCGAACCCGATGCCGGCAGTTCGCTCGCCGACGTGCGCGTGAAGGCGACGCCACTCGATGACGGCCGCTTCGCGCTGACCGGCACCAAGATGTGGATCTCGGGTGGCGACCACGAGCTGTCGGAGAACATCGTGCACATGGTACTGGGCCGCATCGAGGGTGCGCCAGCGGGGGTGAAGGGGATTTCGCTCTTCATCGTGCCGAAGCGCCGCGTCAACGAGGCCGGCGAGAGCGGTGACTTGAACGGCGTGCAGTTGGGCGGCCTCATCCACAAGCTGGGCTGGCGCGGCACGGTCAACACGGTGCTCAACTTCGGCGAGCGCGAGGCCTGCATCGGCGAACTCGTCGGGCAGCCGCACCACGGATTGCAGTACATGTTCCACATGATGAACGAGGCGCGCATCGGCGTGGGACGCGCGGGCGCGGCCATGGGCTACGAGGCGTACCTCTACTCGTTGCAATACGCGCGCGAGCGGCACCAGGGCCGCTTGAGCGGCGAGAAGAATCCGGCGGCGCCGCAGGTGTCGATCATGCAGCACCCTGACGTGCGACGCATGCTGCTCTCGCAGAAGGCCACCGTGGAGGCGGCGCTCCACCTGATTCTCGCCTGCGCGCAACTCGTGGACGAGCAGGAAACGGCCGACGATGACGCCGCGCGCCGTCGCGCGACGCTGCTGCTCGAGGTGCTGACGCCGGTGGCCAAGGCGTGGCCCAGCGAAGCGTGCCAGGAGTCGATCTCGAACGCGATGCAGGTACTCGGCGGCTACGGCTATGCGCGCGAGTATCCGATCGAACAGCTTTGGCGCGACAACCGGATCAATCCGATCCACGAGGGCACCAACGGCATCCAGGCGCTGGACCTGCTCGGTCGCAAGGTGCGACTCGAGAATGGCGCCGCGTTCTCCGCGTTGATCGAGACCATGGGCGCATCGGTGGCCGCGGCCAAGGCGGCGGGCTTCGCGGCGGCGGAACTCGCGGTGCCGGTCGCGGCGGCGGTCGAACGGTTCAGCGCCACGACCATCGCACTCGGCAAGGCCGCAACGAACATGGAGCCGGTGCGCGCGCTTGCGAACGCGAGTGCCTATCTCGACCTGGCCAGTCGCACGATCGTCGCGTGGCTCTGGCTGCAGCAGGCTACGACGGCGAGTCTTGCCCTCTCAGCCGCGAGCGCCGACGATGCGCTGTTTTACGCGGGCAAGCTGCAGGCGGCGCGCTACTGGATGAGCTGGGAGCTACCGCGCACCGTGCAACTCGCGGAGCTGCTGGTGCGCATGGACGGCGTGCCGTTCGAGATGCAGGACGCCTGGTTCTGATCGCCGAGCTTCAGGAGGGGAACGGAGATTGGGAGCGGTGCGGGGACGGGAGACTCAGAGCACACAGAGGGGCACAGAGGTGACGCTGCGACCGCAGCGCGGCGTGGAGCACCATGGTTGTGCCGTGATGCGTGCTGCGCGTGCAATTTCGAAGGCGCGACCGGATCGGTGATTTCGCTCTCCCGCCAGCGAACTTCGAATATCAGTACGAGAGGCCGGCCGACTCCGCGAATTGCTTCATCAGCTTTTCTTGTTCCGCCGTCACGGGTGACGGCACCTCGATCGCGATTTCCGCGATCAGGTCGCCGATCTTCTCGGCCTTCTGGATCCCCTGGCGCGTGATGCGGAAGCGCTTGCCGCTCGCCGTGCCGGCGGGAATGCGGAGCGAGATCGTCTTGCCGTCGATGGTCGTGACGCTCGCCTTGGAGCCGAGTGTCGCCTGCGCGACGTTGATCGGCACGCGGCGCACGAGGTCGAGTCCCTCGCGCGACCAGGCCGGATCGTCGGCCACGTGGAAGGTGATCACGACATCGCCCGCAGCGCCGCCGTGCATGCCCTTCCCGCCCTGTCCCTTGACCCGCACCTTGGTGCCCGAGTCGGCGCCGGGCGGCACGGTGATGAGGATCTTCTTGCGCGCACGCACTTCACCGGCGCCGGTGCACGTCGGGCACACCTTGCTCGGCACGCTGCCGCGCCCGAGGCAGGCGGGACACGGGCGACTCACCGCGAAGCCGCCCTGACCGAAGTTGATCGTGCCGAGACCGCCGCACTCCTTGCAGGTCGTGGGACGCGTGCCCGGCGCCGAACCTGACCCGTTGCACGTGCCGCACTCCTCAGTGAGCTCGAGATCGACGGGCACCTTGCCACCCGTCGCGGCCACGGCAAACGGCACTTCGAGCGTCGTCTCGACCGACTGTCCCTGCTGCGCCTGCCTCGCACCACCACCGCGCGGCTGGTTGAAGATCGAGCCGAAGAGATCGCCGAGTCCGCCAAGACCGCCGACATCGAAGTCCTCGAACTTGAACGAGCCCGGAGGCGCCCCGGCCGCACCGGGCGTGCCGGTCGCGCCAGGCTTCGGCCCGCGCGGGCGCGAAGGCGCACCGAGATCGTCGTACGCACCGAGGCGCCGCATCTCGTCGTAGTGCTTCCGCTTCTCGACGTCGCCGAGCACCTGATAGGCCTCGGAGATTTCCTTGAAGCGCTCGGCGGCCTTCGGATCGTTCTGGTTCGAGTCCGGATGGTGCTTCTTGGCCAGTTGACGGTATGCGCGCTTGATGGCGTCCTGCGACGCTCCCATGCTCACGCCCATCACGGCGTAGTAGTCCTTGGTGTTGGCCATGCGCGGTCAGCTCACCCGTTCCATTTGCGCACGACGACGCGCGCCGGGCGGAGCAGCTGCCCGTTGAAGCGGTAGCCGACCTGGAAGACCTGGGCGATGACGTGATCGAGCTCCGCCGATTCCGCAGGCATCGTCGTGATCGCTTCGTGCAGCGCCGGGTCGAAGGGCTGATCGACGGGATTGACCAGTTCGAGGCCGTGTCCCGAGAGCGACTTGAGCATCTTCTTCTCGACCATGTCGACGCCAGCCACGATCGTGATCGAGTCGACGGTGGCCGGGTCGACGTGGGCAAACCGGCCCAGGTCGTCGAGGGCGTCGAGGACGCCGCGGATGAGCACGCCCATGCCGCGCAGCTCCGCCTCCTGACGCTCCTTCACGCTGCGCTTGCGGAAGTTGTCAAACTCCGCCGCGAGGCGCAGGTACTTGTCCTGGGTCTCGGCGGCGAGTCGTTGCGCCGATGCGAAAGCGGATGCCGCAGGGTCCACAGCCTCGTCGGGCTGGGCCGGTGCGTCCGGCGTGGCCGGGGGCGGAACGTCGGCAGGATCCACTGCGGCGTTCTCGACCGAGGACGCGTTCGGATTGGTCATCAGGGGAAGGTCCGATGGGGAAAAGCCGCCCAGCGAGGCGACAATCAGGGAATTTCGACTGCGGAAACCCCTGTTGCAACGTACGTACCGAAACTGCGTGCCGTTTCGACAGATCCGAGGGTCGAGGTGCCCGGGCTCCGGTCTGCGTGCCCTGCCGACGAGGCGGGTGGCACGTTCGTGGCACAAGGGCGACACGACCAGGCGCTGCGCTGGCTCGCGACCGTTCGCGAGGAGAACGCCCACGACGCGGTGATGCTGCCGCAGCTGCTCCTGCTGCGGACGCGCGCCTATGCCGCCATCGGTGATCTCTCGGCCGCCCAGCGCAGCGGGCAGCAGCTCCTGCGCCTCTGGCGCGACGCGGAGCCGATGGAACAGCACCGGCTCGACGAGGCGATGCGCGGCGCGGCGCACGTGGTGGCCATGCGCGAGGCGACGACCAGCGGACACTGAGCGTCGCCCGCATCACGCACGGCACCCATCACGCCAACGATCAGCGCTCGCGCCCAAGTCAGCGCGACGGGTGCTGCCACGTGACGCCCTTCGGTCGCGCCAGACTGAACCCCGCGGCGCCATCCGTGGGCATCACCAGTTCGAGCCGCTGCAGTCCGCCGCCCTCCTCGTACGAAATGGCGACGTGTCGCGCGCCTTCGACGACGGACTGCTGGACGCGCGTGATGGCATGCGTTGACGATCCAGCGAGCACGTTGCGCAACGTGATCGAGTCGGCGCCGATCACGACTTCGCGCCCCGCAAAGTCAGCGTGGGTGGTCGACCAGGTGCCGATGAGCGCCTTGGGCACGTCGCGTGACGGTCCATTCAGCATCCACGCGCCGAGGATGCCCGCACACAACAGCACGGCCACGGCAGGAATCCACGCGCGCGCGCGCACACCGCGGCGTGGCGCGGCGGCCTCGCGTACCGGCGCAGCCGCGGGGCGCGGCGGTGGCGCCTGCTCGCCTTCGAGGGGACGCGCGTCCTTTTCCGGAAGCTGCAGCCCGGAGGCGAGATTCGAGTAGGCCTCGATGATGGCGCGCTGCGCATTGTGCAGCGACTTCCGGTCGGCGCGAACGTCTGGTGAGGTCATGGCTCAGGCGACGGCGGTGAGGGGCGTGTCGAGGTGCGAGGTGGCGTGCTGGCTAGTAGTCGGCTGCGACGCCGATGAATCCGCCGTCGTTCCCCACGATGATGTCATCCTGGCCCAAGGCGCTCGTGAGTGGCAACGCCGTGCGCCCATCCGGGCCCATGCTGTACAGGTCAAACCGGCTGTTGACCTGCACGAGGAACCGGTCCTTGCGCAGCTGCCCGGCGTTGAGCACGCTCCCCGTGTTTGGGTCGATCAGCACGAGCTTGTACTGGTACGGATTGCCCCACGGGTCGAGCTGGTTGCCGCGACCGATCGCGGCGAGCGAGGGCGGCAGGCTGTCCATCGTCGCCAGTTCGCGGGAGAGCGCGCTCAGGTCGGCCGCGGCCCGCGCCAAGCGCGCACGCACGAGCGCGTCACCACTTCGCATGGTCGCGACGCTGGCCAGAATGCCGACGATCGTCATCGTCGACAGCAGCTCGATCATGGTGAAGCCGCGACGGCCGCGATGTGACGGCGGTCCGGTCCGCTTCCGCGATGGTTCGGGCTCGTGACTGCGTCGCATAGGGCCGATTCTCCGGGACACGGTGGGGGCGACGTGGTTGGCAGTGAGTATCGGCCGTTGCTGTCCACCCGTTCACCGCACCTTGACTGTTGGCGGCAGTTGGGCTAGCGTGGGTCAGAGGAAGCGAATAGTCGGCCGATGACGACTCGACTGTTCAGAGACTGGTTGAACCCGCGTGGGGTCACGCACCATGCGCCTTGTTCCCGGTATCGGTGGCCGCTTTGCGCGGCTGTTCGCGATGGTCCTTGCGTTCGCCGGCCTTGCCGCGAGCTGCGAAAGGGCAACGGGGCCGGTGTTGTCCTGCGAAGCCGACGTGACGGACGCGTGCTGGCAGTTTCTCGGCCTCGCCGGGAGCAGAGTCACCGCGGTGACGTCTGTCGGTTCCGGGATCGTGGCCGGGACTTACGGCGACGGAGTCTTCTCTGCCGGCCCAACGTACGACTGGCAGTTCCATGGTCTGGCCCGACGATGGATCACGCAGGTCGGGAGCGATGGGCGGCAGCTGTGGGCGTCCGTATCGCAGCTCTATCCCGACACGACGTCAGCGGTGTTGTTCTCGCAGCCGTTGTCAGGCGTCCACCCTCTGGGACGCACGGCGTGGTCTGCGGCTGATGGAGGCGTGCTCGTTTCAGCTCCCTTTCAAATCAGCGCCTTCTCGTTCGCGTTGAGCAAGAGGCAACCTGGCCGCATTACCCTGGGGCACTCCATCGCGATCCGCCAATCGCTGGACGAAGGAAGTACGTGGAGCTACGTGTTCGGCTTTCCGTCCGCCGGAGGGCTCGCACAAATCGGACTGTGGGAGTCCGCCGTTTCGGGCACGCGCATGTACTCAGGATGCGGCACCGGCAACGGAACGGCGTGCTTCATGAGCTCCGTGGACGCCGGACAGACGTGGGAGCAGACCTTCCCTTGGGGGCCCCGTGGCCGGGACATTGCCGTCGGCCTTGCCGTCAACGCAAGCGACGACGACGACGTCACAGTTGTTCTTGCGAACTCCGTCGTCAGGTCACGCGACGGGGGGAAAGTCTGGACAGTCGAGCTCGACGCTCCATCCGCGGTGTCTTTCCGAGGGCTTGTCCTCTCCGGCGACAGCGTGATGTACGCCGTCGCGTTGGTTTCCGGCGGACGTGCGGCGCTCTTTCGTCGAGATCCAGCGTCGAACTCATGGGTGCAACGTGGCGTCCCTGCGATGGTGGCCGAGCCGTTGTTCCTCGGTGCCCAAGCGGACGGAAGGCTTCTCGTCGGCACCACGAGCGGCTTATGGCGAGTCAGAGTCGCCGGCTCACAGTAGTTCCTCACAGATGCGCCACGCGATGTCGCGGAACGCGTCATTTTGGAGAGTTCGTAAACGAGAGGAAGAAATGACAATTCTTCAGATGAACGTCAGCGGTCAGCGGGTCACGAGATTCGCCTTATTTGCGTTGTTCGTCGCGACGGGATGCGTGGACGGAACGCCCGCGGGCTTGCCGCGCGTTCGCGACCACGACGTCGGTATGAGTTCACTGGCGCAGAGCGCTGCTGACGTGATCGGTGCAGACATCGACACTGCGGTGCTGCGCGCGACGATTGAAGCGACCGACGAAGTACTGGAACAGAGTCTCACGGCCTCGCAAGGCGTTGCGCACGTTGTATTCAAGAATCCGGAGTCGATGGGAAACTTGGCGTCGGCGGGGTAGGCGGGACGCAGTACGCGCGTCGAGTGTGAACGGTGGGCTCCGCCGCATGCAGGAGCTTGGAGCCTCCGTTCTCGGAGCGTACCCGGCCCTAGGCATTGCTCGGATTCACCTTCCGACGGGATCTGCGGCAGTTGTCCGCCGCGACAGTTTCGTTGACTTTGTCGCGGCTGAACCAACCCCTGACCGCACGCGGCTCTTGGCGGCGCCCCCAGCGAATACCTTCTCAAACCTCCTGCGTGGTGGCTCAGGGCCGCAACGAAGTGGAGGAACGCAGGTAACTCCTTGGAACGTGCAATTGATCAATGCCCCGGCGGCGTGGCCCTATTGGACGGGGAGCGGCTCCAAGATCATGATCATATCAGACGGAAAGGGTTACGATCCGGATTTTCCATTCATACCTGCTTCACAGTGCGGCGGATACTTCAACGCGTGCAGCCCACTCTATGCGGTTGGGACGATCATGTTCTCTGCCCTGACCGCTCGTGACAACCAACAGGGAATTGTGGGAGTCGCGCCAGCCATCGCCGACACGAACCTCTATATATGGAATGCGTACGTTCAGAGTGCCACTCAGTACCTATTCGACTGGAATAGCTATTATTCGGCACTGAACGCGGCAGGGTTGATGTACAGGCCGATCGTAGTCAGCGATTGGGCGCATACTGGGATTGTCTCATCAGAGGCGACGGCAATCGCGACGCTTTGGTCGCAGGGAACGATCTTCGTATCTGCGGCGGGCGATCATCAATTCACCGTTCCCGTTTATCCAGGTGGCTATCAGAACGTCGTGGCGGTCAGCGGAGTTCGCGCCGACAGCACGCTCCCTCCGTTCGTCGAAGCGGCCTGCCCAAACTATGCACCGAACACCGCGTCTTGGGTGACCGTAGTCGCGCCATGGGCCGCCTTCGCGTCAAGGGGTAGCGGCGACTACATCGACACTCGCTCGATCGGGTTCTGTAGCACAGTCATTAGCGCGGCGCACGTTGCCGGAGTAATCGCTCTGATCCGGCAGCGATTTCCGCAGGCTGCGCCGTGGGAGGTCGTTCAACAGCTGAAACGTTCCTCTTCCAATGGCAACAACCCCAGCGCAACGACAGGATACGGAATAGTCAACGCGCTTCGGGCAGTGCAGTCGTCAGCCTTTCCACCCATGAGCCTTCAGATC
The DNA here is from genome assembly GCA_025359135.1 of Gemmatimonadota bacterium. Taxonomy (GTDB): domain Bacteria; phylum Gemmatimonadota; class Gemmatimonadetes; order Gemmatimonadales; family Gemmatimonadaceae; genus JACPPC01. Next base: position 11,553 of record JANYHJ010000238.1, on the reverse strand, counting down.
GGTGGTCCATCTAGCGTGAAGCCGAGTCGAGAGTGCACATGGAGCGTTGCGGTGTCGGGTGGCACAGGAACTAACACTTTCGTTTGGTCGATCAACGGTGTGGCGACGAGTCAGGATCCCCTGTTCGTCTACACAAGTGGCAGCTCGTCCTTCCTGATCACAGTTACCGTGACAGACTCCTTTGGATCAGTGAAGTCAGCCAACAAGAGCGTGACAGTCAGCAACAGCGCGCCAAACTGCGTTAGCTAGCTTGCAGCGAACGCTTCGATAAGCACGCCGAGACAACTCAGGTCCTCCCCGGCAGGCGAGCCTCAAATGCCTGCCGGGGTTGATTGCTTCGGACTGGGGTCCCAAGGCGCCATGACGAAACGCGTCCGTCCGCGTCGAAGCTGGCTTGCCCAAGCCCGCGGCGCGCCGTCAGGCCGACAGCGCCTTCCTCAGCAGGTTGAGCACACCCTGCGTCGCGCGCCGGCGGATCTCGTCGCGGTCGCCGATGAGACGCGACATCACCGCGCGCGCACCGAGCGGCGTGTCGATCGCCATCCAGACGGTGCCCACCGGCTTCTCTTCCGTGCCGCCGCCCGGCCCGGCCACCCCCGTGATCGCGAGGCCAACCTCCGCGCCGGTGCGGCCACGCACGCCGCTCGCCATTTGCAGCACGACCGTTTCGCTCACGGCGCCGTGCGCGTCGATATCGCTCGCGTTCACGCCGAGGTCGCGCACCTTGACGTCATTGCTGTAGGCGATCACGCCGCCCACGAACGCGTCGCTCGAACCGGGAATCGCGGTGAGGCGCATGCCGAGCATGCCGCCGGTGCAGCTTTCGGCCACCGCCGCGCGCCAACCGCGCGCCCGCATGGCCTGCAACACGGTGTCGGCCATGTCGTCCGCTCCTTCGGCGTAGACGGCATCACCGACGCGCGCACGAATGTCGGCCACCGCGCGTTCGAGCGTGGCGTCGGCTTCCGCGTCGCCCAACCCGCGCGACGTGACGCGCAGGTCGGTGCCTTCCCATCCCGGGAGAAACGCGAGCGGCAGGCCGTGCACCCTGCGGCGCATCTCGGCCATCTTGTCGTGCAGCGCGGACTCCGACACGCCGGTGGTGCGCACCGTACGCGAGCGCACGACGGTCACCGCCGCGCTGCCACGCCACGCGCGCAACCGCGGGCGCAGCGTGTCGGCGCGCATGCCGCGAATTGCGCGCGGCACGCCGGGCAGCATCGCCACCCAGCGACTGTGCTCGTCCTCGAGCCAGATGCCGGGCGCCGAACCGTGGCGATTCTCGAGGATCTTGGCGCCCTCGGGAATCATCGCCTGCAACTTGTTCGACTCGGGGATCTCGCCCGGCCAGCCGCGCGCTTTCCACATCTGCTGAAGCCGCGCCCAGATGTTCTCGTCGAGGCGCATGCGACGGCCGAAGATCGCGGCAATGCTTGATTTGGTGTTGTCGTCGCTGGTGGGCCCGAGGCCGCCGGTGGTGATGACGGCGCCGGTGCGCTCGAAGGCATCGCGCACGGCGTCGGCGATCTGCGCGGCGTCATCGCCGCAGGTGGTGCGCCGTGCGATGCGGAAGCCGTCGTCGCCGAGCTCGCGCGCGAGGTGGGCGGCGTTGGTGTCGACGGTGAAGCCGAGCAGGAGCTCGTCACCGATGGTGACGATCTCGATCGCGGAACGCGGCGCGCTCATCGGGCCTGGTGCGGTGGCGCGGCGGCCACCACGCGCGGGCCGTACTCGCGCGCGTAGAGCCAGAGGGACCAGAGCGTGAGGGCGACGGCCGCGCACATGCTCACCGCGCCGACGATGCCGTTGAAGGCGGCGAAGGCGCGCCATGCCGGAAGCGGCCCCCACCCCTCGGCGCGCGCGAGCGTGAGGGCAGAAAACCAGACGTAGGCGGCGCCGACCCAGATCGACTGGAAGGCGGTCTTCCACTTGGCGGGGCCGATGGCGGCGATGATGATGCCGCGGCGCGCTGCGACCTGCCGGAAGATGGTCATGACGAGCTCACGCCCGATGACCACCGCCGGCACGATGAAGGGCAGCGAGACGAGCCACGGTGCACTCCAGCCGATCTCGAACGGGAATTGTGCCGCGTCCTCGAGACCCGTGCCCGCGGGCCAGCGATCGTGGACCGGCGCCTGCAGCAGGTACATGGCCGCGAGCGTGCCCAAGAGCAGCAGCTTGTCGGCGATCGGATCGAGGAGCTTGCCCAGGTCGGTGACTTCGGCGCGCTGGCGCGCGAGTTCGCCGTCGATGTAATCGGAGACGGCGGCCACGACGAAAAGGCAGAAGCCGGCGGCGCGCGCTTCCCACTCGGGCACCAGCGCCAGCCACGTCACGATCGGCGCCAGCAGGATGCGGCCGACCGTGATGGTGGTGGGAAGGTTCACCGGACGAACCTGTCGGCGGGATACCCGCCGATCAGGCGAGCGACTTGAGGACGAGCTTGCTGACCGCCTTGAGCGTCTCGAAGACACCGTCGCCGGTCACGGCCACCGCCTCGAAATAGGTCGCGTGCTCGATCCACTCGCCGGTGGGCAGCTGTTCGACGAGGTTTTCGCCGGCGTGGTACGGATCGGGCGCGAGGCGCTGCTTACCGGGCTCGGTGACTTCCCAGCCGGGATTCAAGGCCGCCTGCAGTTCCTTGAGGGGCGCGGCGTTGGGCAGGTCGCGCTTGTTGTACTGGATGAGGAACGGCATCTTCGTCAAATCGTACCCGTACTCGGCCATGTTGTCGTAGAGATTCTGCATGGCCTCCTGGTTCGCTTCCATGCGCTCAAGCTGCGAGTCGGCCACGAAGACGATGCCGTCGACGCCCTTGAGGATGAGCTTGCGCGAGGCGTTGTAGTAGACCTGCCCCGGCACGGTGTAGAGGTGGAAGCGGGTCTTGAAGCCGCGGATGGTGCCGAGGTCGACGGGCAGGAAGTCGAAGAAGAGCGTGCGTTCGGTCTCGGTGGCAAGCGAGATGAGCTTGCCACGCGTGTCCGGCTTCACCTTGCCGTAGACATGCTCGAGGTTGGTCGTCTTCCCGCCCAGGCCCGGGCCGTAGTAGACGATCTTGCAGTTGATCTCGCGCGAGGCGTAGTTGATCATCGACATGGCTGATTCTCCTATTGGAACAGCTTGTCGATTTCGTCATCGGCGCCGGCCAGGAGGCCGGTCTGCGCCGCTGCGCCGCCCAACTGGCCGCGCATGAACACCTGCTCGAACAACTTGGTGAGATCGTCGACGACGCCCTTCATCTTGAGCCGCACGAGGCCGAGGGTGGTGCGGTTGTCGAACAGCACGCAGAGGATCACGCGCCGGGCGATGTCCGCGAGGTACATCGATTCCTTCTCGCCCTGGTGGAAGAGCGAATTGAAGTCGCTCTCGCCGATGAGCTTGGCGAGCTGGTCGTTCGCAGAAAAGTCCGCCGCCGTCAGCGTGGCGAAGGCGGTGGGGTCGAAAGTGGGTTGCTCGCCCACGGTCGCGACCAGCTGCCCCGATCGATCCACGAGCAACGCGCAGCGCGCGTTGGACTCGTAGAGGAACTTCTGGAGCAGTGCGGTGATCGCGTGGAAGTCGTCTTCGGTGAACGACCAGCTCGCGGCGCCTACTGGCGACATGCCAAAGTCCCCGTGGTTCGAGAGATGCGGAGCACATGCGCGGCCCACATATAGCGTCTCATGCCATGACCCTGCGTGCCGAGAGCGCCTGCGCAATGGTGACGACGTCGGCGTACTCGAGGTCGCCGCCGACAGGAAGCCCGCGCGCGATGCGCGTGACGCTGACGCCGGATGCCGCGAGTTCGCGTTGCAGCCAGACGGCAGTGGCGTCGCCTTCGAGCGACGGATTGGTGGCGACGATCACCTCGCGCACGTCGCCCATGGCGACACGGCGCTTGAGCGGCTCGACGGCCAGGTCATCGGGCCCCACACCATCGAGCGGCGAGAGCCGTCCACCGAGTACGTGATAGGTGCCGCGAAATTCGCCGGAGCGCTCGATGGCGGAAATATCGGAGGCGTCCTCGACAACGCAGAGGAGCGAGGCATCACGGCGCGGATCGGTGCAGATCGCGCAGGTGGCGGTCTCGGTGAGGTTGCCGCAGGTGCCGCACGGATGGACGCGCTCGGAGAGCGTGGCGAGCGCCCCGGCCAACCGCTTGCTCGCCTCGGGAGGCTGCTTGAGCAGGTGGTAGGTCAGGCGCATCGCCGTCTTGCGACCGATTCCGGGCAGCTTGGCGAATTCCAGGGCGAGTTCCTCGATGGCCGACATGCGGGACTAGAAGGGCAGCTTGAACGGGAGGTCGAGCCCCCCGGTGAGCTTGCCCATTTCGGAGGCGGCCAGCTCGGCCGCCTTCTTCTGCGCATCCCCGACCGCAACGGCGATCAGGTCCTCGAGCATCTCCTTGTCGCCGGGATTGAGCAGTTGTGGCTCGATGGAGACGCGGCGGACCGTGCCCTTCCCGTCGGCTTCGACCTTGACCATGCCACCGCCCGCCGCACCGGTCACGGTGCGGTTGGCGAGGTCGTCCTGGATCTGTTGCAGCTTGCCCTGCATCTGCTGGGCCTGCTGCATGATTTTCAGGATGTCGGGCATGGGCGTCCTGAGAGGGGCAAGGACGGAAAGGTACCAGTCGCGCGGAGGGGGTGGCAAGCGCGCGGGGGGTTGGTGATGTGCGTCGCTTGACGGGTCCGCTCGGCGCCCTTCCTTCGAATTGGTCGCTCGACCCTTGGTCAGTCCATCGGCTCCAGATCGAGCGCGTCGATCGCCGCGCCGAGCACCGGGTCGCGCTTGCGGAGCGCCGCGATGTTCTCGGCCTTGACCGTGGCGTGCGTGATGCGCGTGCGCGCCGGCGTTGGCGACGCAGCCTGCCCAGGTGCACGAACCACGACCTTCGTGATGGCGGGCCAGCGCGTGCGCAGTGCGGCCAGCACGTCGCCGGCGCCGCGTTCGATCCCCTCAAGCGTGTCGGGGTCCGCGACCTCGAGCGTGAGGGTACCGCTGGCACCGATGGCGGCCGGCACCGCGTCTGCGACCAGCGTGGCCAGCACGAAGCGGCCATTGGCGCGAATGGTCGTCACGACCTCGGCCCACCCCTCGGCGATGCGGTTGGTGTCGGGCAGGTCGGCCATGGCGGGCCGAGGGGTTCGCACTTCGACGTCCGAGGGCGGGCCCGCGTCGGCGAGGCTGCCGGCCGCGGGGTGCGGCGGCTCCTCCATGTCGGGCACGACGCGGGCGACGGTGGCACGTGGAGCGACCTCTGGGGTGACCGCAGTCGACGGCGGGGTGGCCCGCAGGGGAGCCGGACGCGGCGCGGGCGGCGCGGCTGGAGCCGCTTCGGCGCGGGCGACGGGACGCGCGACCGTGGCGCGCGGCACACTCTGCGCCGGCGTTGCCGCGAGTGAGCCGCCTTCCGGGATTCGCCGCAGCATCTCCTCGATGTTGATCGTGCGATCGAGGAGCGCGAGCCGCACGAGCAGCGTCTCGAGGATCATCTGCGGCTGCGACGCCTTGCGGAGCAACGGCTCGACGTCGAGCACGAGCGTGAGCATGCGCAGCAGGTCGCCCGACGCGAGCTTGCCAGCGCGTTCCACGAGCGCCGTCTTGGCGCGCTCGGAGAGCGACGAGGACTGGCCGCCGAGCGAGAGGGCGAGCTGTCCGCGGAGCAGGTCGGCGAAGCCGGCGAGGAAGAGCGCGAAGTCGACGCCCAGATCGGCGAGGCGCGCGACGGCGGCGAAGACGTCACCGGCGCGATTCTCCGTCACGAGGTCCAGGATCGCGAGGTACTCGTCCTCGGGCACGAGACCGAGGGCATCGCGCACGCGACTCACGGTGACACCGCCCTCGGAGCCCAACGCGAGCACCTGGTCGGTGAGCGAGAGCGCGTCGCGGAGGCCACCATCGGCGGCGCGTGCGATGAGGGCGAGCGCGTCGGGCTCGAAGGTGACGTCTTCGTCGTGCAGCACGTGCGTGAGTCGATCGGCGATCTCGGCCGGCCCGATGCGGCGCAGGTCAAAGCGCTGGAGGCGCGAGAGCACGGGGAGCGCGGCCTGCGCGATCTTCTGCGGCTCGGTGGTGCAGAAGGTGAAGACGACGCGTGGCGGCGGCTCCTCGAGAATCTTGAGGAGCGCGTTCCACGCTTCGCGCGTGAGCATGTGCGCTTCGTCGACGATGTAGACCTTCCAGCGATCGTCGCCACTGGGCGCGTAGAGGGCGCGCTCGCGCAGGTCGCGGGCGTCATCGACGCCGCGATTGGACGCCGCGTCGATCTCGACGACATCCATGGAGGCCTGGCCGCCCCAGATGCGCTCGCAGCTCTGGCACTTGCCGCAGGGTTCGCCGTCGCCCTGCTTGTTCTCGCAGTTGAGCGCCATGGCGAGCACGCGCGCGAGGGTCGTCTTGCCGGTGCCACGCGGACCGCAAAGCAGGTAGCCGTGGGCGACGCGGCCGCGGGCGATGGCGCCCTTGAGCGTGTTGGCGACGTGCGACTGGACGGCGACGGACGCGAACGAGCGCGGGCGATACTTGCGGGCGAGAGCGAGACGCATCGGGCGGAATCTACGGCGCGAGTGGCGAGCGCGGAGCGAGGTGCGTCACGGGGGCGCGTGCTGCGCGCACCAACGGGTGAAACGCATCGCGCGGGCGCCCATCCGCCCCCAAGGGCGGCGAGTCGTCCCGCGCGATACTCCGGGCCTGACGAAGCGACGACAGACACCTCATGCCGCTGCTACCTTCGGGGTCCTGACGGGATTAGAAGGCTGAAGCCCTTCGGGACCCGGAGCAACTGGAAGGTAGCCGAGTGGTGAGTGGGGGCCAAGTCGGTCATCTTGCGGGCGATGCCCCCACGCTACGCGCGACCCGGCACGATCCCCGAGGCGGGAGAGGTGTGGCAGCCGGTCGGCCCGACGGCGACGCTGCTCACGGCGCATCTCGTGCCGGTGGAGGCCGTGCGGCCGCTCGTGCCCGCAGGCATCGAGATCGTGCAAGTGCTGCCGGGCAAGACGCTCGCGAGCACGCTGCTCTCGTACTACGGACCGGGGAGCACGCTCGTGTACCACGAGCTGGTGGTGGGGTGCGCGTATGTGAAGCATGCCGGCGCGCACGGTTTCTTCGTGTCGCACATCTACGTGGACTCGGCCGACTCCGTGACCGGCGGGCGGCGGATGGGACTGCCGAAGGAGATGGCGAGCTTCGCGTGGAACGGTGCGATGCCGGGGGAGGCGGTGGTGATGGGGCCCGAGGGGATCCTGTGCCACGTGCGCTATGGGCGTCCGATGCTGACGCTTCCGTTTGCGGTTGCCGGTGGAACCGTGAGTGTGCTCGACTCGGGAGAGGTGGTGCACTTCACGTCGCGCATCCGCGGACGGTGGGGCTTCGCGGCGGCGTCGATCGACGTGCCGAGTGGGTCGCCATTGGCGGCGGTCAGGCTGGGGCGGCCCGTGGTGTCGCTCATCTCGGGGCCGATGATGGCGGAGATGGGGTTGGATTTTCGCGCGGTGGGGCAGGTGCGGCGAAGGTCGCAGCCGTTGTTGGCACCCGTGGGGTGAGTGGCGGGCGAGCCCAAATCTCAACATCTCCGCGCACGCTTGGCACGCGACTCCTGTGACTCCGTGCGTGCTCTCAGCCAAACAAGAGGGCGAGAAGTGCCACGTCCAACATGGTTACGAGACTCCACGCAGACAGGAGCAGCATCAATCGGCGGCGAGCGGATCGGCCCTCGGGCGCGAAGTTGGATGCGTCGAGGAGTACCAGTGGCCACCATGTCCCCGGCTCAAATGGGGAGTCGCTCGAGTTGCTCCTGTGTATTCGAAGACGAAACGTCTTTTCATGTTGCCGAGCTGTCGCGAAGGCAAGCCAGACGTAGGCAGCTGAGCCAGTGATGCCCAACGCCAACTTGGCCGAAACAGGAAGCACAGCAAGTTGTCCCACTGCCGCCGCGTATATCGCCATGAATGAAGCGAACGGCATGTGCATCCTCATTGCAGGGAGCTCCGCCGCTCACATCCGCAGCAGCGAAGTCGTCTTTGTGTCACTCTTCGAATAGGTCTCCGCAGAGACGCACCAAGTCCAAGAGCGAACGGACCTTGCGCGACACTGCGGCTCGGATCAGTTCGCGAACATCTCCTGCAGCACTTCGAGCGCACGCCGCCCTGCGCGTGCATCGAGCGCTCCGAGGTTGCGGGTCACACGCCCGCGGTCGATCGTCCGCAGTTGATCCAGTGCGACCTGGCCACGCTTGCCACGGAAGGTGCTGTCCACGCGCCAGGGCACGGTGCGCCGCTTCGAGGTGAGCGGCGCGACGATCAGCGTGGCCAGACGGCCGTTCAACTCGTCGGGTGAGACGACCACGCATGGACGCGTCTTGCGCATCTCGTGACCAACGGTCGGATCGAGACGCACCAGCACGACGTCCATGCGGCGTGGCGCGCGCGTCGTCACCACGACCACTCCGACCTGTCGAATGCCGGAGCGGGCGTCGTGATGAGCGCGTCGTCGCCGTCGGCGTGCGCACGCGCGGCTGCTTCGGCCCAGCCGAGTCGCACGGTGCGGGCCGGCGCGAGCAGGATGCCGTCGGGGGTGACGCGCGCGTCGAACTCCGCGTCGGGTCCGACGCGAGCTTCGTCGAGGAGCGCCTTCGGCAGGCGAATGCCGCGTGAGTTGCCGACGCGGACGATGCGGAGCTTCATGTCAGCCGCCATGAGGAGGTGTGGATACAATGTATCCACGGCTGGCTGCCTCGGGGAGTGGGCGACGGCGAGGTGTGTCATGGGCCCACGATACAGCCGTCCTGCCAGATGCAGGTAACCCACGTATTGCGGCAGTGTCCTGCCTGTTGCCCTACTTCGCGACCGGCGCCCCCGCCTCGTTCCACGCGCGCCACCCACCGTCCATGCTCGTGACGTTCGTGTAGCCCATCTTCTTGAGCGCGTCGGCCACGAGCACGCTGCGGAAGCCGCCGCCGCAATAGAGGATCAGCTCCGCATCCTTCTGCGGCACCGCGACCTCGATGTCGCGCTCGATGATCCCCTTGCTCATGTGCTTGGCGCCTTGGGCGTGCCCGGCGGCGTACTCGTGGTCCTCGCGCACGTCCACGAAGTACACAGGATCGCCGCTCGCGAGACGCGCACGCGCCTGCTCCACGTTGCACTCCTTCACGTCCTTCCGCGCATCGTTGACGAGCGCGAGAAATCCGGGACTGTGCTTCATCGACTGGCCTCCAGGTGGTGGGCAACGACGTGGGCGGCCTGCTCGACTTGCGCGCGCGTCGCATCAAGATGCGTGATGGCGCGCAGCCGTGTCGCCGTCCACACGCTCACGCGCACGCCATCGGCCGCGATCGCAGCCGCGACGACGCTCGCCTGCACGCCGACGCCCAAGTCGATCATGACGATGTTCGTGTCAGGTGGCACGACGCGTGCGCCGCCCTTGCCGTCCACCGCAGCCGCAAAAAGGCGCGCGTTGGCGTGATCCTCGTGCAGTCGCGCGCGATGGTGCTCGAGCCCGTGCAGCGCCGCCGAGGCGATCACGCCGGACTGGCGCATGCCGCCGCCCATGCGCGTGCGGATCTCCCACGCCGGCTCGACGCGTCCCCGACCGGCCACGCATGAACCGACCGGCGCGCCCAATCCCTTCGACAAGCAGACCATCGTCACGTCGGCGACACTGGCGAGCGTCTTCACGTCCGTTCCGAGCGCGACGGCCGCATTCCAGAGCCGAGCGCCGTCGAGGTAGACGGTGCAGCCATGCGCGCGCGCGATGTCGGCCATGCGTTGCATGTCGGCGAGCGAGGTGACGCGGCCGCCGGCGCTGTTATGGGTGTTCTCGAGCGCCACCACGCTCGACGGCGTGCCGTAGCGATTGGGCGCCGGGAACGCGCGCTCGAGATCGTCGGGGGTCATGACGTCGCCCGCTCCCGCCACGGGGTGCACCTGCAGGCCGCTCATGACGGCCGCGGCCGCCTTCTCCTTCTCGATGATGTGGGCGCGCGCATCGAGCAGCACTTCGGTTCCCGGCCTTCCGAGTAGCCCAAGTCCGACCTGGTTGGCCATCGTGCCCGAAGGACAGTACAGCGCCCAGTCCATGCCGAGCAGTTCGGCGACGCGCGCTTCGAGCGCGTGTGTGGTCGGGTCGCCGTCGAGCACGTCATCGCCGACTTCGGCGTTGGCCATGGCCTGGCGCATCGCGGCCGTTGGCCGCGTGACGGTGTCGCTGCGGAGATCAATCACGGATTGGGCCGCGGCCGCATGCGCGCGTGAGGTTGTTGCTGCAATGGTCTATCACGGATCAGGTCCACGGTTCGGTGCCCAGGCGTTCGGCGCGGCGCAATTCGAAGACGCGCCCGATCTCGCCGCCGAAGGTGAAGATGATGCCCGCGTAGTAGATCCAGAACATGGCGACGACGATGGCCGCGAGGGTGCTCGTGTAGAGCGAGGCGGGGTTCATCGCGTGCACGTAGATGCCGAAGAGCCAGCGCGCGAGCTCGAACATGCCCGTGGTCCACGCCGCGGCGACGAGTGCAGTGAGCGGCCGCACGCGGCGGCTCGGCAGGTAGCGATACAAACTCCAGAAGACGTAGAGAAAGACGAGCACCGCGAAGATGCGGCCGCCGACATACGTGGCCGTGCCAACGAGCGTGGGGTTGCCCGGCTTGGTGCCTGGCACTGCGCGGCCGATCGCCAGGTAGGCGCTCAGCGCCGTCCATCCGATCACGAGCAGCGACGTGTAGACGGTGACCTTGATGTCGAGCCACTTGCCGGCAATGATGCTGCGCCGCGCGTGCATGAAGCCGAAGACGCGGTCGAGCGCACTGCGGAGCGACGCGAAGAGGCGCGTCGAGAACCAGAGGAAGGTGATGGCGCCGAACAGTCCGGCCGAGCCGCGCGTGCGGATGATGTCGCGGAGGATCCCCTCGAAGCTCTTGGCGCGCGTACCGTCCTGCGGCAGGAAGCGGCCCGCGACGTCGAGCACGGCGCGGATCGAGGCGTCGGGCGACTTGTTGAGCAGCTCGCCCAACCCCGCGATGATGAGCAGCGCGAGCGGCACCACGGCGAGCAGCAGGTCGAACGAGATGCCCGAGGCGAGGAAGAGCACGTCGTCCTCGCTCGCGTGGCGCCAGACGCGGCGCACGTAGTCCTTGAGCGAGTCGCTGGTCGACGCCACGACATCGACCACGAGCGACGGCCTCGAGGTGGTGACGTCGGGCGGCGGCGTGGGAAACGACATGCTGGCCATGGGCGCGGGATGCCGCTCCGTCCGTGCCGTGCACGCGACGGGTGGTCGCGTGTTCGGCACGGCCGAATGCGTCAGTCGCTCAGGTCCGCGTCGTCGGGGGCGGCCGGCACCAGCGACTCCGCGCCCTGCGGCGCGGGGCGATGCTGCACCGGCGGCTTCACGAACTGCGCGACGGGTGCGGCGGTGCCACCGACCGCGAGTTGCGTGAAGAGAAACTCGAACTTGGCATCGTAGGCCGCGTCGAGCTTCTGCTGGACCGCGCTGGGCAGCGACCAGAGCTGCTTCTTGAACGGACCGAGCGCCTTCTTGCGGGTCTTGTAGAAGAACTGCTCGTCGGAATCC
>JANYHJ010000214.1 GCA_025359135.1 Gemmatimonadota bacterium | reverse complement strand
CGCGGCAGCATGCTGGTGGTTTCTTTTCCGCACCAAAGGCGGCTACGAGCTGCGCGCCGTGGGCTTGCAGCCAGAGGCTGCGGAGAACGGCGGCATTCCACTCGGGCGCACCTGGTTCCGCGCGATGCTGATCGGCGGCGCACTCGCGGGGGTCGGCGGCATCAACTACGTGCTCGGGTACAAGCACTACTACGAAGAGGGCTTCGGATCCGGCACCGGCTACATGGGCATCGCGGTGGCGCTGGTGGGACGCAACCATCCGGCGGGCATCGTGCTCTCGGCGCTGCTCTTCGCGACGCTCTCGCAGGGCGGGCTCGCGGTCAACGCGATCGTGCCCAAGCAGATGATGGAAGTGCTGCAGGCCGTGGTGATTCTCGCAGTCGCGGTGAGCGCACCGGAAGTGAAGCGCGTGCTCCGGGCCTCGGCCAAGGGCAACGCATGAGCGCCGTCGACATCCTGCTGCAGGTGATGCGCATCGCGGTGCCGTATCTGTTCGCAGCAGCGGGCGGCGTGCTGTCGGAACGCGCGGGGATCATCGCATTGACGCTCGAGGGTTACCTGCTCGCGGGCGGCTTCGGCGCGACCGTGGCCACCCATTACACCCAGAGCCCCGTGGCCGGGCTGTTCGCGGCCGTTGCGCTCGGCGCGGTGGTGGCGCTCGTGCATGCGATCGCGACCATCCGCTACAGGGCGGACCAAGTGGTGAGTGGCGTGGCGCTCAACCTGCTGATGGCCGGCGCGTGCGCGTTCTTCCTGCGGCTCATGTTCGATTCGTCGGCCAACTCGCCGCGCATCCCCGCGCTCGGTGACGGGCTTGGCAGTGGCGTCATGGGCACGCTGGGGCAACCGCTCGTGTGGCTCGCCTTCGGTGCGCTACCGGCCACATGGTGGCTGCTCACGCGCACCGCGTTCGGGCTGCGCATGCGCGCGGTGGGCGAGCATCCACAGGCGGCCACGTCGCTCGGCGTGTCGGTGGCGCGCGTGCGACTCGGCGCCGTGCTGCTCTCGGGTGCGGTGACCGCGCTCGGCGGCGCTTGGCTCGCGTTCGACCAGCACAAGTTCACCGACGGCATGAGCGCGGGGCGTGGCTTCATCGCGCTCGCGGCGGTCATCTTCGGTCGCTGGGAGGCACCGCGGGCCTTCGTCGCGTGTATCCTGTTCGCTGCAGCCGAGACGCTGCAGATCCGCCTGCAGGGCTCCACGTTCCTGCCTTCACAGTTTGTCGAGATGATTCCCTACGTGCTCACGATCGTTGCGCTGGCCAGCTTTGTCGGCAAGTCGGCGGCACCCGCGGCCTTGGGCCGCGCCGAGGCATGATGCTCCAGGAGAGTGGCGCAGCGGTCGCGATTCCCGCGTTGCAGTCGGTCTGGGCCCAGTTGGGCGTGGGCGCGGTGGCCATCGTGATCGTGTTCTTCCTCGTGCGCGAGCTGCGCCACGTGCCAGCCAAGCTGCACGTGCTGATGTTCACCGCCTTCCTCGACATGGTCGGGGCGCTGATCATCGTGCCCCTGCTGCCGTTCTACACGAGCCGTCTCGGTGGCGACGCGGAGACGGTGGGCATCCTCGTCAGTTCGTTCGCGGTGGCGCAGCTCGTGTCGGCGCCATTGTGGGGCCGCTTCTCCGACCGGTTCGGACGACGGCCGACGCTGCTCGTTGCGCTCGCGGCGTCGGCGATCGCGTTCGTGATCTTCGGCTACGCCGAATCGATCCTGATGCTGTTCGTTTCGCGCATCGTGCTCGGCGCGGGTGGTGGCACCGTGGGCGTCATCCAGGCGTACGTGGCCGACGCGACGGAGCCCAAGGATCGCGCGCGCTCGCTCGGCTGGCTGTCGGCCGCGACCAACCTGGGCGTCGCGCTCGGGCCCGTGATCGGGTCGTACGCCGCGGGGATCGGTGCGAAGACGTTTCACGTCGGGAGCACGAGCATCCATATCGGGCACGCGGCGCCCGGGTTGCTCGCGGCCGCGCTCTGCGTGCTCAACATCGGCTTTGCGTGGCGCTACCTCACCGAGTCGAAAACGATGACCGGCGAACACGCGGTGAAGACACCGGGCGGCACGCCGTCGGCAAAACCGGAAGCGCGTCCCGGCGCCGTGGTGGCGATTCGCCGCGTCATGTCGCATCCGGGCGAGCCGGCGGCGCGGCTCATCTGGATTTACGCCATCACGATGGGCGCCTTCATGGGCGTCAACGCGGTGCTCGCCCTCTTCCTCGCGTCCGAGTTCCACGTGACGGAAGAGACGATCGGCTACTTCTTCATGTACATCGGCGTGATCTCGGTGATCACGCGCGTGATGGCGCTCGGACGTCTCGTCGACAAGCTCGGCGAACCGCGCCTCTCGCGGCTCGGCATGGTGCTGCTCGCCGTCGGGCTTGGCGGATTGCCGCTCGCACGCAACCTCGGCATGCTCGCGCTCTTCGTCGCGTTCATTCCGCTCGGCACGGCATTCACCTTCCCGTGCGTGACGGCCATGCTCTCGCGCGTGACCGACTCGCGCGACCGTGGACTCTTCATGGGCGTGCAGCAGACGTTCGGTGGCGCGGCGCGCGTGATCTTTCCCGTGTTGATGGGCACGCTCTTCAAGCGACTCGGGCACGGCTGGCCGTTCGCGGTTTCGGCCACGCTCGTGCTGCTCACGATCTCGCTCGGCATCGGACTGGAGAAGGTCGTGAAGCCCAAGGCCGCGGCAGCGTCCGCGTCGTGACGTCCCTCGTGCACCGGAGCCGTTGATGCCGTCCGACCCGATCGCCGCGTGGCACAAGGTCGTCGCCTCGCGCGACGTGCGTGCACTTGGCGCGCTGCTCGACGACGGCTGCACCTTCCACTCGCCGGTGCTGCACGCACCGCAGGTCGGCAAGGCGAAGACGACCATGTACCTGGGCGCCGCGTTTCACGTCTTCTTCAATCCGTCCTTCCGATACGTGCGCGAGGTGCGCACTGGGCAGGACGCGGTGCTCGAATTCGTCGTCGAGATCGACGGACTCGTCGTCAACGGCGTGGACATGCTGCACTGGAACGACGACGGACGGATCACCGACTTCAAGGTCATGATTCGCCCCATGAAGGCGATCCAGCTGATCCAGGCGAAGATGGCGGCGATGCTCGAGGCGCTGAAGCCGAGCGCCTGACGGCCGGGGCGCGCAGCATCGACTAGCTTGCACGATGCCCACGCGACCTGAAAACGACGACACGGCGACCGCCCCGATGGAGGGGTTCGCCGCCCTTGGCCTGGATCCACGCGTGCTCGCCGTGTTGACGGCGTTGGGCTATGAAGAGCCGACACCCATCCAGCGCGCCGCGATTCCGCCGCTCATGAACGGACGCGACGTGCTCGCGCAGGCCGCAACCGGTACGGGCAAGACCGCCGCGTTCGCGCTCCCGTTGCTCCACCGCCTGCGTCCCGACGCGCCGCACCGCGAGCGCACGACGGCGCTCGTGCTCGTGCCGACGCGCGAGCTCGCGATGCAGGTGGCCGAGGCGGTCTATCGCTACGGCAAGTCGATGGGCGTGGTGGCGGTGCCGATCTACGGTGGCGCCGCGATGGAGGGGCAGATCCGTTCGCTCAAGCGCGGCGCCGATGTCGTCATCGCCACGCCCGGGCGCGCGCTCGACCACCTGCGCCGCAAGACGCTCGACGTGTCGCACGTGCGCACGGTGATTCTCGACGAAGCCGACGAGATGCTCGACATGGGGTTCGCCGACGATCTCGAGGCGATCCTCTCGGCCACACCCACGGAGAAGCAGGTCGCGCTCTTCTCGGCGACGCTCGCGCCACGACTGACCGCCATCGCGAGATCGCACCTGCGCGATCCGCAGATCGTGAAGATCGATGCGGAGTCGCTCAAGGCAGGCCGTTCGGCCAAGGTCCGGCAGGTCGCTTACATCGTCTCGCGCGCCCACAAGATGCAGGCCCTCGGCCGCATCCTCGACGTCGAGCAGCCGACGAGCGCGATCGTCTTCTGTCGCACGCGCACCGAAGTGGACGCGCTGACCGAGACGCTGAACGGCCGCGGTTACCATGCCGAGGCGCTGCACGGCGGCTTGAGCCAGGATCAGCGTGACCGCGTGATGAAGCGGTTCCGCGCGCACACGTCCGAATTGCTCATCGCCACCGACGTGGCCGCACGCGGCCTCGACGTGAGCCACATCTCGCACGTGGTCAACTTCGACGTGCCCGCCGCGGCGGAAGCGTACGTGCACCGCATCGGGCGCACGGGGCGCGCGGGCCGCACCGGTGTCGCGATCACGCTGGCCGAGCCGCGCGAGCACCGCATGCTGCGCAACATCGAGCGCGTGACGGGCCAGCCGATCGAGGTGGCGAACGTGCCGACCGTGGCCGACCTGCGCGCGCGGCGCGTCGAGCTGGCGCAGGGTGCGCTGCGCGAGGCGATCCTCGCGGGTGACCTCGATCCGTGGCGCAGCGTCGTGAGCGCGCTCGCGGACGAGTTCGACCTCGTGGACATCGCCGCCGCCGCGATCAAGCAGTCACCGCTCGCGGGCGCAGACGAAGACGCGGCGGAGATTCCCGCGAGCGCGCCGGTGCGCGAGCGACATCCCGCACGGGCACGCGAAGCCGAGCGCGCCGAGCGGCGTGCGGCGCGCCCCGAGGGCGACACGCCGCGTGAGAAGAAGGTCCGCGCGAAGCCGACGTGGGCGGTAGCCAAGCTCTATGTCGGCGCGGGACGCAAGGCCAGCCTGCGTCCCGGTGACCTCGTGGGCGCGATCGCCAACGAGATGGGCATCGACTCCGATGCGATCGGTGCCATCCAGATCTGGGAGCGCCACAGCGTCGTGGAAGTGCCGGAGACGATCGCCGACGACATCATCGCCGCGCTGTCCGCGACCCGCATCAAGGGCAAGAAGGTGATGGTGCGGCGCGACGAGGAACGCGGGCACTAGAGCGTCACCGCACGCGCACGCTCATTTCGCCGCGTCGGTGCCGGTGAGGAAGTCCCAGGGCGGCGCTTCGTCGATGATCCTCTTCGCGACCACGACGAGCAGGATTCCGCGGTTCTGCGCGCTCCGCTGCAGGAGGCGATAGGCCTCGTCCTCGTCGAGCCCGCTGCGCTTCATGACCAAGCCCTTGGCGCGCTCGATGAGCTTGCGTTCGTCGAGCTGCTTGCGCACGGCGTCCGTTTCCCCGCGCGCCGCCTTGAGTTGCTGCGCCCGGTTGACGGCGAGGCGCACCGCGGCATCGAGCACCGGCGGCGGCGTCGGCTTGGGCAGGAACGCCACGGCAGCCGTGGCGCTCACCTGTTCGTCGCTGAGCGCGGTGGTCACGTCGCCAGTGAAGAGGATGACCGCCGTGCCTGGGCGGCCCGCGGTGATCTTCTCGGCCGCCTCGATGCCGGAACCATCGGGCATGTGCACGTCGAGCAGCACAACATCGGGACTGAGCGCGAGCGCTCGCTCGACGGCCTCGCGTCCCGTGCTGACCTGCGCGACAACGATG
>JANYHJ010000199.1 GCA_025359135.1 Gemmatimonadota bacterium | reverse complement strand
GGGCTCGCGGGGAGCACGCAGCAGATCTCGTGCGTGGGAAGCGCGGTGCCGGCGCCCAACTGGAACAGCTTCGTCGCGAATCCGTCGCTCATCCCGACGTCGTGCGTGGGCGGGGGCGGCGTGCTCATCGATTCGGCGCCGCCCGCGACGCTCATCGACCGTTCGTACGACGTGCCGCGCAGCTGGCGCGCGACGCTCGACTGGAGCCAGAACATCGGGTCGCTGCTGCTCAAGGTGAGCGCGCTCGCGTCGTACGACTTGAACCAGCCGGGCACGGTGGACGCGAACTTTGCGGGCACGCAGCGCTTCACGCTCGCGGGCGAGGGCAACCGGCCGGTGTACGTGCCGGCGTCGGCGATCGACACGGGCAGCGGCGCGCTCTCGAGCACGGCGTCGCGGAGATCGAGCGCGTTCGGCAGCGTGGGGATGCGCACGAGCGACCTGCGCGGCTACGGGAGCCAGCTGACGGTCGTGCTCGCGCCCGACGTCTTCAAGATGCGGCAATTGCCGGGCAGCCCGTACCTCTCGCTCGCGTACACGCTGCAGGAATCGCGTCGGCAGTACCGCGGCTTCGACGGCGCGGGGTTCGGCGATCCACGCACGGTGGAGTGGGCGCCCTCACCCACCGACGCGCGCCACATCGTGGTGGTGCAAGGCGGCATGTACGGCGCGCTCGGTGCGCTCTCGCTCTTCATGCGAGCGCAGTCGGGGCTGCCGTTCACGCCGCTCGTGCAGGGCGACGTGAATGGTGATGGGCGGGGCGGCGACCGCGCGTTCATCTCGAACCCCGCGACGACGCCCGACACCGCGCTCGCGCGACAGCTGCGTTCGCTGCTGGCCAACGGATCTGCGACCGCGCGCGAGTGTCTGGCGCCGAACCTGGGCCGCGTGGCGGATCGCGGCGGGTGCCGCACGCCGTGGAGCGCGACGCTCAATGCACAGTGGCAGCTGCCGATCCGCGGCGCGATCGGGCGGCGCTTCTCGGCCCGCTTCTACCTCGACAACGTGCTCGGTGCGGTGGACCAGCTCGTGCACGGCAGCGAAGGGATGCTGGGCTGGGGCGGGCCAGTGAACCCGGACCCGGTGCTGCTCGTGCCGCGCGGCTTCGACTCGGTGACCAAGGCGTTTCGATACAACGTGAACCCGAGGTTTGGGGAGACGCGGCCCGCCTTCACGCTCGACCGCATGCCGTTCCGCGTGACGCTCGACTTCACGTTGCGCTTCCACACCGACTTCGACCTGCAGACGCTGCGGCGTGCGCTCGAGCCGGTGCGGCGCGAGCGAGGCTGGGAGCGGCGCACCGCCGATTCCGTCGCGTCGTTCTACCTGCAGAAGACGTCGAGCATCCACAAGGCGATGCTGCAGGAGGAAGACTCGCTCTTCCTGAGCCGGCAGCAGGTGATCGCGATCCGGCGCGCGGACTCGGTGTACACGTCGCGCGTGCGCGCGATCTACGTGCCGCTCGGCGCGTACCTTGCCCGGTTCAACGATGGCGAACCTCCAAAGGAAGCGCTCGACTCGGCGACGGCGGCCGACAAGGCGTACTGGAAGGTGTTCTGGGAGCAGCCGGAGATCGCGGACTCGCTCGTGAACCAGGCGCAACGCGACCTCATGAGCCTGCTGACGGGGATGCTCGGCGTGCCGCAGAAGGACCGCGAGAACTCGCAGTGGCAGTTCGGGAATGCGGTAACGCTGGTGGACAAGCCGAAGGGGGCACCGGCGGCGAGTGGGGTGCCGATTCCGCCGCCCGCGGCCCGATAGGGGCGAGGCGCGGGTGTTGAGCGGCGCGGCGATCGGCACCGCTCACGCCGACCGACGATAGGTTTGGCGCGTGGAACTTCCGCGCGCCCTTCCCCTCGGTGGCGCGCGCGCGCCGTGACGGCGCCGCGCGCGCTCGTGGAACCCGATCACGATCCGCTGCGCTGGCGGGTGCTCGCGCTGCTGTCGCTGGCCGAACTGCTCGGGATGTCGCTCTGGTTCGCCGGGAGCGCGGTCGCGCCGCAGCTCGCCGCCCAGTGGGGACTCGCGAGCACGCAGCTGGGCTGGCTGACATCAGCGGTGCAGCTCGGGTTCGTGCTGGGCACCGCGTTGATCGCGCTGTTCAACCTGGGCGACCTGGTGCCGGCGCGCTGGTTGTTCTCGCTGTGCGCGGTGGCCGGTGCAGCCGCGAATGCCCTGGTGCCGATGGCGACGACGGCGACGACCGGGTTGGTCTTGCGCGGCGTGACGGGCGTGGCGTTGGCGGGGGTCTATCCGCCGGCCATGAAGATGGCGGCGACCTGGTTTCGCGCGCAGCGCGGCTTGGCCGTGGGCACGGTGGTCGGCGCACTGACGGTGGGCTCGGCGACGCCGTGGCTCGTGCGTGCCCTGATGCCCGAGGCCGAGGTCGGACCGGTGATGGCGAGCGCGAGCTTCGCGGCGGTGGCGGCGGCGGTGCTCGTCGGTGGCTTGTACCGCGACGGGCCGTATCCGTTCGTGCCGCGCCCGTTCTCGTGGGGACTGGTGGGCACGGTGGTGCGTTCGCGGCGTTGGCGGCTCGCGACGGGCGGCTACCTCGGTCACATGTTCGAGTTGTACAGCACGTGGACGTGGCTCGCGGCGTGGATGACGGCGTCATTGGCGGCGCGCGGTGGCGCAACGTGGCGGGGTGCCGCGCCGATGTTCGCCTTCTTGACGATTGCGAGCGGGAGCGTGGGGTGCGTGGTGGGCGGCGTGCTCGCGGACCGGAAGTCGCGCGCGTGGCTGGTGACGGTCGCGCTCGCGGTGAGCGGCACGTGCACGCTGCTGCTCGGGCTGCTCTACGGCGCGTCGTGGTGGCTGGCGTTGCCGGTGGCGTTCGTGTGGGGCGCGGCGCTGGCCGGTGACAGTCCGCAGTTCAGCGTGATGGTGACCGAGAGCGTGGAACCGCACGCGGTGGGAACCGCGCTCTACGTGCAGATCTCGCTCGGCTTCCTGTTGACGTTGGTGAGCATCCAGCTGGTGCCGCCGCTGGCGGGCGTGATCGGGTGGCAGTGGGTGTTCGCGGGACTGGCCATCGGTCCGGCGCTCGGGATCTGGAGCGTGCGGCGGTTGTCGTCGTGAGCGCGGCGACGCTGCGGCGCTCGTGGCTCGCATGTTCGGCCGCGGTGCTGCTCGCATGCACGGGCGTTGTGCTCGCCGCGCAGGCCACGCGCGCGCCGCTCAATGCGCCGGCGCGCGTATCGCTCACGGGAAACCGCCTCACGGTCCGCTACGACGGTCGCGTCATCTACGACGCGCGGGTGACGTCACGCGGGCGGCTCGACGTGCGCACACTCGTGGATACGTCGGACGGCGCCATCACGCAGGTCGTGAAGCTGACGGCGTTCGGCGACAGCGCGCGGGTGACGCTCACCGGTGTCGTGAGCGGATCCGCGGAAGCCTTCGCGCTGGAACCCGAGCCACGCACCGACGCGCTCCCGGTGGTGCGACACGCGAGCGGTCCGTCGTTCAACCGGCTCAACCGCGGGGTGTTCGACCGACAGCGCGACTGGCTGCTCTCCGTCGATGCGCAGGCACGCGTACGCGTGACACCCGGTAGCGGCGCGGACTCGACGCGCTTTGCCCTCGAGGCGAGCGGGTTCGAGGTCGCGCTGCGCTTCCGCCCGCGCTACTTCGGCCGGCACCGCGGGCTGACGCGCTTCGCGCCGTGGCTCGCGCCGGTCAAGCGGCAGTCGGTGGCGGGATGGACGTCGTGGTTCGCGTTCATCGACACGGTCACCGAAGCGCACGTGAGGGCAACGGCCGGCGTACTGCGCGACGAGCTCGCGCCGTACGGCTACACCGTGCTGCAGGTGGACGACGGCTACCAGCGGCTGCCGCTCGGTCCGGTGGCGAACTGGCTGACGACGAACGCGAAGTTCCCGTCGGGGGTGCGGGGACTGCGCCGGCTGATCAGCGACGCCGGGCTCGTGCCCGGCATCTGGACCAACGTCGCGTTCGAGGACACGGCGTATGTGCGCGCGCATCCGGCGCTCTTCGTGAAGGACGCGAGCGGACGTCCCGCTTACGGCACCTGGGTGGGGTTCTCGTTCGACGGGTCGGTGCGCGGCGCTCTCGACACGCTCGTGCGTCCGGTCTACCGGCAACTCGCCGCCGACGGCTTCACGTACTTCAAGCTCGACGCGCTCCGGCACCTGCGCTACGAGGGCTACAACAGCCTTGCTGCCGACTTCGCGAAGCGTGGCGTGAATCGCGAACAGGCCTTCCGTGACGCCGTGGCCGCGGTGCGTGGCGAGATCGGTGCGCCGGCCTGGCTGCTCGCCTGCTGGGGGATCCGTCCGGAGCTCACAGGCCTCGTGGACGCGGTGCGCGTCGGTACCGATGGCTTCGGCTATGGCGGCTTCTCGCAGTACAACTCGTGGAACAACGTGGTCTGGCGCAACGACCCGGATCATGTCGAGATCGCGAAGCCCGACGGCTATCGCGCGGCGACGCTCGCGTCGCTCACCGGTTCCCTGCTGATGCTGACCGATCCGCCCGCGGTGTACCGTTCGGCGCGGGTGGACGCCGCGCGGCGAACAGCGCCCGTGCTCTTCACCCTGCCCGAACAGGGTTACGACGTCGACGCGTCGCGCTCGCGGCTCATTGCGGGTGCGAACACGGAGGTGAGCGGCTCCGGATCCCGGCCGTTCGACGCCGATCGCGCGCTCACGGTGCCGCTCACGCTGCTCGACGTGTCACGGCCGTTCGAGCGCTGGAGCGTGATCGCGCGCACGGGGGGCGACGATTCGGTGCGCTTCGCGCCGCTCGGTGTGCCCGATGACGCGCCGCAGCTCGTGTTCGAGTTCTGGACGAAGCGGTTCCTCGGCGCGCACACGGGTTCGTTCGCGGCGGGCCCGATCGATTCCGCGTTCCAGGTGCAGGTCTTCTGCGTGCGCGCGCAGCTGCCGAGGCCGCAGCTGCTGGCGACGAGCCGGCACGTGTCGTGCGGCGGTACGGAGCTGCGCGCGCTGTCGTGGGCGAACGACGTGCTGAGCGGCGAGAGCGAACTCGTGGCGCGCGATCCGTACGAGGTGTGGCTGACGGAGCCGGCTGGATGGCGGTTCGAGCGCGTGGACGTCGACGCTGGCGCGACGCTCGAGCGGAACGAGGTGACCGACGGCGTGCGCACCGTGCGGATGCGCAGCGCGACCGGGGGCCGCGTAACGTGGCGCGCGGTGTACGCGAAGCGGTAGGGCGGCCAAGCAGGACTTCCGTTCCGCTCGAGGACAGCGGCCGTGCACCGCTGCGAACCGCTGCGAACCGCTGCGCACCACTGCAAGTCGAGGCGATCCGCCGCGATCCGCTGCGCTTGCGGAAGCCTTCGGAAGCAAATCGCGACACCGCGCGCTATCTCTCGGCATGACCCATTTCGATCAGCTTCGCCGCAGCGTCAGCATCGCCGTGACAGCCGCGTTGGCGGTGTCCGTACCGGCGCTCGCGCAGCCCGCGCTCAAGCGCGCGCCCGGCCGCAGCACCACACGCGACCAGGTGTTGCGCTTCGCCCTTGAACCCGCGGCCGATCGCGTCGTCGTGCTCGACCTGCTGAACGGCGATACCGCGGCCGTCACGCCGGTCTGTTCGCGTCCGCGGCGAGGGGCGCTCAGCGACGACGACGTCTCGTTCGTCGTGCACTGCGCCGGCGATTCGTCGTTCGTGAACACCGCCTCGTATCGCGTGGCGGCTCCGCCGCCCGCGCATGCGGCGCCTCCCGCGAGGCCCGCGAGCGACCGCCGCAACGAAGTGCTCGTGATCGGCACCATTCATGACCGGCACCGCACGAGTGACCGGTACTCGACGCGCGTCCTGCGCGACCTGCTCGTGGCGATCCGCCCCGGCTACGTGCTCACGGAGATCGCGCCGAACCGGTTCGACGCGACGCACGACGAGTTCGCGCGCACAGGGGCGATCACGGAGCCCCGCGTCGTGCGCTTTCCCGAATACGTGGACGTGCTGTTCCCCCTCTCGCGCGTGATGACGTTCACGATCATTCCGACCGCGGGCTGGACGCGTCCGATGGACCGGTTCCGCTCGGCGGCCCTCAAGCGAATCGAGGCGGATCCGGCGCGACGAGCGGACTGGGAGGCGTACACGCGCGCCAACGCGGTCGCGGACTCGATCGACCGCGCGCACGGCGCCGACAACCCGTACTGGATCAACTCGGACGCCTACGACCTGGCCCAGACGGCGGCGCACGAACCGTACAACCGGCTCTTCAACCGCGAGCTCGGTCCAGGCGGGTGGGACAACATCAACGTCACCCACTACGGCAACATCGCGCGGGCGCTCGACGCGCACCGCGGCGAGGGCGCGCGCTTCGTCATCACGTACGGTGCGGGCCACAAGGAGTGGTTCATGCGCGAGCTGCGCAAACGGCGCGACATCGTGGTGCTCGATGTCGCGCCGTTTCTCGAACAGATCGGGGCGCCGAAAGAACCGTAGCGCGCGAAGGCGGGGCGCCGCGTGGACCTCGGGCGACTCAGCGCTCGAGCTTGCCGAGCGCGTCCATCACCATCTGGTTGGTCGGCCGGATCTTGTAGTTGATCTCGGTCGACTTCCAGCGCACGATGCCCTTGCGATCGATGACGTAGGTGGTCGGGTGCGGCCACCCCGGGCTCTGCTCGTTGAGCAGGCCGTAGCGATCGATCACCCTGTGGCCGGAGTCCGACAGGAACGTGAAGGTCGGCTCACCACCACGCGCGGCAATCTGGCGTGCCATCTTCTGCAGCAGCGCAGGCGGATCGATGGAGAGCGCGATCAGTTCCGCGTGCTGCCGACCCGTGTCATCGAGGAGCGCATTCAGCTGCACGAGCTGATCGGTGCACCACGGTCACCAGTGTCCGCGATAGAAGACGAGGATGATGTTCTTCTTGCCGCGGAACTGCGACAAGGTGACGACACCACCATCCTTGGACATCAACGCGAAGTCGGGCGCAGCGGAACCGACGGCGACGCGACCCGTGTCGGCGGGCGAAAGGCCGGCGCCATCACGCGGGCCGAGTGCTGCGGAGATGGCCTGCGCCCGCAGTGAGGCGGGCGCGAGCGCGACGACGACGGTCAGGGCAAGGACGGCGAGGCGGAGTGGGCGCATGCCACAGCTAGACGCGAGTCGCGGAGCGAGTTCCCGCCGCGATGGCGGCGTCGAACGGAGTGCTCCGGACGACTACGGCAGCGTGTCCTCGAGCACCATGCCGCGCACCACCCGCATGAACACCTTGTAGCCCGGGTTCGACCAGCTCGAATCGGCCGGCGGCTCGCGATCGACCACCATGAAGGTCGCCGGAGTCGCGCGCTCGATCTTGATCGTGTCGGGGTCGTTGCCGTCGGGCGTGGCGGCGAGGATGATGCGTCCGCCCGCATCCACGACGCGGGCCGTCGGCGATGCGACCTTCATGAGCTCGGCGCTCGAGCCCACCATGTTGATGCGCTCGCCGGCGACGGCGAGCCCGGACGCCCACGGACGGGCTTCGTCATTCGTCTTGACGCGCGCGTTCACGATCACCAAGGTCGGACCGCTGATCGAGCCGGTGGGGCGGAACGGTGGCACACCCCCCGCGGGCGTCATGGAGCCCATCAGCGTCGCTCCATGGCATCCCGTACGTCGAGGAGAATTTCGAAGTACAGCTGCTCGCGCCGGTAGGCAAAGTCGAGCGTCGCCATCTGGGAGTCGTCACCAGTGGTCTTCGCGCGCTCGAAGGCCTCCCGGTACATCTCGTCCAGGTTGGCCATGATGCGATCGCGGGAACGGGACATGCGCAGGCTCTCGAGGAAACGGGAAGTGAGGCGCGGCGGACCGTCGTCGCCCGGCACCGGCTCGTCCTTCTTCGATTCGAGCAGGTACTTGGTGGCGGCGCCGAACAGCTGGCGTCGGGAATCAAAGGGAATCAGCGACATCGCAGCACGGCTCAGCGCAGTCCCTTGCCCTGCATCAACCGCGAGATGACCACGTCGTCATCGGCCTGCGGCTTGAGTTGTGCGAGCACGTCCACGTCGCTCTTCCCTTCCACGATCATCAGTGGCGGGGGGGCGCCGCCACGCGACCCGCGCGGCGTGGTGGATCGGCGATCCACCTCGAGGACGGCCACCACGGGATGCGACCCGGTCGCACTGGTGCGCCGAATGCGCACGAGTGGTCCCTGGGCCATGACCCGGGTGTAGAGAACGGCAGTTTCCTGAGTATCCATGCGACTCCCAAACTTCCCGTGGCGCATGGGGCGCGGCAAGGGTCAACGCGGTGGTTGGGCCCCATCGATGGGGGCGTCCAGGCGATGAAACACCGCCTCTGCCACGACGTGACCGTCCCGCAGGTGCTCGGTGACGATTCGCTCAAGCAGCGCGGGGGTCACCTTGGCGTACCAGACCCCCTCCGGATAGACCACCAGCACCGGCCCGCCCTCGCAAACGCCCAAGCAGGGCGTTTCGCCGCGCTTGATGCGATCGGGCCCGAAGAGGAGCCCCTCGCGCTGGAGGAGTGACGCCAGCTGCGCATAGAGCCCACGGCCCTCCCGGTCGGGGGAGCAGTAGCCCCCGACGCAGACAAGCACGTGGCGCGCATAGGGCGCCATCTCTGGTGGTCCGTCGCCCTCTCGCATGGCTCGGGGATGCTAGTCTCGGGTGGCGGTCGCGCAACGGGGGTTCCGCGCACGCTAGCTTGCAGTCATGCCGGTGCCTGACGATTTCTTCGCGATCGATCTCAGGGTCGGAACGGTCCTCGCCGCACGGCCGTTCCCCGAGGCGCGCAAGCCGTCCATTCAGCTCGAGATCGACTTCGGGCCTGACTTGGGTGTGCGCCGCTCCAGCGCGCAGCTCACCGTGCACTACACCCCGGACGCGCTCGTCGGCCGGCAGGTGATCGCGGTGACCAACATCGGCACCCGGCGCATCGCCGGCTTCACCAGCGAAGTGCTCGTCCTCGGCGCAATGCCGAATGCCACCGAGGTGGTGCTGCTCGGCACTGCCCATCCCGTCGCCAACGGCACCCGCATCGGGTGACCTGACTCAGGAGCCCCCATGGCCGCACAGACGCTCCCTCCCGACGCCCGGCTGACGCCCAAGGGCTACGTGCACCCCGAAGTGCTCGTCTCCACCGACTGGGTGGCCGAGAACCTGGCGAACCCGCTCGTGCGCATCCTCGAAAGCGACGAGGACGTGCTGCTCTACGACTCGGGCCACATCCCGAACGCGCTCAAGGTCGACTGGCACGACGACCTCAACGATCCGCTCGTGCGCGACTACCTCGCGCCGGCACAGTTCGAGGCGCTCGTGCGGCGCCTCGGCATCACGAGCGACACGACGATCGTCTTCTACGGCGACAAGAACAACTGGTGGGCGTGTTACGCCTTCTGGGTCTTCCAGCTGTTCGGCTTCGCCAACTGCCGCGTGGTCGATGGCGGGCGCATCAAATGGGAGCAGGAAGGGCGCCCGATGGTGACGGAGAAGCCGACCGTCACCGCGTCGAGCGTGACGGTGCGGCGCCGCGACGACACGCGCATCCGCGCCTTCTTCGCCGAGGTGCTCTCGCACATGGCCTCGAAGAAGCCGATGATCGACGTGCGCTCGCCGCAGGAGTTCACGGGGGAGCGCACGCACATGCCCGACTATCCGCAGGAAGGGACGCTGCGGGGCGGACACATCCCCGGCGCCAAGTCGGTGCCGTGGGCGCGCGCGGCCAATCCGGACGGCACCTTCAAGACCGCCGACGAACTACGCGCGATCTACGAGGGCGAAGCCGGCCTCAAGCCCACCGACGACGTCGTGGCGTACTGCCGTATCGGCGAGCGCAGCTCACACACCTGGTTCGTGCTCACGTACCTGCTCGGCTACGGCCGCGTACGCAACTACGACGGCAGCTGGACCGAGTGGGGGAACGCGGTGCGGGCTCCCATCGAGAAGGGCAGCGGAGCATGACGGCACCGCAACGCCCGTCCACGATCGTTTCGGCGACGCCGAGGCTGCCGGTCAAGGTCACGACGCGCTGGTCGCACGACATCGCGTTCATCAACAACGCGGTGCACGACCGCGCCGTGATGCTCGATGGCCACTCGAAGGACGGCCAGTCGCCGCCCGAGGCCCTGCTCTCCGCACTCACGAGCCGCACGATGGTGGACATCATCGAGATCCTGCGGAAGAAGCGGACGCCCGCCGAGCGGGCGGAGTGCCGCACGACGGGCGAGCGGTTTCCCGGAGTGCCGGCGCGGTTCATCGCGATCACGCTCGAGTACCACATCGACGGCGCCAGCATCACGGAGACGGCGGCGGAGCACGCCATCGACCTCGCGGTCAACAAGTACTGCACGGTGCGCGACTCGCTCGACCCGGCGATGATCATCACGACGATCCTGGTGCTCAACGGGACCACGCACGCGGAGAAGGACGCGACGCGGCCGCGATCGGCGTAGGCGACCGACCGAGGGTGACGCAGCTAGCGGGCGGAGCGCGCCGCGTCTGCGGCCTTGCGCAGTGTCGCGGCGAGCGACGCGGGGTCACCGTCGCCCCAGAAGTGCACGTACATCACGCGCGGGCTCTCGGTGGTGAGGTGCGAGTGAAGCGCGGTGACGGTGAGGCCACCCGTCACGAGTGCGCGCACCAGCGCATCGAGCTGCGGTTCGCCCACGGTGAAGTCGCCCGTGGTGACGGCGCGCGTGCGGCTCACCCACTGCATGTTGACGGGACTCGCCAGCGCGAGCGACGCGCGCAACGGCATCCCGCCGAGTGTGACCGCGCCCGGCACGAGCATGAGCGAGAGGTTGGCGACGGATCCCGCGCCGCGCCCGCGCACGCCGAGTGCGTCGAAGAAGAGCGCGGTGTCGGCGGTGAGTGGTTGCTCGCCTGACGGCGCGACAGGACGCGGCAGTCCCGTGCGCGCGAGCGCCTGGTCGAGCGTGCGCGCGAGCGTCATCGCATCGCCATGGCCATGGACATGGACGTACTTCACGTCCGGCGTCTCGCCCGCCAGGTGGTTGTGTACGGCCGTGATGGTGAGGCCTCCCTCGATGAGCACGCGTTCCACCGCCCCGATTTCGGCGCTGGTCACGACCAAGTCGCCCATCAGCATCGCGTCGTTCGCGGGACCGTCGAATCCGAGCCAGCCGGTGAGGGCCAGCGCCGGGGCGATGCGCACGTCGCCGACCATGACCGTCAGGTCGCGCCGTGGTAGGTTGAAGCGCACGTAACCGCCCGTGGGCGTGGCGGCGGCGCCCAGCCGAGACGCCACGGCCTCGTAGCCGGGGGGAATGGCTCCCTGCGAACGCGCGGCGGCCGGCAGGACCAGCAGGGACAGGCATTCGATGAAGCGACGCATCGTGCAAGCTCCAGCATCCATGAGACTCCGCAAGTTGTCGCGCCCTCCCGGTGCCGGCTACTCAGGCTCGCTCCGCGCCGCGCTCCTTTGCGCGATCTTCTGCCCGCAACTGCTCGGCGCCCAGCAGCGCGACTCTGCGCAGCGCGCCGACTCGCTGGCCCGCGCGAAACGTGCACGCGCGCTCAAGGGCGTCGTGGTGACGGCCTCGCGCGAGGCGCGGTCACTGGCCGGCGTGCCGGCCGCGGTGAGTGTCGTCGATTCGGTGGCGCTCGCCCGCACACGCATGGTGAACATCGGCGAAGCGCTGCGCGCGGTGCCCGGCGTGACGGCGGGTTCGCTCTACGGCACGGAGGACGTGAAGATCACGTCGCGCGGCGCGGGGGTGCGTTCGGGATTCGGCGTGCGCGGCGTGGCGGTGCTGCTCGACGGCATTCCGCTCACCGAGCCGGATGGCCAGGGGCGGCTCGACCTCGTCGAGATGGGCACGGCGGAACGCGTCGAGGTGGTGCGTGGTCCGGTGTCGGCGCTCTATGGCGGCGCGGCGGGCGGCGGTGCGGTCAACCTGATCTCGCGCACGGGGGCCGACCAGCCGGGCTGGCTCGTGCGCATGCTCGCGGGCCAGTTCGGCTCGCAGCGCGGCGACGTGCAATGGGGCGGCGTGGACGGCGATCGCGACGTGCTCATGGCGCTCAGCTACAGCGGGCTCGAGGGCTATCGCGACGTGTCGCAGGGGACGAACCGGCGCGCGCGCGTGCTCGCGCGTGCCGGTGATCCGTCGGATCGCCGCTGGACGATCGACCTCGCGTACTCGCTGCTCGACCAGCGCATTCCCGGCGCGCTCACGCAGGTCGAGTGGGACCAGCGCGCGGAGTCGGCGGAGAGCATCAACGTGGCCAACAAGTTCCGCCGCTTCGAGGAGCGGTGGCGCGTGGGCGTTCGCGAAACGGAACCGGTCGCGGGTGGCACCTTCGACGCGTGGGCCGTCGTGTCGGGACGCGACCAGACGGCGAGCATCTTCCAGTACATCTCGCAGTCGCTCAAGCGGCTCCAGCTCGGCACGCAGTACGCGCGCGCGTGGAGTGGCGCCCCCTTCGCGCCGCGGCTCGTGGCAGGCGTCGAGTGGGACCGCACGCGCGGACCGCAGAACAACTACACGAATGCCAAGGGCGCGCCGCAGCTCTCGCCGCTCTGCGTGAATGATCGCACCAACGGCGTCTTCAGCTCGGCCTGCGTGATCCAGTTCGCCGAAGCGACGTCGGTGGGCGCGTTCGCGCAGGGCGAAGCGTCGCGCGGGCCGTTCGCGCTCACGGCCGGGGTGCGCTACGACGAGATCCGCTACGCGATCTCGAACGAGATCCGGCCCAATCAAGCGCTGGCGAAGACGTTCGCGCAGGTGAGCCCGAAGGTCGCGCTCAGCTGGCAGGCGCGCCCGACCATCCGCACGTGGCTCTCGCTCTCGCGCGGCTTCGAGGTGCCGACGGCCACGGAGCTCTCGACGAGTCCCGACACGATCCGTCCCTTCAACGACGCCCTCGGCTCCTCGTCCACGTGGATGACGGAGCTGGGCGCGCGCGGCACGCTGGGCTCGCGCATCACCTTCGACCTCGCGATCTACAAGGCGCGCGTCGACGGCGACTTCGTGAGCCGGACGGTCGCGATTCCCGGCGTCGCGGTGCCGCGCTCGATCTTCGAGAACGCGGGCACGGTGGACCGGACGGGAGTCGAGCTCGCGGGCACGCTCGCCCTCACCGATTGGCTCGACGCGCGCGGCAGCTACACGTACGGCGAGCATGACTTCGTGTCGTACAAGACGACGGTGACGGGGCCGGCCTACACGACGCTGCCGCTCGACGCATCGGGCAGCCGCGTGCCGGGCATCCCGCTGCACCGGGCCGTGGCCGAGCTGCGCGCGCAGCCGCTCAAGTCGCTCGGCGTCTCGCTCACGGCCGAAGGGCAGTCGACGCTCTTCGTCGAGAGCACCAACGCCGGCAGCGGCATCGTCTACTTCCGCACGTCAGCGGCCGCGGCGCCGCCCGCCGGCCGGCCGGTGCCGTTCAACGCGGTGAAGGGCGCGATCCTCACGCACGCGAGCGTGACCTGGCAGACGGGTTTCGCCACCTGGTTCGGTGCACTCGAGAACATCGGCGACGTGCGCACCGCGTCCAACATCACGATCAACGCGAGCAACGGGCGCTTCTACTATCCGTCGCCGCCACGCACGCTGTCGGTTGGCTGCACGCTGCGCATCGAGTGAACGCCATCACCACCTGATGCCGCCGATCCTCGCACCCGTGCGCCCCGTCTTCCGCGCCGTGGCCGAGGCGATGGTGCCGGCCGCGCAGCGCTACGGCGCCGCTGAGTGGACCGCGATGGAAGCGGTGGTCGAGCGGGCGTTGGGCGCGCGTCCCCGCAAGATGCAGCAACAGCTGGTGACGTTCATGCGGCTCGCGAACGTCCTCGCGGTGGGCATGAGCGGACAGACGCTGGTGTCGCTGCCGGTGGAGAAGCGCGAGCAGGTGCTGCACCGGCTGGAGCGCGCGCCGGTGGCGTTGGTGCGGCGCGGCGTGTGGGGCGTGCGCACGCTGATCTTCATGGGACACTACGGGCGATGACCTACGACGTGATCATCGTCGGGTCGGGCGCCGCGGGTGGCACGGTGGCGCACGCGTTGATTCCGCTCGTGCAGGCGGGCCTTCGCGTCGTCGTCTTCGAACAGGGCGCGCGACTTGATGACGCGGAGTTCACGGGGCAGGAACTCGAGATGGCGGGCGCGCTCTTCGAGGAAAGCGGCGGCGTGCTCACCGCCGACGGCGCGATGACGCTCGCGTTCGGCCGAGCGTACGGCGGCAGCACAGTGACGTACACCGGCACGTCGCTCATCCCGGAGCCGCGCGTCTTCGCGCACTGGAACGTGCCGGGCATCACGCACGCCGACATGCACGCCCGCTCGACGAAGTACGCCGAGCAGAACGGCGTGCACTTCCTCGCGGACGACGAGATCAACGAGAACAACGCGCTCTTTGCACAAGGCTGCCGGTCGCTCGGGCTCACGGCCGGCCGTTTCCCCGTGAACACGCGCGGCTGCAAGGGCTCGGGGCTCTGCAACCTCGGCTGCCCGAATGCGGCCAAGCAGGGAACGCACCGGGTCCAGCTGCCCGCGGCGGAACGCGCCGGCGTGGAGGTGGTGACGCGCGCGGAGGTGCTGCGCGTCGGCGAGCGACAGGTGAGCGTGCGCGTGCACGCGAAGCCTGCCAGCGCCAAGGGCCACGCGTCGGAGTGGGCACCGGGCGAGTACACGGTGCACGCGGCCGCGATCGTGCTGTGCGGCGGCAGCATGGGTTCGACCGCGCTCATGCTGCGTTCGGGGTTGGCGGCCGCGCTGCCGCAGCTCGGCGAGCGCTACACCTGCCACCCGGCGCACATCCTCGTGGCCGAACATCCGCAGCCGATCGGGCAGCGCGGCTTCCCCAAGACGTACTTCCTCGACCAGCCGGACGCAGGGTTCATCCTCGAGACGTGCATGTACTTCCCGTTCATCACGGCCAAGAACCTCACCGGCTTCGGCGCGGATCATCAGCGCTTCATGGACGCGTTCGACCGGTTGCAGATGATCCTGGTGATGGCGCACGACAAGGCGATGCCGGGCAACCGGATCGGCATCGACGCGGCGGGGCGGCCCGTGGCGCACTACACGTTCAGCGACGCCGTCAAGGCGAGCCTGGTGGCCGCAACACGCCTCTCCGCGCGTATCTTCTTCGGTGCGGGGGCCGTGCGCGTGCACGCCCCGTCGGCCGATCCGCCGCTCCTCACGCGCGACGACCTGCCCCGCCTCGACGAACGCGTGCACGAACGCCATTTCCTGACCCACCGCATTTCCGTGTCGTCGGCCCACATGATGGGCGGGTGCAGCATGGGCCGTACGGCCGCCGACTCGGTGACCGATGCGTGGGGACGCGTGCACGGCGTGCCGTGGCTGCGCGTGGCCGACTCCGCGCTCTTTCCCGACTCGTCCGACGTGAACCCGTACCTGACCGTGATGGCGCTGGCCGATCGAACGGCCGAAGCGCTCACGAGCGACCTGGGCGCCCTGCAGAGCGCAACGGTGAGCGCGTGAACCTCGCCGACATCCGCCGCGAGTACGCGCTCGCGCACTTCTCGGAGCACGAGGCGCACGCCGACCCGTTCGAACAGTTCGCGATCTGGTTCGCGGAGGCGCAGTCGGCCAAGGTGCACGAGCCGAACGCGATGGCGCTCGCCACGACGACGCCTGCAGGGGCGCCGTCGGTGCGCATCGTGCTGCTCAAGGGGATGGGCGACGGCGGCTTCACCTTCTTCACCGACTTCCGCTCACGCAAGGCGCACGAGCTCGAGACCACGAAGCACGCGGCCCTCTGCTTCTTCTGGGGCGAGCTCGAGCGGCAGGTGCGCATCGCGGGCACGGTGGCGCGCATCTCAGCGGCCGAGAGCGCGGCGTACTACCACACGCGCCCGCTGGGCAGCCGCATCGGCGCGCACGCGTCGCACCAGAGCGCACCGCTCGCGTCGCGCGACGCGCTCGAAGCGCGCGTGGCGGAGCTCGCTGCGCAGTACGGCGAGCATCCGCCGCTGCCCGATCACTGGGGCGGCTACCGACTCACGCCGGTGGAGCTCGAGTTCTGGCAGGGACGGCAGAGCCGGCTGCACGACCGGGTGCAGTACCTGCGCGATGCGCACGAGGCCGGGTTCGGGCCGTGGACACGCCGGCGCCTCTCGCCGTGAGTGAAGCGACGCACTCGGGCGTGACGGTGCGCGCGGCCACCGTCGATGACGCCGCACGCCTCGCGGAGTTCGGTGCGCGCACCTTCGCGGCCACCTACGAGCACGTCAACGATCCGGCGGAGACCGCGGAGCACCTCGCGCGCCATTTCAGCGAGGCGAAGCAGCGCGCGGAGATCGAGGACGCGACCCGGCAGATGCTCGTCGTCGATGTCGACGGCGCCCTGGGCGCCTACGCGCTCCTGCACCACGGCGCCGCGTGTCCGGTGGAATGGACGAGCGGCCCGCAGGTCGAGCTCGAGCGCATCTACGTCGATGGCGTCTGGCACGGTCGCGGCCTCGCCGACGCGTTGATGGACGCAATCCTCGAGAAGGCGGCGGGCGCGGGCGCCGAGTCGATCTGGCTCAGCGTCTGGGAGGAGAACCCGCGCGCGATCCGCTTCTACGAACGGCGCGGCTTCCGCGAGATCGGCACGACCATCTTCGTGTACGGCACCGATCCGCAGACCGACAAGGTGCTGGTGCGCGCGGTACGTGAGCGACGCACCCCCGTGCTTGGCGTGCCGGTGAAAGTGGCGCGGCCACAGCTCACCGTGCGACTGCAGCGAGGGCGCGAAGGACGCGACCTGCTCGTGTGCGTGCGCGCCGACGGCACCACGAGCTGGATCCGCCGCCCGAAGGGGCTGCCGCGACGCGATCGCGCGCTGCTCGCGCTCGAGGCCGCCGTGCCGCTCACTGACGGCGTCTTTGCACGCGTGGCCGAGGGCGCAGAGCTGCTCGAGCTGTTGCGACCCGAGAACGCGACCGCGCAGGATGGACTCGGCTGGTCGCTGCGCTTCGCCGCGTTGCTCGATGCGGAGCAAGCCTCGCCGGGCAAGGCGACACTCGCGATGGTGCAGGCGACGCTCGATGATCGCCACGAGTCGGCGACGCCGCCGGTGATGCTCGACGACGCGATGTTGGCGGAGGTGCGCGCGAGCGTGGCGCGGCTCGAGACGACGTGGCGCCGCGTGGCGGCAGGTGAAGCGCTCGAGTTCACGGTGGCGCCGGGACAGCCGGGCGGACTGAGCGCGCCGGTGCGGAGAAAGGCGACGCAATCGCCGTAGCTCACGTATCACACGCCGTCGCACTCGCCAGCTTCACGTACGGAGAGCGTCGAACACCGGCTGGCGGTCGTCCCCTCGCTCAGGCGATCTCCGCCTCGTCCTCGCGGCGCCCCTGCTTCTTCGCACGCGCCGCGTCCCACCGGTCACCGGGCCACCAGTTCCACCGGCCCGCGAGCCGCAAGAGCGCCGGCCCGATGGCCATGCGGATGACCGTGGCGTCGAGCAGGACCGCGGCCGCAAGCGCGAAGCCCATCACCTTGACGATGAGCAGCTCGCCGAGCGTGAAGGCGGCGAATACCGCCACCATGATCGCGGCCGCGCTCGTGATCACGCCGCCGGTGCGCGCGAGTCCCTCGACGAGCGCCTCGCCTTCATCACGTCCGAGCTTGCGCGCTTCGTTGACGCGGGCCACGAGGAAAACCTCGTAGTCCATGCTCAACCCGAAGACGATGCAGAAGACGAGCACCGGCAAGCTGGGAAAGAGTCCCGTCGCCGGACCGTCGAGGCCGACCAGCGTGGCGCCGTGTCCATCCAGAAAAACCACCGTGACCGCGCCGAACGACGCCATCACGGCCAGCAAGTTCAGGATCACCGCCTTGATCGGCACCATGATCGAACGGAAGCTGATGAACAGTGCCAGCAGCGTGCCGAGCACCACGAAGGCGATGACGAGCGGAACCTTCGAGTTGATCAGGTCTTCGTAGTCGGCATTGAAGGCGGGCAACCCGCCCACCTTCATCGTCACGCGCGCGTTGGCGGCGAGCTTCGCGGCGCCCTGCTTGCGCAGGTCGCGCACCCAGCTCGTGACCTGCTGGTAATCGACGCCCGCGGAGGGTTGGACTTCGAGCAGCGCGAGCCGGCCATCGCTCGACGCAAAGGCCTGGCGCACGGTGCCCGGCAGCAGTCCGAGCAGCAGCTGGTTGGGCGGGCCATAGTTGACGAGCCCCGGCAGCGAGCGCACGCGCGCCGTGCGCGGATCCTTCTCGATGTTCTGCGCCAGCGTGCTCACGGCGGTCCAGCCCTCGCCCTCGAGCACCGACTGGCCCTGCGGCACCTCGACCAGCACGCGCAGCGCGTAGACGATGCCGCCGTGCCCCATGGCCATGAGGTCCTCGAGCGCGATCGCACTCTCCATCGAGCGCGGCAGGAAGTCCTGCTTCGGCATGCGCGTCTCGAGGCGCGTCGCCTGCCAGGCGAGCAGCAGCACGGGCGGCAGCGCCACTGCGAGCACGACGACCGGACGCCGCACCACGGCGCGCGCGAAGGTCCACCACCGTCCGGTATTGCTCGGCGCGGGCACGATCGTGGCGCCGCGGCGACGACGACGCTCGATGAGCGGCGCGGCCCAGACGAGCAGCGCCGGCAACAACGTCATCGAGAGCGCCATGCACATGAAGACGACGATCAGGCCGCCCGTCGCCATCGAGCGCATCTCGTTGAGCGGCACGAGCAGCAGGCCGCAGAAGCCGATGATGACGGCTGCGCCGCTGACGAGAATCGTGTGCCCGGCCGCGCTCGCCGCCGTGGCCGCGGCATCCTCACGCGATTGTCCCTCGGCCAGCGCCTCGCGGAAGCGCGAGAGCGTGAGCAGCGCATAGTCGACGCCCAGTCCCAAGCCCAGCATCGTCGCCATGTTCTGCAGCAGGATGCTGAGCGGGAAGAGGTGCGCGATGAGCGCGACGACGCCGAGCGTCAGCGTGATGGCGAGCACGCCGATGACGACGGGCATGAGCGCGGCGATGATCGCGCCGAACGCGGCGAGCAGCAGCAACAGCGTGAGCGGCAGCACGCGCGCCTCGGCCACCTTGATCTCGTTGCTCGAGAGCTTGCGGAGGTCGGCGTCGAGCGCGAGGTCACCGGTCCAGCGCAACCCGAGTCGCGGCCACCGGTCCTTGAGTTCGGCCGAGAGCGCGCGCGTGCGTTCGCGGAACCGCTCGATTCCCTGCTGCTTGTCCTTTTCGGCGAACGAGATGCCGGCGAGGATGATCGTGCCCTGCGCGTCCTTGGGCACGAAGAGGGGATCACGCACGTCGAGCCACGAGAGCGTGCGCGTGAGGCCCGGCGTACCGGCCAGTCCCTTCGTGATCGCGACGAGGGCGTCGCGCCCCATGTCGGTGGTGGGTGATGGCACGCCCGTGGCCACCAGCACCACGTAGTGACCGAATGGCGATGCGAAGCGTTCGCCGAGTGCGAGCTGGACGTCGGCAGACTCGGAACCCGGGATGCGAGCGCCACCCGTGAGTCGCTCCGAGACGTGCAGCGCCGGCGGCGCGACGAAAGCGATGATGATGGCCCAGACGGCCGCAATCCAGCCCCGCTTGGCCACGATCCAGCGCCCGGCGGCCCCAGCCTGATGGGTCCGCGTCGAGGTGCGCAGGGAGGGCCGGGTATGCGGAGGCATTCGGGGGCGGGAGCGGAACCGGGAGGTTCCTGACCCGGTATACGGGAAGATGCCTGTGCGCGTTGCCCTGCACAGGCCCCACCGGTACAATCCCGCCATGCATCTCGCCGCTCTCCGGATGGTTGTCGTGAGCGCCCTGTTGGGTGCCGCCGCGTGCGTCGACGTGCCGCAAGCGGTGGTGCGTCCGCGCGTCGGTTCGGTGACGCTGATTGCCGGCGCGAACCAGGTGACGCAGGTCGGCAGTGACGCGACCATTCCGCAGCTGCGCGTGCTCGGTCCCGACAGCCTGCCGATGCGCGGACTCGAGGTGCGCTACACCGCATTGGACTCGGGGTCGAGCGTGACCCCCGCGATCGTGCGCACCGATTCGCTCGGCATCGCACAGCCCACCAGCTGGACGGTGAGCAGTGTGCCAGGACAGGACACGCTGGTCGCGGTGGTCGTCGGCGTCGGCACGTACAGGTTCATCGTCACGGTGACGCCGCCCTGCCTCGGGTCGACGACCGCGATCGTCGGCGACTCGATCAACGGCACGGTGTCGTCGACCGGATGCCTGGCGAGCGGCGGCCGGCGCGCGACAGCCTATCAGTTCACGAGCTCGGTGCCCAGCCTGCCGCACGGGGCGACGATCCGGATGACCGGCGCCAGCTACCGCGGCCGCGTGGATCTGCAGTTGAACGGGGCGCCGCTCGCCAGCACCTCGTTCGACACGAGCACGGCGTCGCCGAACACCGCGTCGATGATCGCCTTTCTGGCCCCGGGCACCGTGACGATGCTGGCGCAGGCGGAGACGCCGGGTTCCACGGGCAACTTCGGACTGCAGACGCTGGCCGCCCCCGTGTACACCGGCTGCATGGAGAACGCGTTCATCATGCGCGGCGGCACGTCGACGGCGACGATCGACACGAGCGCCTGCCCGTTCATCGATGGCAGTGGTTCGACCTACTTCGCGCACGTCTATCGCGTGCGGCTCGGCGCCGGCCAGCGCATCGTGGTGCGGATGAACTCGGTCGCGATCAACTGCTTCATCCTCATCCTCGACGCGCAGGGCGTCAACGTGCTGACGCAGAACAATGCGGGCACGGTGAACGCCACGGCGCTGCAGTTCACGGCGACCGCGGCCGGCTACTACCTGATCGCCGCGCTCTCGACGCTCACGCCGCAGTCCGTGGGCGGCCCCTACTCGCTCAGCGTCGACCCGTAGCGCCGCGCGCGGCCGCGTCCTTCACGAGCTCGGCGTGGAGGTGCGCGTAGCTCTCGAAGCGGGCCCGCGTGACCGACGTACCCACCGCGGCCTGGACGCTGCACCCCGGTTCGGCCACGTGCACGCAATCGGCGAAGCGACAAAGCCCGAGCGCCGCGCGGAATTCCGGAAAGCAGGCGCCGAGGTTCTCGGGTGGCAGTCCCCAGAGGCCGACCTCGCGCAGTCCCGGCGTGTCGATGATCGCACCGCCATCGGGCAGTGGATGGAGAAAGGCGCCGACGGTGGTGTGCCGCCCCTTGTTGACGCTCTCGCTCACTTCGCCGACGCGGAGGTCGAGCCCCGGGTACATGGCGTTGAGCAACGATGACTTGCCGACCCCCGACGGGCCCGTGACGACCGACGCACGCGCGGCGAGCGCCTCGTGCACCTCGTCGAGTCCGATCTTCGCCTTCACGCTCACGCAGTGCACGGGGTAGCCGGCGTCGGCGTACGGCTTGAAGCGCGCGCGCACGACCTCCTCGCCCACGAGTTCCACCTTGTTGACGACGACGCGCGCATGCAGTTCGTTCGCTTCGGCAATCACGAGGAAACGATCGAGCATGCGCTCGTGCGGATCGGGATGCGCGGCGGCGAAGACGCAGACCACCTGGTCGACGTTCGCGGCGAGCACGCGCTCGCCGTGACGGCCGCCGGGTTCGCGGCGCGCGAGCACGGAGCCGCGCGCGGCGATGGCGCTGATGGCCCACGACCCGCCGTCGGCCTCTTCGATGGTGACGCGGTCACCGACGGCGAGCTTGTGGATGCCGCCGTCGTCCTCGCGTCCCTGCTTGAGCCGGCCGCGCATCGACGCGACGACGGTGTCGCCCGACTCGGTGTGCACCCGCCACTGACCGCCCGTACCCTCGACGATGCGGCCCGCGTGCGTGAGGCTCACGACGTGATGTCGTCGGAGGGGCGGACGTCGAGCCAGCGCCGGGCGTCCTTCGCTTCCGGCGGTTGCGCCGCGATCAGGCGCTCGAGTTCGGCGCGCGTGTCGCTGAGCGTGAAGGCGCCGAGCTTGGCGAGTGCGTCGTCCTCGTTGCGTCCGTAGACGAGGTACGCCGACTCGAGGTGACCGGCGACCCCCTGCTCACCCGTCCGCTTCCAGCGCAGGAAGAAGAGGTAAGCGCCGTACGGCTGTGCGGTGCTGCCGGTAGTGTCGGTGTTGAGCTCGACGGAATACGAGTACCCGTCGCTGCCCTCGAAGGCGGCGGGACGATCGTGGACCGCGCGGTACCCGCCGATGGTGTTCGCGTCCCCCTTGGAGGGATCGCCGGGGATGTGACGACCAGCCACGCGACTACTGCGCGCCCCCGAGCATTTCCTTCAGCACGTTGCCCGTGATGAAGGCGACGTTGGCCGGGCGTTCGGCGAGGCGGCGCATCAGGTACGGATACCACTGCGTACCGAACGGCACGTAGACCCGCACGCGATAGCCGTCCTTGATCAGCCCCTCCTGCAGGTCGCGGCGCACGCCGTAGAGCAGCTGGAACTCGAACGCGTCGCGCGGGATCTTCTGCGCGGCCACGAAGCGCTTCGCTTCGGCGATGATCGCCTCGTCGTGCGTGGCGAGTCCGGGATAGTGGCCCGCGACCAGCAGCCGCTGCATGCACTGCACGTACGTCTTGTCGACGTCTTCCTTGTCCGGAAAGGCGACCGTGGCCGGTTCGTTGTAAGCACCCTTGCAGAGGCGCACGCGGCACTGGAGCTCGATGGCGCGTTCGACGTCGGCGAGGGTGCGGCGCAGGTACGACTGCAGCACGATCCCCACGTACGCGCGCCAGTTCGGGTAGAGCCGCTCCTCGAACAGCTTGAGCGTCTTCTCGGTGTACGCACTCGACTCCATGTCGAGCCGCACGAAGGCCTGGTACTGCTTCGCCCGGTCGAGGATTTCCGTCATGACGGCGACACAGGTCTCCTCGCTGATGTCGAGTCCCATGGCCGTGAGCTTGACCGACACGTTCG
>JANYHJ010000186.1 GCA_025359135.1 Gemmatimonadota bacterium | reverse complement strand
CATCCAGATGACGATCGAGCTGATCACGCCGATCGCGATGGAAGAGTCGTTGCGGTTCGCGATCCGCGAAGGCGGCCGCACCGTCGGCGCCGGCGTCGTCACCAAGATTCTCGCGTAGTTCACGAACTTTCACGGGACACTGGCCGCTGATGCGGCCGGTGCCCCGGCTTCTCCCGACGGACTTTTGACATGGCGCGCGACAAGATCATTCTCGCCTGCAGCGACTGCAAGAATCGCAACTACTTCACCACGAAGAACAAGCGCACGCATCCCGAGCGCGTCGAGTGGAAGAAGTACTGCCCCCGCTGCAACAAGCACGTGGTGCACAAGGAAACGAAGTAATCATGGCTGACGACGTCGCCGTCCGCGCTGGCCTCCCCGCCCGCACCGTGAGCTTCTATCACGAAGTGGTCGCGGAGCTCAAGCGCGTTACCTGGCCCGACCGGCCGCAGGTGCAGCAGCTCGCGATCGGCGTGATCGTGCTCTCGCTCGCCATCGGCGCCGTGATTGCCCTGCTCGACCTCACGTTGCAGAACGTGCTGGTCAAGTGGATTCCTGCGCTCTTCACGGGCCGCTAAGGACACATGATCGAGACGATGACCCACCGCTTCTACGCCGTGCAGGTGACGGCGGGGCACGAGAACAAGGTGCGCAGCCTGGTCCAGCGCAAGATCGACACGGACCCGGCCGTGCCGGAGGTGCGCGCCATCCGCCAGGCGCTCGTGCCGACGCAGGATGTCGTCGAGATCAAGAACGGCAAGAAGGTCACCGTCGAACGGAGGACCTTCCCGGGCTACGTCCTGGTCGAGATGGTGCTCACGCAGGGCACCCTGCACGAGATCAACGGCATCCAGGGCGTCATCAAGTTCGTCGGCAAGGATCGCGAGCCCGCGGCGTTGCGCGACGACGAAGTGAAGCGCCTCCTCGGCCAGGAAGTCGAGGCAGAGCCGGAAGCGCCGAAGGAGGAAATTCCGTTCCTCGTCG
The DNA here is from genome assembly GCA_025359135.1 of Gemmatimonadota bacterium. Lineage (GTDB taxonomy): Bacteria > Gemmatimonadota > Gemmatimonadetes > Gemmatimonadales > Gemmatimonadaceae > JACPPC01. The sequence continues at coordinate 6,585 of JANYHJ010000186.1, read as the reverse complement.
GACAGGCAGTGGCGATCACCGAGGGGCCGTTTACCGACTTCAACGGCACGGTCGAGGAAGTCATGCCCGACAAGGGCAAGGTGCGGGTCTCGGTTTCGCTCTTCGGCCGGCCGACATCGGTCGAGCTCGACTACCTGCAGCTCAAGGGCTACTGAGCCGCATACCCGAACGTCCGGGACACCGGGGCCCCTGCGCGGGGCGGCTGCCTGACGTCGGCAGCGAGCAGCGCACCAGACGGTAGCACAGCACGAGCCCCTGCGCGGGGCGGCCGGAACTCACGGCGAGGAGCGCACTGGTCGGGTACCACGACGACGCAAAACAGACTGTGGGAGTTCGACGCGCCTGGGCCGAATGGCCCGCTGCGCGACAACGCACGTGAGGTCATCACATGGCAAAGAAGGTCACGGGTTTCGTCAAGCTGCAGATCCCTGCAGGCAAGGCGAATCCGGCACCCCCCGTCGGCACCGCACTCGGTCCGCAGGGGATCAACATCATGGCGTTCTGCAAGGAGTTCAACGCTCGCACGCAGGGCCAGGATACGATCCTTCCGGTCGAGGTCACCATCTATGGTGACAAGTCCTTCACGTTCATCCTGAAGACGCCGCCGACCGCGGTGCTCCTCAAGAAGGAAGCGGGCATCGAGAAGGGGTCCGGACAGCCGAACCGCAACAAGGTCGGCAGTGTCACCAAGGCGCAGGTCAAGAAGATCGCGGAGCTCAAGGCGCCCGATCTCAACTGCGACTCGCTCGAGTCGGCCATGGCGATGGTCGCCGGTGCCGCGCGCTCCATGGGCCTGGAGGTTCGCGACTGATGCGTACCCATGGCAAGAAGTACCGCGCCGCCGCTGAAAAGCGCGAGGTCGCGTCGCTCTACGCGTCCAAGACGGCGCTCGAGATCGTCAAGACCGGTGCCTTCGCCAAGTTCGACGAGACCGTCGAGGTCGCCGTCCGTCTCGGCGTCGATCCGCGTCACGCCGACCAGGTCGTGCGTGGCACCGTCGTCCTCCCGGCCGGCACCGGCAAGTCGGTGCGCGTGCTCGTCATCGCCGTCGGCGACAAGGCCCGTGAGGCCGAGGCCGCCGGCGCCGATTTCGTCGGGCAGGAATTCGTCGCGAAGATCAAGGAGGGGTGGACCGACTTCGACGTCATGGTCGCCACGCCCGACCAGATGGGCCAGGTCGGCCAGCTCGGTCGCATCCTCGGTCCGCGTGGCCTCATGCCCAACCCGAAGGCGGGCACGGTCACGATGAACGTCGGCCAGGCGGTGCGCGAGCTCAAGGCCGGCAAGATCGAGTTCCGCGTCGACAAGGGCGGCACGGTCCACGCCGCCATCGGCAAGGTCTCCTTCTCGCTCGACTCGCTCGAGCAGAACTTCGGGGCCTTCATGGACCAGATCGTTCGCGCGAAGCCCGCTGCGGCCAAGGGCGTCTACGTCAGGACGGTGGCGGTGTCCAGCACCATGGGCCCCGGTCTCCGCATCGACACCACCCCTTACCGGTAACGAGCGATGAAGCGCACCGACAAGGAACGGCTCGTCGCCGAGCTGAAGGATCGCATGAAGGGCGCCAACGCCCTCTACTACACCGACTTCACGGGACTCAACGTGAAGCGCATGACCGAACTCCGTCGCCGCCTGCGCAGGGCTGGCGTCGACTACGTCGTGATCAAGAACACCCTCGCGCTCAAGGCCGTCAACGAGAGCGGGCTGACGACGTCACCCCTCAAGGGGCCGACGGGCGTGGTCGTGGCGAAGGATGCCGTCGCCGCAGCCAAGCTCCTCACGGATTTCGCGAAGGAGAACGACGCGAAGCCGACCGTGAAGGGGGGCCTCTACGACGGGGCCGTGATCGATGCCGCGATGGTCAAGAAGCTCGCCGCGCTCCCCACCAGGGACGAGGCGCTGGGCCAGATCGCCGGCGCGTTCAACAGTGTGCTTGCCATGTTCGCCCTTGCCCTCGAGGCGCGCGCCGCGCAGCTCGAGACGTCCAACTGATTCCCCAGGCGTCTGCCTGACCAACACGCCCCAGGACGACCTGGGGGAACCACGGAGACCGAGATAATGACCGCTACCATGAGCAAGGACGATATCCTCGACGCCATCGCGAACATGAAGGTCGCGGAGCTGGTCGAGCTGAAGGATGCTTTCATGACGAAGTTCAACGTCACCATCTCCGCCGTCGCAGCTGCGCCGGCCGGCGGTGGTGCGGGTGGCGCCGCCGCCGCCGTCGAGGAGCAGACCGAGTTCTCGGTCATCCTCAAGGAAGCCGGCGGCAAGAAGATCCAGGTCATCAAGGTGGTTCGCGAGATCACCGGCCTGGGTCTGAAGGAAGCGAAGGACCTGGTCGACGGCGCACCCCAGACGGTGAAGTCCGGCGCCTCGAAGGACGAGGCCGCGCAGCTCAAGGCCAAGCTCGAAGAGCAGGGCGCCGTCGTCGAGGTGAAGTAAGGGCTGTTGGCGCTCGCCGGCATTCTCCGGTGAGCGCCTCCCCTTCGCTTCCCCCCGACCGGCCCTCGATGCTCAGCACCGCCTCGCACCGCATTCCGTAGTTCCGTTTGCCCGTTCCTCCCGCGCCGCTCCGGCGCGGGCGGGGCCGGGCCTTTCACCTGTCCGACCGGGTGATCCATGGCTGACCTGATGAAGCAGATCTCTTTCGGCAAGCTCGAGCAGGGGATGGAAATGCCCCATCTCCTCGACATCCAGGTGCGCGCCTTCGACGCGCTCCTGCAACTCGATGCTGCCGCCCACGACCGCGAGGACATCGGACTCGAGCGGGTCTTCAAGGACCTGTTCCCGATCACCGACGTCCACGAGAACTTCTCGCTGGAATTCAAGCGCTACACCCTCGGCGAACCGAAGTACACGGTCGAGGAGTGCATCGAGCGCGACATGACCTATTCCGCCCCGCTCAAGGCGACGCTCTCGTTGCGCGTCTTCGAGGACCAGATGGGCGAGAAGCGGCTCAAGAACGAGATCGAGAAGGAGGTCTACCTCGGCGAGCTGCCCCTGCTCACGCCGCTGGGCACCTTCGTGATCAATGGCGCCGAGCGCGTCATCGTCAGCCAGCTCCACCGCTCGCCGGGCGTCGTGTTCGAGGAGAGCACGCACCCCAACGGCCAACGCCTGATCTCGTCCCGCATCATCCCGTTCCGCGGGTCGTGGGTCGAGTTCACCGTCGACATCCACGATGTCGTCTACGTCCACATCGACAAGAAGAAGAAGTTCCCCGCGACGGCGCTCCTGCGCGCCTTCGGCTACGGGTCGAGCTCGGACATCCTCCGGCTCTTCTTCGCCGTCCGTGAGCTGGACCTCGCCAAGAAGCGCGAGTCGCGCGTCGACCAGCGCGAGGTCCTCGGCGCCATCATCGCCGAAGACATCACCCTCGTCGGCGAGAAGACGGCCGAGGATGCGCCCAAGGCCAAGACCAAGAAGGCGCGCGCCGAACGCGAGCGCTCCGAGTCCGACATCCTCGTCCGCGAGGGCGACGAGCTGACCGAGGAAGTCTTCAGCCGCCTCCGCCGTCAGGGCATCGAGTCGGTCAAGGTCTTCGCCTCGCACACCAAGATCGACCTGCGCGACGAGCTCGACGCGATCGAGCGTGGCGAGCGCACGGAGCGCCGTCGTCTCGCCTTCGACGTCGTCGATGACGACGGTGAAGTGATTGCCGAGGCCAACCAGCTCCTCTCCGACTCGATCATCAAGCGCATCCGCAAGGGCGGCGTGCTCAAGGTGCCGGTGTTCGTGACCTCCGGCCGCGCCGAGAGCACGATCATCAAGAACACGCTGGCCAAGGATCCCTGCGGCCTCGTGCTCGACGACAAGACCAAGGCGCCGCGTCCGGCCAGCAAGGACGAGGGCGAGGCCATCGCGCTGCGCCAGATCTACGCGCTGCTCCGTCCGGGCGACGCGCCGAACAAGGAGACCGCGAAGCAGGCGCTCGAGCGCCTCTTCTTCTCCCCGAAGCGCTACGACCTCGGCCGCGTCGGCCGCTACAAGATCAACCAGCGCCTCGGCCTCAAGACGCCAGCCGGGCACACCGTCCTCACCGTCGAGGATTTCGTCGAGATCGTCCGCTACCTGGTCGAACTCGCCGAGGGCCGCGGCCACACGGACGACATCGACCACCTGGGCAACCGGCGCATCCGCTCGGTCGGCGAGCTGATCGCCAACCAGTTCTCCGTCGGCCTCTCGCGCATGGCGCGCCTGGTCAAGGAGCGCATGAGCATCAACACCGATCCCGAGAAGATCTCGCTGGACGACCTCGTCAACGCCCGCACGGTGTCGGCGGTCATCCAGGCCTTCTTCGGATCGAGCCAGCTGTCGCAGTTCATGGACCAGACCAACCCGCTGGCCGAGCTGACGCACAAGCGTCGCCTCTCGGCCCTCGGTCCGGGCGGCCTCACGCGCGAGCGCGCGGGCTTCGAGGTCCGTGACGTGCACTACTCGCAGTACGGGCGCATGTGCCCCATCGAGACGCCGGAAGGCCCGAACATCGGCCTCATCACGTCGCTGGCGTGCTACGCGCGCGTCAACGACCTCGGCTTCGTCGAGACCCCGTACCGCATCGTCAAGAACGGCAAGGTGACGAGCGAGATCGCGTGGCTCGACGCCAACAAGGAAGAGGACACGATCACCGCGCAGGCGAACGCTCGCCTGAACGATGACGGTACGTTCGTGGACGAGTTCCCGCTTGCGCGCCAGCGCGGCGACGTGCCGATCGTGACGCCCGATCGCATCGACTACATGGACGTCGCGCCCGAGCAGCTCGTCTCGATCGCCGCGGCGCTCATTCCGTTCCTCGAGCACGACGATGCGAACCGCGCCCTCATGGGCTCGAACATGCAGCGCCAGGCGGTGCCGCTCCTCAACCCCCGCACGCCGCTCGTCGGCACGGGACTCGAGGACAAGGTGGCCAAGGATTCGGGCGCTGTGGTCATTGCCAAGCGTGCCGGTGTCGTCACGCGCGTGACGGCCGACGAAATCATCATCGACGCCGGTGCGATCGAGAAGAGCAAGGGCAAGTCCGACGACCGCATCCCGCTGCAGCGCCTCACGCAGCAGGACCGCTACAAGCTGCGCAAGTACTGGCGCACCAACCAGGACACGGCCATCAACCAGCGGCCGCTGATCCGGTTGGGTCAGAAGGTCAAGAAGGGCGACGTGCTCGCCGACGGCGCCGCCACCGAGATGGGCCAGCTCGCCCTCGGCTCGAACGTGACCGTGGCGTTCATGCCGTGGTACGGGCACAACTTCGAGGATGCCATCGTCCTCTCCGAGCGCCTGGTCAAGGACGACGTCTATTCGTCGATCCACATCCAGGAGCTCGAACTGCACGTGCGCGACACCAAGCGCGGGCAGGAAGAGATCACGCGCGAAATCCCGAACGTCGCCGAGGAGTCACTGGTCGACCTCGACGAACGCGGCATCGTGCGCATCGGCGCCCACGTGAAGCCGGGCGACATCCTCGTCGGCAAGATCACGCCGAAGGGCGAGACGGAGCTGTCGCCGGAAGAGAAGCTGCTCACCGCCATCTTCGGCGAGAAGGCCAAGGACGTGAAGGACTCGTCCCTCAAGGTCTCGCCGGGCATGGAAGGCGTGGTCATCGACGTGAAGATCTTCTCGCGCGTCGAGGACCAGGTGGTGGAGAAGGATCGTGGCGAGCGCATCGGCGAAGTCCGCCGGCTCGAGGGCGAGGAGAAGATCCGCGTCAACGACGTGCGCGATGCCGAAATCCGCGAACTCCTCGAGGGGCAGTCGGTCCAGATGGCCCTCAAGTCGGGCTCGGTCGAGGAAGCGATTCCCGCCGGCACCAAGCTCACGGAGACGGTGCTCGCCGAGCTCCGCATCTCGAGCCTCGACCTCAAGACGTTCCGCGTCGAGAGCAAGAAGGTCAACGAGCAGCTCCGCGAGATCATCGACGCCGCCAACGAGGAGAAGGGCAAGCTCGAGGAGAAGGCGGAGGAGCGCATCGACCGCATCCTGCAGCCGGATGAACTGCCCCCGGGCGTCATCCAGCTCGTGAAGGTCTATCTCGCCGAGAAGCGCAAGATCTCGGTGGGCGACAAGATGGCCGGCCGCCACGGCAACAAGGGTATCGTGGCGCGCATCGTCCCCGAGGAGGACATGCCGTTCCTCCCGAACGGTCGCCCGGTGGACATCGTGCTCAATCCGCTCGGCGTGCCGAGCCGCATGAACGTGGGACAGATCCTCGAGACGCATCTCGGGTGGGCGGCGCGCATCCTTGGCTTCTACGCCAAGACGCCGGTCTTCCAGGGCGCCAACGAGCGCGAGATCGGCCTGCTGATGAAGCTCGCCGGCATCACGTGGGCCCGTGAGGCGCTGCGACTGGACGCCGTGTCGCCGGCCATCACGGACGCGGAGGTCAAGGTCATCTGCACCGACCTGCGCCCGGATCACCCGGAAAAGGAACGCGTGCAACTGCTGCACGACGCGAACGTCAACGACATCGGCGCGCGCTCGGTGAGCCAGCCGACGCGCGACGTGTACCATCGCGTCCGCGACTTCCTCGCCATGGCGGCGAAGGAGCTCGCCACGCGTGAAGTCGTCGAACTCGGCGCGCAGCACGTG
>JANYHJ010000053.1 GCA_025359135.1 Gemmatimonadota bacterium | reverse complement strand
TCCCGCGTTCCGCGCCTGTGAACTGTCGCTATCAGACGTGAGGGGCATTCGCGCCAAGTCGGTGTTCCAGGTGGGAGGCGCGGGGGCCGTTGGCACAGGATCGCTGCGCGGCATGCCGGTGTTGCCCGCACTGCGAAGAGCGGGTGCCCGCATCTGGCCCTTCGACGACCACGGGCCACAGACCGTCGTCGAGATCTATCCGCGCTTGCTCACCGGCAGCGTGCACAAGTCGAATCGAGCGGCACGAGCCGAGTACCTCGCGCACCTAGATGACCTACCGACCTGGGCGCGCGCACTCGGTGAATCGGGTGAGGATGCATTCGACGCGCTCGTGTCCGCGCGCGCGATGTGGCGACACCGCGACGATCCCGCGCTGCACGCGATCCCCACCGCGCTCGAACGCATCGAGGGCGCCATCTGGCTGCCACCAATGGCAGCAACAGACACTCGCCGCCAGCACGCGTACCTTCCGCCCATGACTGACCACGCCGCAGGACCGCGCCGCGCTTTGAGCGACTCGACGGCCTCCGCCACCGGCCCCGCCGACGGCTGGGACGCGCACGTCGGCCGCGACATCGATGGCACGCCACTCGACGCCCCCGGCGACCTGCCACTCGAACTCTTCCGCACGCACGCGGCCGAGTTGATCGACTGGATCGCGAAATACATGGCGGAGCCGGAACGCTTTCCGGTCGTGTCGCGCGTGGCACCGGGTGAGATTGCGCGCGGACTCCCCACTGCGCCGCCACGCGTCGCGGAGCCGCTCGCCGACATCCTCGCCGACTTCCATCGCCTCATCGTCCCCGGCCTCACGCACTGGAATCATCCGGGCTTCCACGCCTACTTCTCCAACTCGGCCTCTATTCCCGGCATCCTCGGCGAGATGCTGACCACCGCGCTCAACCAGAACGCGATGCTCTGGAAGACGAGCCCCGCCGCGACGGAGCTCGAGCAGGTGGCGATGGACTGGCTCCGGCAGCTGCTCGGCTTGGGCCGCGGCTGGTTCGGGATGATCACCGACACGGCGAGCATCTCGACCTTCCTGGCGATCGCGGCGGCGCGTGAAGCGAAGCCGGAACTCGATGTGCGCGGCAAGGGGCTCGTCGGCCGAAGCGACTTGCCGGTGATGCGCGTCTACTGCTCCTCGCACGCGCACACCTCGGTGGACAAGGCGGTGATGGCGCTGGGGCTGGGCCACGAGAACTGCGTGCACATCGCGGTGGACGAACAGTTCCGCATGCGGCCGGATGCACTTGCAGCCGCGATCGCGGAGGACGTGGCGCACGGGATGCTGCCCATCGCCGTTGTCGCGACGGTCGGCACCACGAGCGTGGCCGCCATCGACCCCGTGCCGGAGATCGCCGAGATCGCGCGTGCGGCCGGCGCGTGGCTGCACGTGGACGCGGCATACGGCGGCGCGGCCGCCGTCGTGCCAGAGCTCGCCGGCATTCTCGACGGCGTGGACGAAGCCGACTCCGTCGTGATGAACCCGCACAAGTGGCTCTTCGTCCCGATGGACTGCTCGGCGCTCTGGGTCAAGCATCCCGACGTGCTCAAGCGCGCCTTCTCGCTCGTGCCCGAGTATCTCGTCACGCGCGAGCAGGACGCGGTCGTCAACTACATGGACTATGGCATACAGCTCGGGCGCCGCTTCCGCGCGCTCAAGCTCTGGATGGTGATGCGCGCGTACGGCGCCGACGGTCTCGCCGCGCGCGTACGCCAGCAGATCGCGCTCACGCGCGCCTTCGCGAGCTGGGTACGTGCGGAGCCGCACTGGGAGGTGATCGCGCCGGTGCACCTCTCGCTCGCCTGCATCCGCCACGCGCCGCCGTCGCTCGATGCCGCCGCCACCGACGCGCACAACGAGCGCATCATGCACGCCGTGAACGCGAGCGGCGAGGCGTTTCTCTCGCACAACAAGACCAACGATCAGCTCGTGCTGCGCTTCGCCATCGGCAACATCCGCACGGATGAACGCCACGTGCGCCGCGCGTGGCAGTTGTTGCGCGAGGCCGCAGCCGCCGACCTCGCATGAACGACTTGCGCCGGTCGCAGTGGCTCGACCTCGCGAGCCTCGACCTGCGCAAGGACGCCGCCGGCAAGCGGCGCAAGCGCTGGCCGCTCGTGCTGGCGGTGGCCGTGGTGCTCGTGGTCACGCCGTTCGCGGGCTGGTACCTCGTGCCACGAGCGCCCGCTGGCGTGGTCATCGTCGACAAGACGGTGCCGCACCTCGACCGCCGCGAGCATCTGCGCCTCATGTGGTGGCTCACACACGTGCGCGTGCCCACCGCAGCCGGCACCTGGTGGGACGAGAAGCTCGACTATGTGGGCTACAACCCCGACTCGTCGCGCGGGCTGCTGCTCGACGACGCGACGCTCACGTCCGCGCGCCTCGCGTACCTCGCCGACGCGTACGGCGTCTACACGGCGGACGTCAACACGAGCGGGCCGGCTGCGCTCGCGCGCTCGACGCCGATCTTCGCCGGCGTGCAGCTCGACGAAGCGCGTGCCCTCGCCGCCTTCCGCGCGCGCGGCGGCGCGGTGGTGGCCGAGTTCAACGTGCTCGAGAGCCCCACTGCCGGGACCGAGGCCGGCGCCATCCTCGAACAGCTGCTCGGCGCCCACTACCTCGGCTGGCTCGGCCGCGCCTACGACAACCTCGCGAGTGACGACGAAGTGCCGCCCTGGATGCGCGCGCAGTGGCAACGCCGTCACCGCACGCCGTGGAACTTCAGCGGGCCAGGCTACGTGCTCTTCTCCGAGAAGGAGGACCGGATCGCGGTCATCCTGCGCGAGCAGTTCGAGGGACCGCATCCGCTCACCGTGGAGATCGATCGCCCCGACGATCCGCTCATGCGCGGCGCCTCGGGCGGTGGCGGCTATCGCTACTGGATCTCGGGCATCGCGCCCACCGACAGCGGCGTGACGCTCGCCTCGTTCGCGTTCCACGTCGACACGGCCGCGCGTGCCATGCTTGCGCGCGAAGGCTTCCCGCTGCGCTTTCCCGCCATCGTGCGCCGCACCACCGGCCCGCTGGCCGCGTACATCGCCGCCGACGTGAGCGACGCACCAGTCACGCCACCGTACGTGCAGCGAACCGTGCTGCTCGACTGGTGGCGTGCCTGGCGCGTGACCGGCGCCGTCGGTGAGGACGGCGACCTCGACTTCTTCTGGCGGGTGGTCGCGCCCGTGTGGGACGCGACCCTCCGCCTCAGCGCACCCGGCCGCCGCTAGTCACCCACCACCGGCTGCAGCGTTCCGCTCGCGCGGTGCTCGCCCGTGTGCTGCGCGACCTTCATGCCGAACCGCCGGGCGAGCCACGAGCGCATGTCGTCCATGATCTCGTAGAACGTCGGGATCACGAGTAACGTGAGCAACGTGGACGTGAGCGTGCCGCCGATGACGGCCAGTCCGAGCGGCGCGCGGAACTGCGAGCCCTCGCCACTGCCCAGCGCCACGGGGATCATGCCCGCGATGAGCGCGAACGTCGTCATGAGGATCGGGCGCAGGCGGATCGCGCCCGCCTCGATCAGCGCCTCGCGCAACGGCATCCCCTGCTTCTCCCGCGCCCACTTGGCGAAGTCGATGAGCAGGATCGCGTTCTTGGCCACGATGCCCGCGAGCAGGATCACGCCGATCATCGACATGATGTTGATCGTCTTGCCGCCGATCATGAGCGCGAGCATCACGCCGATGAGCGAGAGCGGCAACGAGAGCAGGATCGCGAGCGGGTCGAGGAACGACCCGAACTGCACCACGAGGATGAAGTACATGAGCATCACCGCCACGCCGAGCGCGGAGAGGATGTTCGTGAAGATCTCCGCCTGGTCCTTGGCCTGGCCGCCCTGCGACACCTTCACGCTCGCCGGCTTCGGCACCTTCTTCATCCGCTGCTGGATTTCCGCGTTCACCTGGCCGAGCGAGCGTCCGCCCGTGTTGGCCTGGATGATGATCACCTTGTCGCGATCGAGGTGGCTGATGATCGCGGGACCGAGCGTCTGGCGCACGGTCGCGATCTGGCCGAGCGGCAGCGTGGTCTGCGGACCGCCCGGAGCGCCGACGATGAGCGGCATCTGCTCGAGGTCGGTGCCACGACGGCGCGCCTCGGGATCGAGGCGCACGCGCACTTCGCGCGTCTCGCCGCTCGGGTCCACCCAGTCGCCGGTCTTGATGCCCGCGAACGCCGGACGCAATGACTGCGCGACCGCGCCCACGGTGACGCCGAGCGAGCCGGCGAGCCCTCGATTGAGCTGAACGTCGAGCTCGGGCTTCTGCCCCTTGGTGCTCAAGCCGATGTCGACCGCCCCCTTGGTCTGCTGCACCTCCTTGAGCACCGCGTTGGCATAGGCGGTGAGTTCGGTGCCGTTGTTGCCCTGCAGCTGCAGCTGGATTTCCTTGCGGCTGCCGCCGAAGTCGGAGGAGAATACGGACACGGCGGCGCCACCGACCTGCTTCACTTCCTGCCGCAGCAGCGCCGCGAGTTGCGTGACCGACACCGACCGCTCGGATTTCGGCGTGGTCTTGACGAAGATGTTGGCCGCGTCCACGGCGCCGCTCGCGCCACCGATGGTCGTGTACGTGTAGATCACTTCCTTGTGGCCGCGCACGAGTCGCGCCGCTTCCTCGGACTTGAGACGCGTATAGTCGAGGTTCGAGCCCGGCGGTGTCTCGATCGAGACGTTGAACTCGGAGCGGTCATCCTCGGGAGTGAGCGACGTGCCCACGAGCCCCATGACCGGCAGCGACAGTGCCCCGACGAACGTGCCCACGGCGAGCACGACCATCGCGAAGCGATGATCGAGCGCCCACGCGATCACGCCACGGTAGTTGTCCGCCTGGCGATTGAACCAGCGGTTGAACTTGTCGAGCGTCTTCGTGAGGATGTTTTTCCTGTCCTCCGGCACGTGCGGATCGGGCCAGTACGCGGAGAGCATCGGGTCGAGCGAGAACGACACGAAGAGCGACACCAGCACCGAGCAGGCGATGGTGAGCGCGAACGGCTTGAACCACTGCCCCGAAAGACCGTTGATGAACGCGATCGGCACGAACACGGCCACGATCGAGAAGGTCGTCGCCGCCACGGCGAGGCCGATCTCGTCGGTGCCCTCGCGGGCTGCCGTGTAGTGATCCTTTCCCATCTCGACGTGGCGCACGATGTTCTCGCGCACCACGATGGCGTCGTCGATCAGGATGCCGATGGCGAGCGAGAGCCCCAGCAGCGACATCGTGTTGAGCGTGAAGCCGAACATCCAGACGGCCACGAAGCTCGCCAGCACCGACACCGGCAGCGCGAGGCCCGTGATCACGGTCGAGCGCCACGAGTTGAGGAAGACGAACACCACGAGTACCGTCAACAGCGCGCCCTCGATCAGCGTCTCGATCACGTTCTTCACCGAGCGGTCGACACGTACGCCGGCGTCGCGCACGACGTTGAGCGTCACGCCGGGCGGCAGCTTCGCCCTGATCTCCTCGAGCCGCTTGTTGAGGCGGAGCGAGAGGTCCGTCGTCGAGGCTTCCTTCGACTTCTTGATGTCGACGCCCACCGCTTCCTTGCCGTTGTAGAGCGCGAGCGTGCGCGGCTCCTCCGTGCCATCGCGCACGGTGGCAAGCTGGCCCAGGCGGATCGGCACGCCATTCCGCGTCGTCACCACGAGATTCGCGAACTCCGAAGGCTCCTCGAGCCGCCCCTGCAGGCGGATCGTCTTCTCCTGCATCGCGCCCTCGATGCGCCCGACCGGAGCGGCCAGGTTCTGGCTCTGCAGCGCCTGCACCACCTGCGACACGCCCACGCCATTGGCGAGCAACGCCTGCGGGCGCAACTCCACCGTCAGCTCGCGCTTGACCTCGCCCGCCACCGTCACGTCCGCGACGCCACCCAGCGAGCGGAACTCGCGCGTGATCCCCGGATCCACGAGTCGCGTCAGCTGCGCCGGCGACAGCGACGACGAACTCAGCGTGATCGACATGACCGGACGGTCGGTGTCGGAGAGCTTCTTGAGGATCGGCTCCTCCATCTCCTGCGGCAGGTCCTGTCGCTTGAGCGAGATGGCGTCGCGGATGTCCTGCTGCGCTTCCTGCAGCGGCTTCTCGAACTTGAACCAGGTCACGATCGACGCGAAACCGTCGCGTGCCTCGCCCTGCACGAAGTCCACGCCCTGCACCGCCTGGATCGCTTCCTCGATCGGTTCGAGGATCTCGCGCTCCACCTGGTCGGGCGAGGCGCCGGGATAGATGATGGTCGTCGCGACGATCGGCGGCGCGACGTCCGGGAACTCGTCCGTCTTGAGCCGAACGAGCGCGAACAGCCCGAAGACCACCAGTCCCAGCATCGAGACGACGGTGATCAGCGGCCGCTTGATCGCGAAATCGGAGATGAGCATGGCGTCTACTCCTGGTTGGTCTTGGGCGCGGCGGGCTTGTCACCCGGCGCCGACACGGTCACCGTCGTGCCGACGCTGATCCCCTGCGCAGCGCCGAGCAGCACCGTGTCACCGGCCGTGAGGCCGGCACGGATCTCGTACGTCTCGGCCACCTTGTCGTGCAGGCCAAGCTCCACGGACACCTGCTCCACCCGGCCGCCCTTGATGCGCATGACGAGCGGCGTGAGGCCGCGCGCGTCAACCGCCGCCGCCGGCACGAGCAGCCCCGCGCGCGAGGCACTCGCGATCCGTCCTTCCGCGAACAGCCCACCGACGAGCGGCGAACTCCCCTTGCCCACTTCATTCGGGATGGCCGCGTAGACGCGCACCTGACGCGTCACCGGGTCCGCACTCGGGTTGATGCGCGTGATCCGCCCGACGAACCGGCGACCGCCGTATCCGTTCACGACGAACTTGACCGGCGCGCCGATGCGCACCTGGCCCAGCTGCTCCGCCGGCACGGACGCCTCGAGCCGCATGCTCGATGGATCGATGATCGTGAACATCGCCGCGCCCACCTGCACCACGTCACCGGCCGAGACGCTGCGCTCGCTCACCACGCCCGCGAACGGCGCGGTGATCTTCGTGCGGTTGAGCGTCTCGTCGGCGCTGGCGAACCGCGACTTCGCGTCATCCAGGGCCGCACGCGCCGCCTGGTCCGAGCGCGTCGCGATCTCGAGGTCACGCTCCGCAATCGCCCCTTCCTTGAGCAACCGCTGCGCCCGCGCGAACTCCTTCGTCGACCAGTCGCTCGACGTCTGCGCGCTCGCGAGCTGCGCCTTCGCGGCCAGCCACGAGTCGCGATACGTGCGGTCGTCGACGAGCGCGAGCACCGCACCCGCCTCGACGCGCTCGCCCTGCTCGACGAGCGTGCGCAGCACGGGCCCGCCCACCTGCGCGCGCAGCTTCGCCTCGCGCTCCGGCGTGATCGTGCCCTGCACCGACGGGCCACTCTCGATCGAGTCGAGCCTGGCCACGGCCATCGCCTCGGGGCCGACGACGACGCCGTCGGTTCCCTTCGACGTCGCGGCGGCGTTGCCCTTGCCACAGGCGGCCGTGGCAACGAGCGCGATGGCGAATGTCATGGCGGCCGTGGGCCGCTTGCGAACCTTGGTCATGGAGATACGCCTCCGCTGGCGCCCTGCTGGCCCGCCGTCGCCGCACCCGCGGCGCCCTGCTGGCCTTGCGTTGAAGTGGAACCCTGGGACGACGGCGCCCCCTGGGAAATCGAACCGGTGTTCACCGTGCCGGCCCCGATGGGCAGGTCCGGCAGCAACGCGATGCGGAGCCGCGCCACCTGGAGGTTGCGCGCCGCATTCGCCCGGTTGGCCATCGCCTGCTGCTGCAGGATGCGCGAGTCGTTGAGCTCGATCTGCGTCGAGATCCCCTCGCGGTACCGCACCTCGGCGATCCGGTACGCGCGCGCCGCCTGTTCCGACGTGCCCGCGCTCGCCTTCCACGCCGCCTCCGACTGCTCAAGCTGCGAGAAGGCCTGGCGTGCATCGATCGCCGAACCCTGCTTGGCCTGGTCGAGTCGCGCATTCGCCTCGGCCAGGTTGGCGCGCGCCACCATCTCGTCACCCGTGATCTTGCCGCCGGTGAAGAGCGGGATCGACGCCGTCAACGAGACCGTCCAGTTGGTGAGGAACGAGTCGAAGCTCGGCACCTGGAAGTCCTGCTGGCCGAACGCCACCTTCGCGTAGCTCGACGAGAGCACGATGTTCGGGATGCGCTGCGAGCGTGCGATCGTGAACTGCTGCTGCTGGAGCGTCACGTTCTCCACCGCCTGCCGCACGAGCACGCGCTGCGCCGCCGACGTGTCGATGGCCGTGGCGCCGAGCAGCTGGAGCAACGGCTGCGCCGACGTCGCGTCTTCCTCGCCCGGTGGCAGCACGAGGTCCACCGAGTCGCGCACGCCGAGGTTGAGCACCTGCTTGAGGCGCAGCCGTGCGACATCGCGCTCGGCGCGACGCTGGATCAGCACCGGCCGCTGGTTGTCGCGCGTGACCTGTGCGCGCAGCAGCTCGAACTCCGCCGTCGTGCCGACGTTCTTCGCGAGCTGCACCTGCCGCGCCACGTTCTCCGTCTGCACGAACGACGACTCCGCGATCACCAGCAGTCGTTCGGCGAGCACGGCATCGAGGTAGGCCTGCGCCACGTTGAGCGCGAGCTGCGCCTTCTGGCTGCGCAGTTCGAGGTCCGCCGTGCGCCACGCCGCCTGCGCCACGCCGTTCTGCGCCGAGACGCGCCCACCCGTGTAGAGGTTGAGCGATGCAGTCAGCCCCAGCTGGTACTGGTTGGCGGCGCCGAAGCCGGCCTTGCTGAAGTCGATCCCGCCCGACGCGCGACAGTTGGTGCTGTTGGCGAGTGACGTCTCGAGCGAGTCGAGGCGCGAGCCGGTCGCGGCGCCGGTGATCGGGGTGAAGACGCGGCAGAGCGGCCGCGTGTCCGGCGCACTCGAGAGTGCGCTGAACTGCGAGGCGAGCGTCTTGGTGTAGAGCAGCTGCGCGTTGAGTTGCGGCAGGTACTGGCTGCGCGCCTGCCACTCCTGGCCGTGCGCGCGATCCAGGCCCGCGCGTGCGATCTGCACGGCCTGGTTGCGCTGTTCGGCCAACTGGTAGGCCGCGGTCAGGGTGAGCGCGCGCGGCGCCGGCGCTGGCGTCGACTGCTGGGCGCGGAGGGGCATGGCGGTCGCGGCAGCGGCGAGCCCCAGGATGAACGATCGGGACCACATGGAAGGCAGGGGCATCAGGAAGCGGCCGAGGCGGCGGCGCGCGAAACACCGGCGCGCTTCGTCGCGCGCGTGGTGGCGGGAAGGCCGAGGGCACGCGCGATGACGCGCACATACTGCTCGGCGGCGGAACTCGCGGGCGGATAGATCGAAGGCATCATGTCGCGCCCCATGGCGTCACCGAAGAGCGACGACATGAGCATGGTGGAGGCGACGTGGTGCTCGACGCCCGGCGCCATCAGGTTCGCGGCCTGCACGCGGTTGAAGTAGTCGCGCAACTCGTGATGGGCCCACGACGGTCCTTCACAGGCCGCTCCGCTCATGGCGGGGCGCTCCTCCATTTCGCTCATGCACTTGCGGATCATCGACCGCATGCGGCGCATGTGCCCGTGGATCTCGGTGGCCCACGCGGTCAGTTCCGCCGTCGGGTCGACCGGCTTGGTGGGCAGGCGCGGAATGTCGTCGCGGCCCGTGCGGTTGCGGATGGCGGCGTCGATCAGCGCGGCCTTGGATCCGAAGGTGCGAAAGAGGGTGACCTCGTTCACGCCGGCGGCTTCGGCAATGCGCCTGGTGGTCGCACCACGAAAGCCGTGGGCGCCGTAGACGCGAACGGCAGCGTCGAGGATGCGATCTCGCAGGATCATGAATGAACGGGGACTCAGGGAGCCTGTGGTGCGTGCAAGTATTTACTTGCACTGTCCAGCGGACGCAAGTGGGTGCTTGCACCCGGCCTCACTTACGCCGTGCCCCGCGGCGAAGTTTCCTCCTTCCCCGTCACGGTTTCGACATGGCCACCGCCGCCCGACCGACCGCCACCGCCCTGCCGCCCGGGCCTTCGCGCCTGCTGCCGGGACAGATGCTCCTGCGCTTCCGGCGGCGCGGACTCCTCGACACCATGGGCGACCTGATCGGGGAATTCGGCGACATCGCGCACTTCCGGATCGGTGGCGAGCACATGGTCGTGCTGAGCCATCCGGACCAGATCCGCGACATGCTCGTCACCCACAACAAGCTCTTCAAGAAGGGGCGCGGCCTCGAGCGCACCACGATGCTGCTCGGCCAGGGACTCCTCACGAGCGAAGGCGACTTCCACCTGCGGCAGCGCCGGCTCGCGGCCCCCGCCTTCCACCGGCAGCGCATCACGGGCTACGGCGACGTGATGGCGTCGTACGCCTCGCGGCATGCGGCGGCTTGGCAAGACGGCGAAACGCGCGACCTGAGCGCCGACATGATGCGCCTCACCCTCGCGATTGCCGGCAAGACGCTCTTCGACGCCGACGTCGAAGCCGAAGCGGTCGAGATCGGCCAGTCGCTCACCGACGTGTTCGAGGCGTGGAGCCTCGCCCTCCTCCCGCTCGGCAACCTGCTCATCAAGCTCCCGATCCCCGCCGCACGCCGCTTCCGCGTGGCCAAGGCCCGGCTCGACGCCACCATCTATAGAATGATCGCCCACCGGCGCGCCTCCGGCCGCGACCACGGCGACCTGCTCTCGATGCTGATCGCCGCGCAGGACACCGAGGGCGACGGCAGTGGAATGAGCGACGAGCAGTTGCGTGACGAATGCCTGACGATCTTCCTCGCCGGACACGAGACGACGGCCAACGCGCTGACCTGGACGTGGTACCTGCTGTCGCAGCATCCCGAGATCGAGGCCAGGCTCCACGAGGAAGTCGATCGCGTGCTCAGCGGCCGCAGCGCGACGGCCGAGGACCTGCCGGCGTTGCCGTACACCCGCATGGTGCTCGCGGAATCGATGCGACTCTATCCGCCGGCGTATGCACTCGGTCGACGCGCGCTGGTCCCGTATGACGTGGGCGAGTATCGGCTGCCCGCGCGCACGGTGGTGCTGGCGTCGCAGTACCACGTGCACCGCGACCCGCGCTGGTGGAGCGAGCCCGACCGTTTCAACCCCGAGCGCTGGCGCGAGGGAAGCGGCGAGCCGCGCCACAAGCACGCCTACTTCCCGTTCGGCGCCGGCACGCGCGTCTGCATCGGCGAGCAGTTCGCCTGGATGGAGGAGATCCTGGTGCTGGCCGAGCTGGCGCGCGCGTGGCGCTTCCGGCACGACCCCACGCATGTCGTGGCCCTGTCGCCGATGATCACGTTGCGGCCCGCGCACGGCATGCGCATGACGTTCGAGCGTCGTCGCTAACTTCCGCGCCATGACCTGGATCCTCTACGCGGTCTTCGTCCTCTCGGGCGCCGCCGGCCTCATCTACGAGACGGTCTGGAGCCGCTACCTCGGGCTCTTCGTCGGACACAGCGCGTACGCGAACGTCATCGTGCTGGTGATGTTCCTGGGCGGCATGTCGCTCGGTGCGTTCACCATCGGCGAACGATCGTCGCAGCTGGCGCGACCGCTCCGCTGGTACGTGGGCGTCGAGCTCGTGGTCGGGATCATCGGCATCGTCTTCCATGACGTGTTCGTGAGCGTCACGGGGATCGCGTACGACTCGATCTTCCCCGCGCTTGGCGCCGGGCCGTTGCTTACGGTCGTGCAGTGGGGACTCGCGGCGCTCCTCATCCTGCCGCAGTCGATCCTGCTCGGCATGACGTTCCCGCTCATGAGCGCCGGCGTGCTGCGCACACGGCGTGCGAGCCACGAGCAGTCCGGGCGTGTGCTGGCCATGCTCTACTTCACGAACTCGATCGGCGCGGCTGTCGGTGGACTGCTCGCGGGCTTCTGGCTGATCGAACTGTCCGGTTTGCCGGGTACGCTCTACGCTGCTGCGGGGCTCAACATCCTCGTCGCGGTCATCGTCATCGGTGTCGAGCAGGTGACGGTGCGGCGTGCAGCGGCGTTGCCGGTCGGGGTGAACACGAGCGAACCCGCGCCCGCGACACCGGCGCTTCGGCGCCTCGAGCGCGCGCTGCTCTGGGTGGCCGGCGGCACGGCCGTGGCATCGTTCATCTACGAGATCGCGTGGATCCGCATGCTCTCGCTCGTGCTCGGCGCGGCGACGCACTCGTTCGAGATGATGCTCTCGGCGTTCATCACGGGGCTCGCGGCGGGTTCGCTCTGGGCGCGCACGCGCGCCGACCGCTTTGCCGACCCGCTCCGCGCGCTCGGCATCGTGCAGGTGGTGATGGGGTTGCTCGCGGTGGCGACCTTGCCGCTCTATCGGGCGAGCTTCCATTGGCAGGCGACGCTGCTCGGTGCGCTCGCGTACAACGAGGACGCGTACCAGACCTTCACCGTGGCCAAGTACGGCTTCTCGCTCATGGTGATGCTGCCGGCGACCTTCTGCGCCGGCGTGACGCTGCCGCTCATCACGCGCACGCTGCTCGCGGCCGGCGGTGGCGAGCGCGCGATCGGGCGGGTCTACGCCGTCAACACGCTGGGCTCGATCATCGGCGCAGCCGGTGCGGCGCTCGCGCTGCTGCCGTTGTTGGGACTCAAGGGGCTGTTGGTCGCGGGCGCGGCCGTGGACATCGGCGTCGGCCTCTGGCTGCTGGCGGGCGCGGCGGACGAATGGAAGCCGCTGCGCGCGTGGTCGCGCTGGGCAGCCGGCGCGGCCGCAGGGCTCGCGGTCGTGGTGCTCCTCGTACCGCTCGACAAGCTGCTGCTTTCAAGCGGCGTCTACCGCTATGCGTCCGCCGAAGTCGCGCCGGGATGGCGTTCGATCTACTACGCCGACGGCCGTACGGCCACGGTGAGCGCGCGCCGCGACACGGCCACGGGTGAAGTCTCGCTCGCCACCAACGGCAAGCCTGATGCGTCGATGCCGCGCGCCTGGCTGCAGCTGGCGGGCGCACCCGCGACGAGCATCGCGGGCGACCAGTCGGCGCAATTCCTGCTGCCGCTCATCTCGCTCGCGTTCAATCCGACGGCCAAGCAGGTGGCCGCGATCGGGCAGGGCTCGGGCATGTCCTCGCACGTGCTGCTCGGTTCGCCCCTCATCCAGCGGCTCACGACCATCGAGATCGAGCCGCGCATGATCGATGGATCGCGGGCGTTCATGCCGGCCAACCGGCGGGTCTTCGAGGATCCACGCTCGACCTTCCGCATCGACGACGCGCGATCGGTCTTCGCGGCGGGTGGGGTCAAGTACGACCTGATCCTCTCCGAGCCGTCGAACCCGTGGGTGAGCGGCGTCTCGGGGCTCTTCACCGACGAGTTCTACCAGCGCACGGCCAAGGCGCTCGCTCCGCGTGGCGTACTGGGACAGTGGCTGCATCTCTACGAGATGAACGACGTGCTCGTCCTCTCGGTGCTGGCCGCGGTGCACAAGAACTTTCCGGCGTACGCGCTCTATCTCGTGTCGCCGTCGGACGTGCTCATCGTGGCCAGCAACGACCCGATCCTGCCAACCCCCGACTGGTCGGTGGTGACGCTGCCCAAGATCGACGAGGACATGCGGAAGGTCATTCCGCTCACGCCCGAGGCGCTGGCGTCGACGTGGCTTGCCGATCGCGACGGGTTGAGCGCGCTGCTTGACCGGTGGCGCGCGGTCAACTCGGACTTCTTTCCGTACCTCGACCTCGGCACGGAACGCGCGCGCTTCCTGCGTGGTGGCGCGGCGGGCATCTACGGACTCGCCACCGATCGCTTCTCCATCATGCACGCCATGCGGAGTCGCATGAGCAAGCCGTCGTTCGAGACGCGTGCGAGCATGGAGATCGGTCGCGTGCAGCAGATGGCTGCGGGCGCGCGCCTGCGTGCAGCGCTCGTGGGCCAGTTGGGTCCGGCCGAATTGTCCAATGACCGCAACACGGCGAGCGCACTCTTCCAGCACCGGCAGCTTGCGGTGTTGGCCAGCACGGGCACGCCGCCGGGCGATTGGCGCTCCTGGATCGCGCGCGTGCAGGACGTGGAAGACATCCTCGACGGCGGCAACGCGGGGATGATCGACAGCGCCTACTTCGCCATGCTCGAGGGCTACATGGCCAAGGCCAACGCGCCGGCGGGACCACGCGCAGCCGTGGCATTCATGAAGTCCGTGAGTAGCTGGGATTGGCCCAAGGCCGCCGCCATGTCGGATTCGCTCCTGCTCTTCGAACGCCGTCGCACGCCGTGGATGGGCGCCGAGATGCTGCGCGCAGGTGGCGTGGTCTCGCACCTGCAGATGAGCGATCCGGCGGGCGCGCGCCGCCTCTTCGATTTCCTCACGCCGGGGCTGCGCATGGGCACGGGCGACATCCGCACGATGTTGCTCGACTCGTGGATTCGTGTAGCCGAGGAAAGGCAGCAGAAGTCGCCCTGAGCACCAGACCGTGCCACGGCCCGCGCAGCGTCCGCCGCTGAGCGTGCGTACCCTCTGGAGCCGTCTCACTTCTCGAACACCACGATCCATGCCGCGCCTGATTCGTCCGCTGGTGGTCTTGACGCTCTTCACGGTCACCACAACTCCGGCTGCCATCGCGCAGGGTTACAGGCAGCCGCCCGCACCGATCGCGCAGATCCTCGACGCGCCCGCGACCCCCGCGGTGCAACTCTCGCCCGATCGCACAACGCTGCTGCTGCTCGAGCGACCCGGGCTGCCGAGCATCGCGGACGTGAGCGCGCCGGAGTTGCGACTCGCCGGGCTGCGCTTCGACCCGAACACCAACGGGCCCTCGCGCGAGAACAACTTCACGGCGATGTCGCTCATGCCGGTGAGTGGCGGCGCGGCGCGGCGCGTGGCCATGACGCTCCCAACCGGCGCATCGATCGCCAACGTGCAGTGGGCGCCTGGCGGCCAGAAGGTGGCGTTCACCGTCACGACGCAGGGCGCGATCACGCTCTGGGTTGCCGATCTCGCAACGGCATCGGCCAGGCAGCTGTCCCCGCGCGCGCTCAACGCCGTGCTCGGCGCGCCCTGCGATTGGGTCGATGCCGCGCGTCTCGCGTGTCGCACGATTCCCGACAACCGCGGCGCGGCGCCCGTGCAGGGCGGCACTCCCGCGGGACCGATCGAGCAGGAGACGATGAGCGGCAAGGCCGAACGTGCGGCCACGTACCAGGACCTGCTCAAGTCGCCGACCGACGAGAAGCTCTTCGAGTACTACGCGACGAGCCAGCTTGTGCTCGTGTCGCTCGAGGGCAAGATCACGAAGCTCGGGAACTCGGAAATGGTGCGGCGACTCGATGCGAGCCCGGACGGCCGCTTCCTGCTCGTGGACGTGGTGCACCGCCCGTTCTCGTACCAGGTGCCGTTGCAGTATTTCCCCACGCGCACCGAGGTGCGGGACCTCACCGGCGCCGTGGCCAAGCTCGTGGTCGATCGCCCGCTCGTGGAGCGCGTGCCGTGGCGCGGCGACGCGACGATTCCCGGACCGCGTTCGGCGTCGTGGCGCGCGGATGCCACGTCGACGCTCGTGTGGCTCGAGGCGCTCGATGATGGCGATCCCGAGATGAAGGTGGCCAAGCGCGATCGCGCCTTGATGCTCGACGCGCCGTTCACTGGCAATGCACGCACGCTGGTGGAAACCGAGTGGCGCGCCAGCGGCATCATCTGGGCGCGCGCCGATCTCGCGCTCGCCACCGAGACCCAGCAGAAGGATCGCAAGAGCCGGCAGTGGGCCATCGATCCGAGCGGCAAGACGGCTCCGCGCATGCTGTGGGAGCGCTCGAGCGAGGATCGCTACGCCAATCCGGGCAGCTTCATGATCGTGCGCAACGCGTCCGGTCGTGCCGTGCTGCTCACGTCGGCCGATGGTGCGAGCGCGTACCTGAATGGCGACGGTGCGTCGAGCGAGGGCGACCGCCCCTTCACCGATCGCATCGACCTCACGACGGCCAAGACGACGCGACTCTTCCAGTCGCAGTCGCCGTACTACGAGCAGCCGATCGCATGGATCGACGAACGCACGCAGCGGTTGCTGACGCGACGCGAATCGAAGACCGACGCGCCGAACTACTGGAGCCGCGATCTCATGCGCCGCATGGCGCCGGTGCAACTGACGCGCTTCACGGATCCGGCGCCGCAGTTCGCGGGGGTGACGTCGCAACTCATCACCTACACGCGCGTCGACGGCGTCAAGCTCTCGGCCACGGTCTACCTTCCCGCCGGCTACGACCGGGCGAAGGATGGGCCGCTGCCCTTCTTCCTCTGGGCGTATCCGCTCGAGTTCCGCTCGCGCGAGGCCGCCAGCCAGGTCGTGGGGTCGCCCAACCGCTTCGTGCGCCCGACCGGTGCGTCGCACCTCTTCATGCTTACGCAGGGCTACGGCGTGATGGACAACCCGACGATGCCGATCGTGGGCGAGAACGGCAAGGAGCCCAACGACTCGTACGTCGAGCAGCTCGTGGCGAGCGCCAAGGCCGCGGTGGACACGATCGTCGCGATGGGCGTCGCCGATCGCGACCGGATCGGCGTGGGCGGCCACTCGTATGGCGCCTTCATGACGGCCAACCTGCTCGCGCACACGCGCATCTTCCGCGCCGGCATTGCACGCTCGGGCGCGTACAACCGTACACTCACCCCGTTCGGTTTCCAGGGCGAGGATCGCACGTACTGGGAATCGACGGACCTCTACACGACGATGTCGCCGTTCACCAACGCCAACAAGATCAAGGACCCGATCCTGCTCGTTCACGGCATGGCCGACGACAACACGGGTACCTATCCCATCCAGTCGGAGCGCATGTACGCGGCGCTCAAGGGCAACGGCGCGACGACACGCTACGTGCAGCTGCCGGCCGAGGCGCACGGGTATCGCGCGCGGGAGAGCGTGGGACACACCTTGGCCGAGATGGTGGGATGGCTCGATCGGTTCGTCAAGCCGAAGCGACCCAACGCGGACTGATCGCCGCGGGGAACTCTCCCGCACCCTCCCCACTAGGTCCAGCGTGACCTACGCCGCGATCCCCATCACCCTCGCCGACTTCGAGGCCGTGATGTTGCGCTTCCTCCCCGACGTGGCGCGCTACGCGCGTGCGCTCGCGGGGCCGGGAGCCGAGGCGGATGACGTCGTGCAGGAGACGTACCTCGACGCCTGGCGCGGTCGCACCACGTACGACGCCTCGCGCGACGCGCGAAAGTGGCTCTTCGCCATCTGCCGCCACGCCTTCATCAAGCGCTATCGCAAGGCGACGCGCGAAGTGGCGGTCGGTGATCCGCCCGAGCTCGAGTCGTACGCCACTGCCGCTGGACACGCCGCCGCTGTGCGCGATGGATCCGCGAAGCTCCTCGATGGACTCGACCTCGGGCCCGCCATCAATGCAGCCATGGCCACGCTGCCCGACACCTTCCGTGAAGTCGTCGCACTCGTGGACGTGGGCGGCAGCGACTACGCCGAAGCGGCCCAGGCACTCGGCGTTCCCGTCGGCACGGTGCGTTCGCGTCTCTTTCGCGGCCGCCGCCTGCTGCAGGAACAGCTGCTCGACTACGCACGCGATGCCGGATTTCGCGTGCGCACCGCACCGGAG
Source organism: Gemmatimonadota bacterium (assembly GCA_025359135.1). Lineage (GTDB taxonomy): Bacteria > Gemmatimonadota > Gemmatimonadetes > Gemmatimonadales > Gemmatimonadaceae > JACPPC01. The sequence goes on along the minus strand of JANYHJ010000053.1, from coordinate 5,072 downwards.
GCACCATGACCGACCAGACGCTCTCGTGCAGCGAGACCGTGCGCGCGATGTGGGACTACGTGGATCACGCGCTGCCCGGCGAGATGCGCAGCGCCGTCGAAGCGCACCTCAAGGGGTGTGACAACTGCGCTGGACACGTCGCATTCGCGAAGCGGCTCGTCGAACAGATCGCGACGGCGCCGGTACCGCAGCCAGACGTCGAAGCGCTCGAGCAGCGCGTGCGCGGCGCGCTGGCGCACGAGGCGATGTCGTCCTGAGCGCAGCGAAGGACCTCACACGCAGGTCCTTCGCTGCGCTCGGGATGACATCAGCGCGTCGCGGCGTGCCGCACCACCTTTCCCGGCCGCGCCTTCCCCAACGCGCCGTTCTCCACCACCGGAACGCCGTTCACGATCACCCACGGAATCCCCACCGGATAGTGGTGCGGATCGCTGAACGTCCCGCGCTCGCCCACGGTGGCCGGGTCGATCACGGTGATGTCCGCCACGCATCCCACGCGCAGGCAGCCACGATCGGCGAGTCCCAGTCGCTTCGCCGGCAGTGACGTCATCTTCCGCACCGCCTCGGGGAGCGTGAGCACCTTCTGTTCGCGCACGTAGGTGCCGAGCACCCGCGGAAAGGTGCCGTAGCTGCGCGGATGCGGCACGCCATCGCCGGGGCGCACGAGCCCGCCGTCGCTCGCGATGGCCGTGAACGGGTCCTGCATGATGCGGCGCACGTCGGCTTCGTCCATGATGTGATAGACCATCGAGGCGTCGCCCTTGATCACGCCTTCAAGCACGAGTGGCGCAGCGCCCGTTGACGTCAACGGCACGCCGCGCTCCTTGGCCCAATCGTACAGTGTGCGACCCTCGAGGTTGCGCTGCCACTTCACCTCCGCGAACTGCACGCGCTTGAGGTCGCCGCCACCGCGATCGTGATCAAGCAGGAACACGGTGCCCTTAAGAATCGAGTCGCGCAGGGCCGGATCGGCCGCACGCTTCTTGAGCGCCGCCGTGCCGCCAGCGAGTGCCCAGTTCGGAATCAGCACCGAGAAGCCCGTCGAGCTCGCCGTGTACGGATACTGGTCCTGCATCACGTCGGTGCCCGCCTTGCGGGCCGAGTCGGCCATGTGGAGCGTGACCACGCTTTTCCCCCACATCTCGCGACCGATCGCCTTGTGATGCGTGAGCACCACCGGGATGTGCGCGCGCCGGCCGATCTCGAGCGCCTCGGCGACGCCATCGAGGAGGCCGAGCCCCTCCTCGCGCAGGTGCGACGTGTAGATGCCGCCCGAATCACGCGCGGCCTGCGCGAGCGCGATCACCTCGTCCACCTTGGAGTAGTAGCCGGGCACGTAGCGCAGGCCCGTGCTCAGCCCGAAGGCGCCGTCGCGCATCGATTCACGCACGAGCAGGACCATCTTCGCGAGTTCGTCGGCCGTCGGCGCACGGTTGGCGGTGCCCATCACGCGCGTGCGGATCGTGTTGTGCCCGGCGAGCCACGCCACGTTCATGCCGAGTGGCGCCTTGGCCACCGAGTCTGCGTACGTGCCGAACGGCGAAGGTCCTCCGCCATCGGGACCACCGAGTGCAAGCGTCACGCCTTGGCACACTTCGCTCGCTGCATCGGGCATCGAGAGAATCGGCTCGATGTGCGCGTGGAGGTCGATGAAGCCCGGCGTGACGGTGAGCCCCTTGGCGTCGACCTCGCGCGCGCCGCACTTCGCGCTCAACGGCGTCGTCGAGATGGCGACGATGCGGTCGCCCTTCACGGCGATGTCGGCGCGCACCGCGGCTGCGCCAGTGCCGTCGAGCACCTGGCCGTTGCGGATGACGAGGTCCGCTGGACACGGCGACTGCGCAGCAGCCTCGGCGACGAGCATGTGCGATGCGAGTGCGAACGTTCCCAACGCCAACAGCGAGCCGAGCAATTTCATGTGCGTCTCCCGTACGAGCCGATGGCAGTCGAGCGGCGGGTCATGATCATCCACGCCGTTGCCTACGGCGTCCCGGCATAAACAGGACTGGCAGCGAGACGCGACTGACCAAGGTGGTGGCCGGAATAGTGCGCAGTGGATCGCTCGCCTGCAACGCACCCACCCTCGATCAACCCCGTGCTGCGGGCGGTGGCGGTGACATTGCAGCCGGCGCCCGTTCCGCCACGAGGCTCGCGAGATCCGCCGCCCGCACCGACATCGGCTTGTCGAGGATGCCGCTCGCATGCGCGGCCATCCCCAACACGTTCTCGGCGCTCACGCCGGCCGCTCGCATGTCGCTCAGCCCGGTGTCGCGCCCCGCCTTGCTCAACTTGGCGCCGTCGGGACGCAGCACGAGTGGATGATGCAGGTAGCGTGGCGGCGCCGCACGACCGATCAGCCGCGCGAGCGCGATCTGTCGACCGGTCGACTCGAGCAGGTCCTCACCGCGCACCACGATGTCCACCCGCTGGCGATCGTCATCCACCACCACGCACCATTGATAGGTCCAGTCGCCGTGCCGGTCGCGCACGAGCACGTCGCCGCACTGCTCGGCTGGCACCTGCTGCTGTTCGCCGAGGCGCAGGTCGTCGAAGCGCTCGGGCGAAGCATCGAGCCGCACGCGGCGTGCGAGCACCTGCGCATCGTCGATCGCCGCCGTGCGACAGGTGCCGGGATACGGCGTCTCGCGGTTGGTCACGTCGCCCGCGACCGCGGCAATGTCGCGGCGCGAACACTGACAGGCATAGACGCGGTCACCGAGCGTGTCGCTGTTGGCGCGACCGATCCCCGCGAGCGCATCCGCGTACACCGCCGACTGATCGCTCTGCCGGTACGCCGAGCGGCCGTGGCGGAAGCTCGGCAGCGTCCCTTCGTCGGGCTCGAGCCCGAGCCATTCCAGGTCGTCGAGCAACCCGTGCTCGTACTCGGGACGACAGCGACCACGATCATGGTCCTCGATGCGCAGCAGCACACGTCCGCCGAAGGCGCGCGCGAGGCCCCACACCCAGACCGCGTTCACGGCGTGTCCCAGATGCAGTGAACCGGTCGGTGCCGGCGCGAAGCGCGTGCGCCACGGCCGGCCGAGTGTGGCGATGTGCTGCGCGAGCCCAGTCGTGTTCAGCCGATGCATCAGCGCCCCGCGCGCGTGGGTGCGCGCATGCGTGCCAGATCCGCGGTGAGCGCGTCGGCACGCGGACGCCGGCCGAGCACACGCTCGAGCACGGTGCGCGCCGGCACCTCGCGTCCGTAGCGGTAGAGTGCATCGACCGCGCGCGGATACCACAGTGCGTCGCCGGTGAGCCAACGGCCATGGCGCTTCATGAGCGTGGCGCGCACGTCGGCCACGACGATCGCCCCCATGGCGTAGTTGAGCATGTAGCCCGGCAGGTCGAACAGCTGCGCGCGCATCGCCCACCACGACCGCTCAGGGTGCGGCCTCACGTGCAGGTAGTGGCTCGTGATGTCGGACCAGACGGTGTTGGGATCAGCGTCGGGTGCACGGTGCATGCGGATCTCGAACAGGCTCCACGCCGCGTCGAGCATGATGCTGCCGTAGCGCGCGCGCAGCGACACGGCGGTCGGCACCGAATCGCCGAGCCAGTGTTGCTGCCACGCGGGCTCGTAGACATCGAGTGCCACGATGTCGGCGATCCCCTCGGTGAAGACGTTCGCATCGGGCCAGTCGGCGTACGCGGGCCGCGTGCGGATGGCCGCGATATGCACCGCATGTCCGCTCTCGTGCAGCAGCTCGTTGAGGATGTCGAGCCCGCCGTCGGCATACGTGGCGAAAATCCACGGCTCGGCGCTCACCCACGCGCCGTCTTCCCAGCGCGGCCGGTCACCGAACGTCGTGTATGCCACCGGCGTCTGCCCCGGCCTCGGATCGATGTCGTAGTGCGTGTTGAACGATGCGAGGTCGGCGCCGAGTGCCGCGTAGTACGCCGCGTTGAGCGCGAGCAGCCGCTCACGCGGAATCCGCGACGCCAGCGCTCGGCTCGCCTCGCCGTTCTGGAACCAGTAGTCCCAGGGCTCGATCAGCGAATCGGGGGTGGCCACGCGCCACGCCTCGAGCAGCGCTTCCATCGCGCGCTCGATCTCGCGCGCCGGAATGCCGAGCGCGGTCGCGCTACGGTCGAGCGGACGCGTTCCCGTCGTCCACTTGGCCGACTCTGCGCGCATGAGCGTGCGCCATGGACTCGTGGTCGCATCGTTGCCGTTGACCGAACGCCAGACGGTGTCGAGCGCGGTGAAGAGCGCGCGTCGGCGCTCACGATCAGGTTGCCAGCCGAGGCGGCCGAGTACGCCAAGGCGATTGAAGGTGGAGTCGCCGACGCGGACAGCTTCGGTGGCGTGGCGGTAGCACGTCGTGATGCGCGTGCGAAGCGCTCGGATGCCGCTGTCGGCCACGAGAAGCGGCGCATCGTACGTGCAATCGGCGTTGGTCGCGCGCCGCGATGCTCGGCTGGGCGCGGCGCCCGCGAGCAGAGGGAGCTCGCGCGCGATCTGGGCGAGCATGGCGTGCCAGGCGGCGCGATCCGCGAGCGGGAGACGCGACGAGATGACGCGTCCCGGAAAGTTGGCGAGTGTATCGCGCAGCGAATCGAGTTGCGCGTTGAGCATGGCGAGCGGTACGCCGCGCAGTGAGATGTCGCGTCCGAAGGCCTCGGTGACGTCGATCTGGTCCTTGAGGCGGCGTGCGCGTTCGAAGGTCCGCTCGAAGTTGGCGATGGGCGAGTGCGTCCACGCGGGCGCGACGTCGCGAGGCGTAGACGCTGGCACCTGCGCCTGCGCGCCGGCTGCCGTTCTTAGGAGCAGAGCCGCGAACGTCGCTATAGTGGCGCTATGGTGGCTTGTAAACGGCGTTTGAAACCGCCATGAAGAGCGAGAATGGACTGCGTCGCTGGTCCAGCGTTTCGACCGCCGGCCGCAAAGCTGAGCTCCATCACCGGCGCGCGGGTCACTCGACCCACCCTTCATATGAAAGTCCATAGCCCGCAGAAGATCCGCCGTGTCACGACGCTACGCCAGAGGCCGGAATCGCTCGAGCGCGCTAGCATATCTTCGCACGTCGCTCGTTGCGTTCTCGACTCACAGCCCTCATCGCATGCGCTTG
>JANYHJ010000101.1 GCA_025359135.1 Gemmatimonadota bacterium | reverse complement strand
GTGCGGCGCCGTCCAGAACGTGTCCCGGCCTACCGTCATGTGCCACGAGATGTCCCACAGCAGGCCGACGACGATGCCCGCCGCACTGGCGAGGATCGTGGCGATGAAACCCGTGGCGGTGGCGACGTTGGCCTTCGCGCGCGTCGCGTTTGCGACCAGCGCGGCTTCACGTCCGAGAGCGGTGCTCATGAGTGACCTTACCGCGGTGAGTCGTGCATGGTTTCGTGGCGCACGGTTTCGGCGCACGTGATCTTGTTGCACATGGCTTCGGCGTGCGAGGGTGCGGCGCGCGTGGGTGCTGCGGAGACAGCCTGCGGGCGTGGTTGTTACCGTCGAAGACGCCGAACGTTCATCAGGCGACAGCGCTGCCGGAAGAGCCCTTCCGTGCCACGAAGTCGCCAATGACGAGGACGTCCATGCGCGTCCGCAGGAAACAGGCGATCGCTTCCTGCGGCGTCGTGACGATCGGCTCGTTCTCGTTGAAGCTCGTGTTGAGGACGACCGGCAGCCCCGTCTTCGCCTCGAAACGCTTGATCACGTCGTAATAGTCGGGCGCAGCCTCGCGACTGACCGTCTGAAGGCGGCCGGTGCCGTCCACGTGCGTCACGGCGGGCAATCGCTCGCGCCACTCGGGCCGCACCTTGTGCACGTGCAGCATGAACGGCGACGGGTGCGCGCTGTCGAAGATCTCGCCTTGCCGCTCGGCCAGCACCGCCGGTGCGAACGGGCGAAACCACTCGCGTCGCTTGATGCGCGCGTTGAGGATCTCCTTCATGTCGGTACGCCCCGGATGCGCCAGGATCGAGCGCGCGCCGAGCGCGCGTGGCCCCCATTCCATGCGGCCGTTGAACCAGCCCACCACGTCGCCGGACGCGATGGCCGTGGCCGCGGCTTCGTTGCGCGCGTCCCGATCCAGCTGCTCGGCCTTCACCCCCGCGGCATCGAGTGCGCGCCGGATCTCGGCTTCGCCGTACTCGGGACCCAAGTACGCGTTGACCAGCGCGTGCCGCGGTCCATCGGCCAGAATGGACTGGCTGGCGTAGAGGGCGGCCCCGAGGGCGAGACCGTCGTCGCCCGCGGCTGGCTGGACCGTGCTGCGACGGAATGGCGTCTCGAACTCGATCAGGCCGTTGGCCACGCTGTTGAGCGCGCAGCCACCCGCCAGCACGAGATCGGTCGTGCCTGGCACCTCGCTCGCGAGTCGGCGCACGAGGTGCAGGTAGGCGCGCTCGAAGGCGTGTTGCACCCCCCACGCGATATCCATGTCGCGCTGCGTCACCTCGGCTGCGGGATCACGCGGCTCGCCAAAGCGATCGCGCATGCGCTCACCCCAGAGGCGCTGCACGGTGGCCACGCCGTCGGCGTCGATCGTGAATCCTTCGGTCTTGCCGAAGGGAAGCAGCCACCCGGGGTTGAGCGTGAAGCCGTCGTCGGTGAGTGTGACCAACTCTTCAGCCCACCCGCGCAGTGCATCGGTGCCGTACGGCGCGAGCCCCATCACTTTGCCTTCATCGCCGTAGTCGGGATAGCCGATGAACTGGCAGGCCATCGAGTACAGGAAGCCGAGCGAATCGGGCAGGAAGGTGCGATGCGTGACCTCGATGTTGGGTCCCGTGCAGCGCGCGCGCATGGCAGACACGAAGTCGCCCGAGCCATCCACGGACAATCCCGCACACGAGTCGAACGGCGACGTGAAGTACGCCGACGCGATGTGGGCGACGTGATGTTCGATGTTGAGCGCGCGGAACTTGAGCTGTGCCGCGTCGACACCGAGTTCCTGCGCCATGGTTTCCCGCAGGCTGCCGAGGGAGCGCCGCGAGAGCAGCATCTTCCCGAACGTGAGCAGCTGGGCGGGACGCAGGAGCGCGGCAGCGATCTTCTCGCCGCGATTGGCCTTGGCGTCACGCCCGATGGCGACGTACTCGATGTCCGAGACGGCCAGCCCTGCCATGCGCAGGCATTCCTGAATGGCCAGCGCCGGGAAGCCGGCCCAGTACTTCTTGCGGTTGAGCCGCTCTTCGGCGATGGCCGCCACGGGGCGTCCGTCGACGACCAGCGCCGCGGACGCTCCGGGATGACGCGCGTTGATGCCGAGGATGACCGCCACGCGCGAAAACTAGCGAAGGGTCAAACGCTGAACGCGATCACGTGGGGCCGCCCATGAACGCGACCACGGCCGCAATCACCTCCGGCGACTTGAGCATGCGGCGATGCCCGCCGACGTCGACTTCCAGATAGGTGGCCTTCGGCCAGTGATCGGCGATCACGCGGCCATCACTCACCGGAACTTCCGCATCGTGGCGGTCATGGACGATGAGCGCGGCCGCCTTGAGGCGCACACCGGTGACGCGGATGTCGACCTCATCCGCACGCGCACCGGTGACCTCCGCCAGCCGCTCACGCATGTGCTTCGCCACGCGACCCTCGATGCCGACGAACGTCGCGAACCGGTCGAGAACGTCGGCCAATGACGCCGGCGCACCGAGCAGCACGACGCGTTCTGCGATGAGGCCGCGGTGTAGCGCGATGGCCGTCGACGCGCCGCCCATCGAATGCGCCACGACGCCGCGAAACGCGCCCACCTCCGCCTGCAACGCGAGCAGCGCCTCGGCGAATGCGATCGGATGCGCGCGCTTGCCCCCTGACCGGCCATGCGCGGGCCCGTCGAGCGCGACCACGCGATGGCCGGCAGCGATGAGCGGCTCCGCGAACTTGCCGAGCTGCGTGCCCCGCCCTTCCCAACCGTGCAGGAGCACGATGGGCTCGCCGGTGGCGGGTCCCCACTCCCATGTGTGCAGGTCTCCTCTCGTGCGTCGCGTGCGCGCCGAGAGGCGGAGTTCGCGTTCCCAATCGGGAGTGCGGTGCCGTCGTGGCGTGGTGAAGAGCGACGCGGCGATCCGTCCTCCGCCGCGCGGAGCCACGCGCTCCAGCCCCGCGAAGAGCACCTTGAGCCAGCGCGGCGGCGCCATCTGCGCAGCGATGGATTGGGGTTGCTTGACTGCGGCCGGTGCGGCGCTCGGTCGCTTCCTGTCGCGAGGCATGATGGGCGTGAGGGCGAACGGCACGGCGCAGCGTCTGCGCTGGGTTCCGGCAAGAAAGATGAAGGGGCGGAGGCCGCCGTTGCGACCCCCGCCCCTCCACCACTCGTTCGAAGCGACTAGCTGCCGCTGCTGCCGCGCGGGTCGAGCGTCTTGCCGATGCGGGCATCCGCTGCGGCGAGGTGGTTCCGCGTGGCCGCGTCACCCGCCTTGCCGAGCGCGGCACGAACCGAGCCGCGCAACGCCGTCAGGTCGCCACGAAGCTGTGACTTGGCGTCGTCTGACAACGGGCGCGGCGGCGTGATGCCGAACTGCGCGAAGAGCGGGTTCACCGGCTGAGGAGCACCGTTGAGCTTGCGATCCACCGCCGCCAGATGCGCGTTCTGCAGCCCGCGACGGTAGGCGTCGATCACGACGCGCGCCGTCACGAGCTCGGTCCACACGCCCTTCCGCAGGTCCTCGAGCATCGCGGGCAGCGGATAGGCATCGCCACCGCGCGACTCGATCTCGACGAGGCGATTGAGGCGCTCGTCGTCGAGGACGGCGCCGAGAATGCGGATCTGCGCCCCGTTGATGCGCGTCACCATGCCGCCCGCTTCGATCCGGCTGGCGATCTCCGGACGGATGAGGAAGGTGGGCGTCGCGAAGACGTGCTCGTTGAGGAAGGCCACGGCTTCGGCCTGACGCGCGCGCGAGAGCGGCACGTAGACCGGTCCCGGCTGGCTGCCGGACTTGTACTGCACCGTGCCACCGGCGATGACCGTCGTGACGTGTCCCGCCTCGGTGGCCCACTGCCCCACCGTGCGATCGTACGTCTCGCGGAGCTCGCTGTTGTCCTCGCCCGGCTTGGTCGCCGCCGCGGCCACGTACCCGATGACGCGCTCGAGGTTCTTGTAGCCCAAGCGCGTGCTCTTGACCGGATCGGCGTCACCCACCGCTTCGGACTGCGTGCCGAAGCCGCCGAATGCGTTGTTGGCCGAGAAGCGGAACCACGGCGTGTTGTCCTGCTCACGCGCCCACTGATCGAGCGTCGAGCGCTCGGCCTCGGTGGAGTTCGCGCCGGTGATCGGGCGGTAGCCCCAGCCGATCACCCACTTGTCGTACGGACCGATGCGCGGAATGATGTCCTCGAGGGCCAGCTTGTCCTCGGGCTGCGCCACGTAGTTGAAGCGTGAATAGTCCATGATGCTCGGGCTGTGTCCCATCTTGTGGGCCCAGCTGGGCGAGCGGACCGAGTCGGCGGGATAGGTCGAGCTGCCGATCTGGTCGTGCTGGAGTCCGAGCGTGTGGCCGATCTCGTGCGCGACCACGAACTCGAGCAGGCGGCCCATGAGCGAGTCGGGCATCGGGAACTTGCGGGCGCGCGCGTCGAGGTGCGCCGCCTGCGTGAAGTACCAGGCCTGCTGCAGCTTGAGCACGTTCTGGAACATGCGCACGGAGCCATTGAGGATCTCGCCCGTACGCGGGTCGCTCACGTGCGGGCCCTGCGCGTTCTCCACCATCGATGGGAGCCAGCGGATCACCGTGTGGCGGATGTCCTCCATCGACCAATCGGCATCATCCATCGGGACTTCGGCCGCGACGATGCCTTCCTTGAAACCGGCCGTCTCGAACGCAACCTGCCAGCTCGTGATGGCGCGGCGGATCCACGGCTTCCACTGGTCCGGCGTGTTCGGGTCGACGTAGTACGTGATCGGCTTCGTCGGGTAGCAGAGGTCGCCGGCGCGCCGCTCCGAACACTCGAGGCGGTACTTGGCGATCCACTGGCGCGGGGCCGACTTCTGCTCGGCGCCGAAGTCCACCGTGCGATGCGAGAAGAAGCCGACGCGCTCGTCGAACCGGCGCGCCTGCATCGGCCGCTCCGGGAGCTTGATGATCGACCAGTGCGCGAGGACACTCTGCGCGGGGCGCGGGGCGCCTGCCGCTGCGGCGCCACCACCACCGGGAGCACCCGCCGCCGCGGCCGTGCCGGTCTGCGTGGCCTCGACCTCGATGTTCTCGGGGAACGCCGCGATCCGCTCGACGAACGAGCGCGTGGCGTCGATCGTGCCGCGGATGGCCGCGAGTTCGGGAATGCTCGTCGTGAAGAGGCGCGTCGCGTCGATGACCGCCGCCGAGTCGGCGCCGAAGGCTTCGACCGAGAAGGACGCGACAATCGGCGCGTAGTTGGAGCCGACGACGGCCCGATAGACCGAGAGCGTCGAGTCGGCGGTCATCGCGAAGGAGGGCGATCGCAGCAGGACGCGGTTGCCGCTCCGCTCGAAGCGCAGCGTGCGATCGACGAACTGGTCGCCGCCGTACTCGCCGAAGCCGCCGCCGCCGGGGGCCTGCGGATCGAACGCGGCCGCGCGCGTGAGTCGCCCGACGGCCAGAAGGTCCTTGTCGAGCGCCGAGCCGGGAATCTCGAAGTAAAGGCGATCACCGACGCGGTGCACGGTCATGAAGCCACGCTTGGTCTTGGCTTCGGCCGTGATGACGCGGTTGTACGGGCGTGGTCCGGCAGGTGCGCCGGGACGGGCCGTGGAGTCGGCGCCGGCGGCGCCAGCGGGACGGGCGCCGGGTTGCTGCGGGGTCGGCTGCTGGGCCGACAATGAGGTGACCGATGCGATCACGGCCAAGGCAGTAGCGAAGCGCTTCATTGGGCGAGGGCGGGGGGACGGATAGAGGGCGAGGTGCCGGGGCACCCCGCCAGGACGATGCATCCACAGGAGAGACGCACGACCAGCCCAGAGCGCTGCAACGGACGTTGGGGCGGTTCAGGGCCTCACGAGCGGTCAGGGCGCGGCGCTCGGTCGACGGGGCATGACAACCGAATAGTCGAGGTCGAGCAGGACCGCCGGATGGTAGTTCCCGGCCCCGTCCTTGTGCGGGAAGTCGGTGCAGGCCAGGTCCTTCGTGGCGACCGTCCGCAACTGCACGACGGCCAGATCGCGTCGACCAGGGAGTTCGATCTTGGAGAGGACTTCCGACCACGCGTAGACCGTGTCGCCGGCGAATGCGGGGTTGGCGTGCCGACCACCATTGATGGCCACGATGCGCATCGCGTTCGCCAGCCCATTGAACGACAGCGCGCGCGCCATGCTCATGATGTGGCCGCCGTAGACGATCCGACGGCCGAACCGGCCATGCTGCTCCGCGTGCTGGTTGAAGTGCACCCTGGCCGTGTTCTGGTAGAGCCGCGTGGCCAGCTGGTGCTCGGCCTCCTCGATCGTCATCGCGTCGACGTGATCGATGCGTTCGCCCACGGCGTAGTCGTCCCAGAGGTGCTCGCTGCCGGCGAGGCGCGCATCGTACGCGTCCGCGGCCACCTGATACGGCACCACGAGCTCGGCCACTGGCACCGAGTCTGGCAACGACGGGACAACGGCCACGGGCGCCGGACTCTTCGCATCACGCTTCCGCACCATCACCCAGCGTACGTACTCGGCCACCATCTCCTCGCGCTGGTTGACGCCCGTCGACCGCACCCAGACGATGCCGGTGGTGCCGTCCTTGTTCTCCTTGACGCCGATCACTTGCGACGACGCGGTCACCGTGTCGCCCCCATGGAGCGGCACACCGAAGCGGCCCGACGCGTAGCCGAGGTTGGCGACGGCGTTGAGCGAGATGTCGGGCACCGTCTTGCCGAAGACGATGTGGAACGCGAGCAGGTCGTCCACCGGCGCACGGTCGAGTCCCACGGAACGCGCGAACGGCGCGGACGACGTCACGGGAAACCGACTGCCAAAGAGCGCCGTGTAGAGTGCCTGATCGCCGTCGGTGACCGTACGCGGCGTGGCGTGCACGAGCGTCGCGCCGACCTGGAAGTCCTCGAAGCAGTAGCCGTGCCGCGTCTTGGACGACATCAGAAACCGTACGCGGCGGCGAGGTCGGGATCCTTCCTGGCCACGAGGCGCGCGAGGTCCACGATCACCTTCGCCTGCTTCCACGTGGCATCGTCCTGCATCTTGCCGTCGATCATGGCGACGCCACTGCCATCGGGCATGGCCTCGAGAATGCGCTTGGCGAAGCGTACTTCGTTGGCGTCGGGACTGAAAACGCCGCGCGCGATGGCGATCTGGTTGGGCGCCAGCGACCACGCCCCCGTGCAGCCCATGATGAAGGCGTTGCGGAACTGCGCCTTGCACCCCGCCTCGTCGCGGATGTCACCGAACGGACCGTAGAAGGCGCGCATCCCGTGCGACACGCACGCATCGACCATGCGCGCCACGGTGTAGTGCCAGAGGTCCTGCTGCGCGAAGGATCTCGTCGTGTCGCCGTCCGTGGGATCCGCCAGCACGCCATAGAATGGATGTCCGCCCCCGACGCGCGTCGTCTTCATGCCGCGCGACGCGGCGAGATCGGCGGGACCGAGCGAGAGGCCATGCATGCGCGGGCTCGCGCCGCAGATGGCCTCGACATTCTTGACCCCTTCGGCGGTCTCGAGGAGCGCATGAATGAGAATCGGGCGCTTCACGCCGTAGCGCGCCTCGAGCAACGCGAGGTACTGGTCGACGAAGTGGATGTCCCACGGTCCTTCCACCTTGGGGATCATCACGACGTCGACCCGGTTCCCCGCTTCCTTCACGATCTGTTCGAGGTCGTCGAGGATCCATGGCGAGTTGAGGCAGTTGACGCGCACCCAGAGTTGGGTGTCGCCCAGCGCCGCCGCCTTGGCCACGGTGATGAACCCGGCGCGCGCCGCCGCCTTGTCCTCGAGCGGAATGGCGTCCTCGAGGTTGCCGCAGAGGACGTCCACCTGCTTCGCGAGTTCGGGAATCTTCGCGCGGATCTTCTCGAGGTGCGGCGGGAAGAAGTGGATCATGCGCTCGGGACGCACCGGAATGGTGCGCAGCGGCGACGGCGCCCCGATGGCGAGCGGCTTGTAGAAGTTGATCGGCAGCTTCACGTGCGATTCATCTCCCTTCGTGCGAGTCGATCACTTGGCCGGGCCGGCCACGATCCCATCATCATGCAGGCGTCCGACTTCGCCTTCAGCCAACCCCAGCACGCCGAGGAGGATCTCGTCGGTATGCTGGCCCAGCCGCGGCGCCGGCGCCACTGGCAGGCGCGCCACGGCCGAGAAATCGAGCGGCGACACGGGCGCCAAGTACTCCCCCACGCCCGGCTGCACCAGCGATTGCAGTAGCGGGTTCGCGGCGCTCAAGTCCGGATCTTCCGTCAAGGCCTGTCGCACGGTGCGGTAAGGCCCCCACGTCACGCGTGACGCGTCGAGCGCGGTGCGGACCTCGGCCAGCGTGCGCGCAGCGAACCATGGCATGAGGAGCGCCGCAATCTCGTCGCGAACGCGAAAGCGATTCCCTTCCTGAGCGAGGTCGAGGCCGGCCCGCTCGGCCAATGCCGCCACGCCATCGGCGATGCCCGTCGCCTTCACGAGCGTGCTCCACTGGAGGTCCGTGAGGCCGACCACCATCACGCGCCGGCCATCGGCCGTGGCGAAGTCGCGACCGAACGCGCCATAGAGGGCGTTGCCGTGGCGCGCACGGTCCTCGTCGTTGACCATGACCTCCGCGATGAGCCCCAAGTGCCCGATCATCGCGATGGCGACATCCTTGAGCGCGAGGGTCACGAGCTGTCCTGTGCCGGATCGTGTGCGGTGCCGCTCGGCCGCGAGGACCGCCAGCGCGATCATCTGCCCCGTGATCGCGTCCCACGCGGGCAGCACATGATTGGTCGGCCCGCTATCCGCCGCACCGGTGAGCAGCGGAAACCCGACCTGGGGATTCACCGTGTAGTCCACCTCCGACCCGCCATCTCGGCGACCGAGCAGGTGGACCATGATGAGGTCCGCGCGGTGACGCGCCAGCGCATCGTAGGACAGCCAGCCGCGCGCCGGAAAATTCGTGGAGAAGATGCCCGCGTCGGCGCCGGGAGCCGCGATCAGGCGCGTGAGCAGCTCCTGGCCGCGCGGCTGGCGGATGTCGACCGCGATCGAGCGCTTGCCCTTGTTCATCCCCGCCCAGAAGAGCGACGCGCCGGACGACGTCACCGGCCAGCGCGCGCGGTCGAGGCCGCCGCCGATCTGATCGAAGCGGATCACATCCGCACCGAGTTGCGCGAGCGTCATGCCGCCCAGCGGCGCGGCTACGAACGCTGCTCCTTCGATGACACGGAGCCCCTGCAGGATGCCGTTCAAATCCGACCTCGTGGGCGATGCAGACGTGGAGTCGAAGGGTAAACTTATGACGGGCAGGGGGCGTTCCGCCTCCCGTCAGCCCACGCCCGGTGCGCCACGCCGCCATCCGGGTTCCCCCGACGGTGCCGCGCGCGATGACCGACGACTTCCGGAGCTGGATCGGACGCACCGAGATCATCCGCGATGACCTCGCCCTGACACAGGCGCTCGCGGCCGCCGCCACGCTCGAGATCACGCCCGATCATCTCGTGAGCGGGGCCGCACTACCCGTACCCTGGCACTGGTTCTACTTCCTGCCACGTGGCGTGCAGTCCGAACTCACGATCGACGGCCACCCGAGACGCGGAGGGTTCATGCCGCCCATTCCGTATCCACGGCGGATGTTCGCCGGTGCCCGCCTCACCGTTCACGCGCCGCTTCGCCTCGCGACCCCCGCGGAACGCATCGGTGAAATCCGGAACGTCGAACTCAAGAGCGGCAAGTCGGGCGCGCTCGCGTTCGTCAGAGTTGGCTATCGCTTCGTGCAGGAGGGCGTCGTCTGCCGCGAAGAGGAGCAGGACATCGTCTATCGCGAGCCGAGTGCCCCCGTGCCCGCGCCCGCAACCGTCGAGTGGGCACCACTGCCGCCGGGCACGTGGAGCCGCGTCGTGACCCCCGACAGTCGGCTCCTCTTCCGCTTCAGCGCCCTCACCTTCAACGCCCACCGCATCCACTACGATCGGCCGTACGCAACGAACGTGGAAGGTTACCCGGGGCTCGTCGTCAACGGGCCCCTCACGGCGGCGCTCCTCGCACAGTTGGCGGAGCGCGAGTCAGGACGCCGCATCGCGAGCTTCACCTTCCGGGCGCTCGCACCCCTGTTCGACACGGCACCGTTCCGGCTCGTGGGCACGCGGACGGGCGACATGGTGGCTCTGGAGGCCGTACGGTCGGACGGCGCCGTCGCGGTCACGGCGACCGCCACGTTGTCGGCCTGAACCGGCGCAAGCCTTACGTCGACCGGGGCGCGAGCCGCTCCAGATCCTCCAGCCCCACCAGCACGTCGCGCGGCTTGCTGCCATTCGGCGGCCCGAGGATCCCGGCCGCGTGCAGCTGGTCGATGATGCGCGCCGCTCGTCCGTAGCCGACGTTGAGCCGCCGCTGCAGCAGCGACGTGCTCCCCTGCTGGTGCTGCACGCAGACCTCCGCCGCCTCGCGGAACACCTTGTCGCGATCCGCAGCCGCCTGCTCCCCGTCGCCGTCGACCGGCGCCAGCTCCGCCGCCTCTCGCGCGCGCACCATTTCGAGCACGTCCGGTTCGTCGGCGGTTGCCTCGATGGCCATGAGTCCCTGCGCCTCGAGCGCCTTGCGGCGGGCCTGACGACGGTCGTCGTACCACTTCATGAGCCGCTCGGTCTCGTCGCTCGAGAGGTACGCCCCCTGCAGGCGGCTCGCCTCCGACTTGCCGGGCGGAATGAACAGCATGTCCCCGTTGCCGAGCAGCGCTTCGGCGCCCGCGCCATCGAGAATGGTGCGCGAGTCGATCTGGCTCGCCACGCGGAACGCGATGCGACTGGGAAAGTTCGCCTTGATGAGACCGGTGATGACGTTCACCGAGGGCCGCTGGGTGGCGAGGATGAGGTGAATGCCGATGGCGCGCGCCTTCTGCGCGAGCATCGCGATCGGTGTTTCCACTTCGCCCTGCACCGTCATCATGAGATCGGCCATCTCGTCGATGACCACGACGATGTACGGCAGGATCCGGCCCGTGTACGCGAGCTCCTCGAACGCTACGCCGTCCGTCTTCGGGCGCTTGAGGGGCGCATTCTCCTGCACGCGACGGTTGAAGTCCTGGATGTTGCGACAGCCGTTCGCGGCGAGCAGCGCGTAGCGCTCCTGCATCTCGATCACGGCCCATTTGAGTACGGCCGCGGCGTCACGGTTGTCCGTGATCACCTTGTGGCGAAGGTGCGGCAGCGTGTTGTACACCGACAGCTCGACCATCTTCGGGTCGACCATCAGGAAACGCAGCGTTTCGGGCGTGTGGCGGTAGACGAGACTCGTGATGATGGTGTTCACGCACACCGACTTGCCCGAGCCGGTGGCGCCGGCAATCAGCAGGTGCGGCATCTTCGCCAGGTCGGCCACGACCACCTTGCCCTCGAGGTCCTTGCCGAGGGCAATCGGCAACGCGGCGCGTGCGTGCGCGAACTCCTTCGACTCGATCATCTCGCGGAAGGCGACCATCTCCTTCTCGGGATTCGGCACCTCGACGCCGACCGCGCCGCGTCCGGGAATCGGCGCGACAATGCGGATCGACGGCGCGCGCATCGCGAGCGCCAAGTCGTTCGACAAGTTGCCGATCTGCCGCACCTTCACGCCGGGCGCGGGCACGATCTCGAACTGCGTCACGGTCGGGCCAGTCGTGCGCGCCACGAGGTCACCCTCGACCTTGAAGGTGCGCAACGCATCCATGAGCTTCGCGCCCATCACGTCCAGCTCGCGCTCGCCAGCGTCCCCCTTCCCCGGCGGCGGCGGGTCAAGCAGCGCCGAGCTCGGCAGTTCGTGATCGAGCACGTCCGTCTGCTCAGCCACCGCCGCGGTCTCGATCGAGGCGACCACGGCCGCATCATGCTCGGCCATCACCTCCGACTTCGCCTTCTTCTCGCGCTTCTTGCGCTCGGACTTGGGGGCCCCGGTCGCGTCCACGTCGTGGGCGACGGCCTCGGGCTCCGGCTTCATGAGTGTGAGGATCGGGGTGCCGACCATCTCGCGCACGAGCGCCGGATCCACCCCCGGCATCTCGTCTGGATCCGGTTCCAGTGCGAGTGCGGCGACGGTTGCGGCGTTCGAGACGCGCGGCGCTTCTTCTGCGCGCGCAGCATGACGCCCACCCACCACCAGACGCACGGGGTTCCACCAGAGCGTCCACGCAGTGAGTGCGCTGCCCGCGAGCAGCAGGGCAATCCACGCCCCCGCACGGCCGATCGCCGCGCTCATGTAATACGCCGCGAAGTTGCCCCAGAGTCCCGCCCACGCGTCCACCGCAATGGGCGCGCCACGGAAGAGCCCGATGGCCACCGGCACGAGCACCACGGCACCGCCCAGGCACACGAGCCACGAGCGATCCGGGCGCTCCGCGATACGGCCGAGCAGGCGCAGGCCGTGCACGAGCGGCAGCAGCGGCAGCAGCGCAGCCGCCGGGGCGCCAAGCAGCGCGAACAGGCCCGCGCGCAGGCATGACCCGACGGGTCCGAAGACTCCGGATCCCTGGGTGCACGATGCCGCATCGCGTTCGAAGGCGAGCGCACCGGCCACGAAGATCGCCGCGAGCAGCAGCCCGATGCCGGCGATCTCGCGCACGAGGCGCTGCTTGCGCGGGTCCGGCGGCGGTTCCGCAGCGCCCAGCACGTCCAGTTCCGCGCGACTCGCACGCGAGCGAGGCAGATCCTCGGTCGCGGAGGCGCGGCGCCGCGGCTTGGCCGGAGCGTCCTTCAGGGCAGGGTCAGTCACGAGAATAAGACGGCCCGGGACGGGAGGGCGTCACGCGCCCTGCCCCGGGCCATCGCCCGTCGGCATTCGCGGCCGAAGGGCCGCCCAGCCTCACACCGCGACGGCGAGCCGTCGGGCTGGTTCGGCGAGCCGGAAGGCGCCCCATGCCAGCACGATCACTTCGGGGGCATCCCGCCGCACGACGCATCCTCCGGCGACCGCGCCCCATACTCCGTGCGCGCGAGCGTCACCTTGCCGTCGGCCCAAAGCTGCACCACGAACAGGTTCGCGTACTGCGAGTCGCAGATCATCGGCATCGCGGGACCGCCCAGCGCCTCGATGATGAGCGGCACCGTGTTGCTATGCCCCACCACCAGCACGGCGCCGGCTGGTTGCGCCTTCACGGCCGCCGCCACGGCCTGTGCATGCTCGCGCGCGGCGCCGCTCACCCCCACCACCTGGCCCTGGATGCCGAGCTTTTCGGCCAGCGGGCGCGCCGTCTCGCGGGTGCGCAGCAGCTGCGTGGTGAGGACCGAGCGCACGCCGGCATCAGCGAGCGCGATGGCGAGCGCCTTGGCCCGTGCCTGTCCGGCGGGCGTGAGCGGCGGGTCGGCGGCCGGCTCCGCGCCCTTCTCGGCGTGTCGCACCAGGTACACCGTGCGCGCTGCCACCGGAGCGGGCGCGGCCGCGGGCGGCGTACACGCGCCCATCAGCGCCGTGGCGGCGAGCCCGCACAGCGTGATCGCACGACGACGCACGATGGAACGGAGCAGCTCTCGCATCAACACGACCTCGCTCGGGGGGGACCAGACCGCCAACGACGAACGCGCACCAGATCATCCGGCGCGCGTTCCGATCAATCCTTGAATCGCTCGAAGTTCCGTTCGAGCCACTTCGTGTCCACGGCACCGGCCACGAAGTCCGGATCATTCATGATCTTCCCGGCGAACGCGATGGTGGTCGTCGGCCCCTGCACCACGAACTGGTCGAGCGCCCACTTCATACGGTTGATTGCCGCCTGCCGCGTCTCGGCCGTGACGATCAGCTTGCCGATCATCGAGTCGTAGTAGGGCGGCACGCGGTAGCCGGCGTAGGCGTGCGTGTCGACGCGAATGCCCGGACCGCCGGGCGGATGAAAGACCTCGATCAGCCCCGGGCTCGGCTGGAAGTTGCGCTGCGGATCTTCCGCGTTGATGCGCACCTCGATGACGTGGCCGCGCATCGGCGGCAGGACCGTGAAGCTGAGCGGCTCGCCGGACGCGACGCGGATCTGTTCCTTCACGAGGTCCACGCCGTAGAGCTGTTCCGTCACCGGGTGCTCCACCTGGATGCGGGTGTTCATCTCCATGAAGAAGAACGTCCCGTCCTCGTCGAGGAGCATCTCGATCGTACCCGCGCCCACGTAGTTGATCGCCTTGGCCGCCTTCACCGCCGCGTCGCCCATGCGCTGCCGGAGTTCCGGCGTCATGACCGGGCACGGCGCCTCCTCGATCAGCTTCTGGTGGCGACGCTGCACCGAGCAGTCCCGCTCTCCGACGTGGATCAGGTTGCCGTGAGTGTCGCCCAGCACCTGGAACTCCACGTGTCGCGGCTTGAGCAGGAAGCGCTCCACGTACACGTCGCCATTACCGAACGCCGAGAGCGCTTCCTGGCGGGCGAGCGTGAAGTTGCGCATGAACTCGTCGGCGTCGCGCGCCACGCGCATGCCCTTGCCGCCACCGCCGGCCGCCGCCTTGATGATGACGGGGAATCCGGACTGCACGGCGAATGCGAGCGCCTCGTCGGGATCCTCGACGGGACCGGGGGTGCCGGGCACCACGGGCACGCCGGCCGCCACGGCCGTTCGACGCGCGGTGGCCTTGTCACCCATGGTGCGGATCTGTTCCGGCGTCGGCCCGATGAAGGCGATGTTCGACGCGGCACATGTCTCCGCGAACTCCGCGTTCTCGGCCAGGAACCCGTAGCCCGGATGAATCGCATCCGCGCCCGTGATCTCGGCCGCCGCGATGATGCGCGGAATGTTGAGGTAGCTATCGCGCCCGGCGGGCGGGCCGATGCAGACGTCGTCATCGGCAAAGCGCACGTGCAGCGACTCGCGGTCGGCCTCCGAGTAGACGGCCACGGTCTGCACCCCGAGCTCGCGGCACGCCCGGATGACGCGCAACGCGATCTCGCCCCGATTGGCGATCAGGACCTTCTTGAACATGCTCGTGGTCCCCGGATCAGGCCGTGAGGTCGCCGCCGAACCCCGCGAACGTCTGGTCGCTGGTGCCGGCCACGCCCTGCACTGCCAGCGCGAACTCGCTCGGGTTGCTCGCGTAGAACACCGCGCTCTCGTACGAGATCGCGCCCGACTTGTACCAGTGCATGATGCTCTGGTCGAACGTCTGCATCCCGTACTGGATGTGGCCGTCCTTGATCAGGTCGGGGATGTTGAGCGCGGAATTCATGTCGCGGATCTGGTCGCGCACGGCGGCCGTGTTGATCAGCACTTCGCACGCCGGCACGCGGCCCGGACGGTCGCTGCGCGGCACGAGGCGCAACGAGACCACCGCTTGCAACGCACTCGAGAGCGCATAGCGCACCGAGGTCTGTTCCTGCGGCGGGTAGAACGAGAGGATGCGGTTGATCGTCTGCGTCGCGTCGGTCGTGTGCAGCGTCGAGAGCACGAGGTGGCCCGTGTCCGCGGCCTTGAGCGCGGTGTCGAGCGTCTCGATGTCGCGGATTTCACCGATCAGGATGATGTCCGGGTCCTGCCGCAGCACGCGCCGCAGCGCCTGCGCGAACGTGCCCGTGTCGGTGCCGACCTCGCGCTGGTTGATGTGGCAGTTGATGTCGCGGTGCAGGAACTCGATCGGGTCCTCGATCGTGATGATGTTCGCGTGCCGCTGCTCGTTCACGAACTGCAGCATCGACGCGAGCGCGGTGGACTTGCCCGAGCCCGTGATGCCGGTGACGAGGATCAGCCCGCGCGGCTTGAGCGCGATCGATTCGACGATTTTCGGGAGGTTGAGTTCCTCGCACGTCTTCGCCTGGAACGGGATCACGCGAAAGGCGTAGGCGATCGTGCCGCGCTGCTGGTAGACGTTCACGCGGAAGCGGCCGATGCCCGGCACGCCCAAGGCGAAGTCCGCCTCCTTCTGCTCCGAGAATTCCTTGATCTGCTTGGGCGGCATCGTCTGTTCGGCGATGCTCTTGAGGTCTTCCGGCCGCAGCGGAGGAAAGGTCAGCGGCACCAGTTCGCCGTTGATGCGCAGCGTGGGGGGCCGGCCGACCTTGAGGTGCAGGTCCGACGCCCCCTGCTTCACCATCTCCTGCATGACCGCCTTGTAGTTGTACGGCTGGTTGGCGGCCGGGGCAGCCTGCGCCGACTGGCTCCCCGAGGCGAGCGGCGGATTAGCCATTGGGATCGATCCGGAACAGGACCTGTCCGAACTCGACGGGCTGCGCGTCCTGCATCATCACTTCACGCACCACCCCGGAGAATTCCGACTCGATCTCGTTCATGATCTTCATCGCCTCGATGATGCAGACCGTCTGCCCCTTCTCGATGCGCTGCCCGACCGTCACGTACGACTTGGCGCTCGGCTCCGGCTTCGAGTAGTAGGTGCCCACCATCGGTGACTTGACCTCCAGCAGGGCGGCCACGGGCGCCACCTTGGCCACCGGCGCCGCCTCGATCGCGGCATGCTCGCCCGACTGCCGGGTCGCGGGATTCGGCATCATCGCCGGCATCGGCGCCGCCATCTGCACCGTGCCGCGCTGGACGGGGGTCTTGGAGATGCGGAGCTTCATCCCCTTGTCCGAGGAGATCTCGATCGAGTCGACGGACGAACTGTCGAGCAGCTCCACCAACTTCTTGACGTACCGGAGGTCTATCATGGTTCCGGGGTGGGGCGCGATCTACCCGACTTCGAGCAGGTCGCGCGTGAAATCCGTGAGTAGGACGGGTCCACTCGCGGTCAGGTGCACGTCGTCCTCGATCCGGACGCCGCCCCAGCCCGCATGGTAGATGCCCGGTTCGATGGTCACCACCGCGCCAGCCGGCAACGGGCTCTCGGACAACCGACTCAGACGGGGCGCCTCATGAACCTCGAGGCCGAGCCCGTGACCGAGACTGTGCCCAAAGGCCGCCCCCTCACCAGCATCATCAATGTAGCGCCTCGCCAAGGCGTCGGCATCCTTGCCCGTCATCCCGGCCCGGATCCCCGCCCGGGCTGCTGCGTTGGCACCAGCCACGATGCCATGCACCACCCGCTGGCGTTCCGTGGCCGGTCCCGCCACCACGGTGCGCGTCACGTCGCTGCAATACCCGTCGTACACGGCGCCGAAGTCGATGAGGAGCAGCTCCCCGCGCTGCCACGCGCGCATGCCGGCCCGCGCGTGCGGAAGCGCCGAGCGCGGTCCCGTCGCCACGATGCTCTTGAACGGAAAGTCCTCGCTTCCCGCCTGACGCAGCTCGCTCTCCAGCACGCCGGCAATGGCGAGTTCAGTCATTCCGGTGTGGATCTTCGCCAGCGTCACCGACAGCGCCTGCACCGCGATCCGGCCCGCTTCAGCATGACGCGCCACCTCGTCGGCGTCCTTCACGACGCGCAGCGACTCCACCAGCTCCACCGCCGGCCGCCAGCGCCACCGCGTGCCCGACTCGAGCAGTCGCGCAAAGTCGCGGTGCAGGATGTGCGCGCTCTCGAACGCCACCGTCTCCACGCCACCCTGCGGCGGCAACTCGCGCCAGAGCGCCGTCCAGAGGCTCTGCGACTCGATGACCACGCGCGAGACCGCCGCCGCCTCCTCGTGCGCCTGCTCGTCGTAGCGGATGTCCGTGATCAGCAGGCACTCGCTCGCCGTCACCACCGCCAGCGCATTCGAACCCGAGAAGCCCGTCAGGTACCGGATGTTGGCGAGCGAGGAAATGAGCAGGCCGTCGAGGTGTTCGGCGAGCAGCGCCGCGCGGAGGGCCGTGAGCCGCGCTGGGCGTCCGTCAGGCACGAGCGCCGCCGATCAGTCCGACCAGCCCGCGCAGCGCCAACTCGTAGCCGGCCGCGCCGAATCCCACCAGCACCGCCTTCGCCCCCGGCGCCAGCATCGAGTGCCGGCGTTCCGGCTCGCGCGCGTAGATGTTCGAGAGATGCACCTCGACGAACGGCACCGACACCGACGAGAAGGCATCGCGGATGGCGAGGCTCGTGTGGCTGTACGCCCCCGCATTGATGATCGCGCCGTCGCACTGACCGCGGAGCGCATGGATCGCGTCGATCAGCTCGCCTTCCCCGTTCTTCTGCACGCAGGTCAACGTGCACCCAAGCGTGCCGGCGACCTGCGCCAGGCTCGCCTCGATCTCGGCGAGCGTGCGGGTGCCATACACCGCAGGTTCGCGCACGCCGAGCAGGTTGAGATTCGGACCGTTGAGAAGGGCGATCCTCACGGACCCTTGAGCCCCTTGAGCCAGTTCTGGAACTGCTCCGCTTCCTCGGGGCTCGGCTGCGCAGGAACGGCGCTGGGGGTCGCTGAGCGCGGGATGGCCGGCACCTGCGCCGTCTGCGAGAAGAACTGGTCGAACGAGAACGACGCCGACTTGCGCGACGGGCGCTGCGGCGGCGCATCGCTGAACACCTGGTCGAGCGAGAGTTCGCTCGACACCTGACGCGCCGGCTGCCCGGGAAGCTCAACGAGCGTCGGAGCCGCCGGTTCCACCGTCGGCGGCTCGAGGACGGCCGTGGGCGCGACGTTCATCGCGAGTGCGTCGGGATACATCGCCGCGAGGCGACGCGCCGCACTCTCATCGGCGTCGGTGATCGAGGCATCACCGAAAACGCCGAGGTCGTACGATCGCTCCGCCATCCACGGTTCGGCGTCCGCGGCGTGGGACGCATGCGAGGCTTCGGGCACAGCCTGTACCGCGCCATGGGTGACCGGCTCGGGCGCCGCGTGCGATTCGTGCGCCGCCATCAGGGCCGCCGCCACCGCCACCTGGCCAGGCCGCCAGCTCGCCAGCGCCGCAAAGAAGTGCCGCACCGGTGACAGGGCGCCGGCGACCGCCGCCGAAGCCTCGAGGGGGCCGATCTTCGCCAAGAGCCCCGCGTCGCCAGGACGCGAGTCGAGCAACTGCCGATACGTCGCCAGCGCTTCCGAATGATGCCCCTGCTGCACGTACAGGTCGGCCATCGTCTCCGTGACGAACGGCGCGGGCGCGGACGTCCCGGCTTCCGGTGCGGGTGCGTCCAGAAGCTCGAAGGCGTCAGACGAGGGCAGCGACGTGACGGCACGCGCGGGCGCACTCACCGATGGCTCGAACAGCAGCGGGGGCGGCTCGAAGTTCTGGGCGGCCGGCGCGGCGGCGGCGGCCTCGAGCGCGGCACCGCCCTCGGCTTCCATGTCCTCGAGCGTGTCCCAGAGGCCCGTGGGCTCCGGCTTGGGCTGCGGAACGAGTCCGAGCTCCATCGTCGGCGGCGTCACGCGCAACGGCATGTGAAGCTCGGGCGGGACCTCCGCCGCAGCGGACGACTTCGCGGCGCCACCAAAGGGCGGCGTGATGTTGAATGCCTCGTCGGCGGGTGGTGGCGGAGTCGCGGTCGACATGAGGCTGGCCGCGGACGACTCGTCGCGCGTCTCGATGCCGGACACGCCAGCCAGAGGGTCGGAGTCGACTTCGACGTCGGCGTCGAAACTCGTGGAGCTGAACGGCATCGAGGTCTCGAACTCCTCGGACGGCGCTGCCGGGCGCGGTGCCATCGTCTCCGCCGCATCCGCGCTCGCGACGCCCGCCATCGATTCGAGGTCGAGCCCCATGATCGAGAGTCGCGGCGGCGCCACGTCCTCCTCGGTGAGGGGCGGCAGCGGTTCTGCCGGAGCAGCGGGCTTGGCCCAAGGCGGTGACGCGCGCTCGATCTCGAGAGTGGTCGCCTCGTGCACTTCCGAGGCACGTGAAGGCGTCGGCGCCACCGTGCTCGGGCGCGGGACCGCTGCCATCACGATCGTGTCCGGCAACGGATGCTTCGCCGCTTCCACTGCCGCTCGCTCCTCGGCCTCCTGCACCAGCTTGAGCTGCGCCTGGATATCCTCGTTGCGCGGATCGGCGTCGAGCACGCGCTGATACCACCCGTGCGCGGCAGCGTAATCCCCACCGTCGCGCGCGATGTCACCGAGCAGGCGCAGCGCGATCAGGTTTTCGGGGTCGAGCGCAAGCGCGGCCGTGAACACCTTCTGCGCCTCCTCGTACTCCTTGTTCTCGAAGAGGGCCTGCCCATAGACGATGTGCCCCGACATGTGGCCCGGCTGGTCGGCCAAGTGCTGCCGGCAGATGGCGATGGCCTGCGCGAGATCACCCGCCTTCCGGTACTCGTTCGCCAAGGGGGCGAAGTACCGTCGGGGGTTCTCGTCGAACTTCTTGCGCAGATCGTCGATCCGGGGGGAGGTCGCCATGTGAGGGCCTGGAGGAGGAACGACCCGCGGAGGTGGGTGGCGGACGGCGAATCATACCTACACTCCGCGAGCAGCGTCAATTGGAGAAGTGACTATCTCGCTTGATCTTACGTGAGCTGGCCCACTACATTCCGAGGCTTTTTCATATCGTCGGGGACCACCCCGGTACTTCCCTTTCTTGCGAGGATGTCGGACCCGTGCTGCAGTCGATGCGGAGCATGGCTAAGTGGATCTGGATCGGTGTCGCCGTCGTGTTCGTCGGCGGCTTCCTGCTCTATGAGACTTCCGGCCTCGTTGGTCGTTCGCGTGTCACCGTCACCACCGCCGTTGCGAGTGTCGAGGGGACCGATATTGCCTGGCAGCAGTGGCAAACCACTGCCTTGCGTCTGGTGCAGCAGCAGGAGCAGCAGCTTCGCCGCAGCCTGACGCTTGATGAACGTGCGCGAATCGACGACCGCGCCTTCGAGCAGCTGGTCGGCGACATCCTCCTCCAAAAAGAATACGAGAAGCGGGGCATCCGCGTCACAGATGCGGAGCTCGTGGAGGCCGCCCAGTTCGCGCCACCCGAGCAGTTCCAGCGCTCACCCGAGCTCCAGACGGACGGCCGCTTCGACATCGACAAGTATCGTCGGCTGCTCGCCTCCCCTGCGGCACGCCAGCAGGGCATCCTCGTCAACCTCGAGGGGTACTATCGCGAGGAGATTCCCCGCCAGAAGCTGCTCTTCCAGCTCGCTGGCGAAGTCTGGGTCTCGGACGAACACCTCTGGACCACCTGGCAGGATACCCACGACTCCGCCACCGTCACCTACGTGGGCTGGGATCCGGGCAGCGTGAAGGACAACGCGGTCTCGGTCTCCGATGCCGAAATCCTGGCCTACTTCACCAAGAACGAGAAGCGCTTCGACCGGCCGGGACGCGCCGTCGTGTCCGTGGTGCGTGTGCCGCGCGCCCTCACCTCCGCCGACAGCGAAGCCGTGCGCTCGCGCATCGTGGCGCTGCGGACCGAGATCGTCTCGGGCAAGCGCACCTTCGAGGACGCCGCCAAGGAACTCTCGGCTGACTCCGCGTCCGGCGCCGATGGCGGCAACCTCGGCAAGGCCGCCAAGGGCAAGTATGTGAAGGAGTTCGAGACGGCCGCCGCCAAGCTCCAAGCGAAGGAAATCTCCGGGCCGGTGCTGACGCAGTTCGGCTACCACATCATCCGCCTCGATGAGCGCAAGGGTGACACGGTTTCCCTGCACCACATCCTGCTGCCCCTCAAGCAGAGTGACTCGTCGGCCACCAAGACCGACCGTCGCGCCGATTCACTCGCGGCGATCGCGGCGAGCCAGGACAAGCCGGCGCGCTTCGACAGTGCGGCCAAGCTGCTGCACCTGACGCCCGAGCACCTCACGGCCACGGAGGGCGATCCGCTCATCGGCACCGATGGCAAGTATGTGCCAAGCGTGAGTGCGTGGGCGTTCCGCGGCGTGCGGGTCGGCGAAACCAGCGAGCTGTTCGATGCGGAGGACGCGTACGTCCTCGCGCGCCTCGACTCGATTCGTGCGGGCGGCAAGGCCTCGCTCGATGCCGTCAAGGAAGAGATCCGCTCGCTGCTCGCACGGGAGAAGAAGGTGGCGCTGCTGGCCGACAGCGCGCACGCGTTCTCGAAGGCGGCCGCGGCGGGCGGCTTCGAGGCCACGGCCAAAGCGCGCGGCCTCACGACGCAGGTAGCCGGACCGTTCACGCGTGTCTCGACCGTGCCCGGCATCGGGCAGGCGAACGAGGCGGTCGGCGCGGCGTTCGCCCTGCCGGTGGGCGCCGTAAGTAGTGCAGTGGCGACACGCGACCGGGTCATCGTGCTCCGCGTCGACAAGCGCACGCTCGCCACGCGCGATGCCTGGACCGCGCAGCGTGCCCAGCAGCGCGAGCAGATCCTGCAGGCGCTGCGCCAGACGCGCGTGCGCGAGTATCTCGATCACATCCGCAAGACGGCCGACATCAAGGATCGTCGCAAGCAGCTCCAGTCGGCGAACCGTCAGGCTGCGTCGTAGTTCGACCTAGCAGATACGGCAAACGGGGGGCATCCGCGCAACGCGGACGCCCCCCGTTTCCGTTTGACCAGTGCGCGACCCGCGTGCGGCGCGCGGGGTGCGCTGCCTAGATCAGGCGCTTCGGCTCGGGCCGATCTTCGGACGCGGGCACGCTCTCCGTGCGCTGGCGGTCGGCGAGGCGCTCCATGCGCGGAGCGTCACCCGGACCGGTGATCTCGCGATCCACGTCGTTCATGCTCTTCTTGAACTCGCGGATGCCCTTGCCGAACGAGCCCGCGATTTCCGGAATGCGTTTGGCGCCGAAGAAGAGCAGGATGACCATCCCGATGAGGATGATTTCGCCGAAGCCGAGGTTGAATGGCATGCTGTTTCTCCTAGAAAAGCGATCGCGCGATGAGGTAGGCAACGAGCACGCCGACAAGGCTCAGGAGCGAGACGTCGAGGGCGACCGGCCCGAGCGCGAACCGGATGATGACGAGGTCGATCGGAAGCGGTCCGAACGAGGTGGTGACACCCGTGGTAAGAAACTCCTTGACGGCACCGACGGGCAGGAACTTGCGGGCAAATTGCGTGAGAAATCCACCGACGATGAATCCGGTGGCGAGCACCCCGACATGGAACATGGGTCGATGGCGGGCAGAACCGACAGGGGGCATTACGACCGCCGGTCCATGCAGTACGCCAGCGCGTCGGCCAGCGCTGAGCGCGCCGGAGTGAGCGGCAGGGTCGCGAGGGCCGCATCCGCTTCTTGCGCGTACTCTTCCCCGCGACGGCGCGCGTAGTCGAGTCCCCCGGCATCGGCCACGATCGACACGACTTCCTCGACCTGTGCATCGGTCGGCTCGGGCGCTGCGAAAAGCGTCTCGACCCGCGACCGCGCCGCCGGGCTGATGGTGCGCAGGGCGGCGATGAGCGGCAGCGTCACCTTGTGCTCCTTGAGGTCGTGACCGCCGGGCTTCCCCGTGGTCTCCTGCTGCTCCGTGTAGTCGATCAAGTCGTCCGCCACCTGGAAGGCCATGCCCAGTCGCTCGCCGAATCGCGAGAGCGCCTCGCGATGCCGGGCCGCGCCCGCCCACGCACCAACTTCGCACGCAGCGCGGAACAGCACGGCGGTCTTGTGCCGAATCAGCTTCTCGTAGTCCTGCTCGGAGAACGAGAGGCGGTCCACGGCGCCCAACTGGCGGATCTCGCCGAGCGTGAGCTGGTTGGACGCCCGGGTGAAGACGCGCAACGGCTCGAGATCGCCACGTTCCACCAATTCGAGCAGCGCGCGCGAATAGAGGAAATCGCCGAAGATCACCGACACCTGATGGCTGAACAGCGCGTTGATCGTCGGCATGCCCCGCCGCAGCACCGAATGATCCACGGCGTCATCGTGCACGAGGGTGGCGAGGTGAATGAGCTCGACCACCGCGGCCATCGTCACGGCGGCCGGCGACGCGGCGCCCTCCACCTCGCTCGACAGCAACAACAAGGTGGGGCGGAACATCTTGCCCTTCATCCCCATCAGGTGCTGCGTCACGTCAGGCATGAGCTCGCCGTCCATCGCGACGATGCGCCACATCTCCTGTACGGTGGCATCGAGCTGCGTGCGCACCGGCGCCTGGATCTCCCGAAGCGCCTCCTTGAGCGCCTCCGTGCCCCGGGTCGAGGCGCTCACCTGCCCGCCTTGGTCAGAGCACCGATCCGCTCGGCGACATCGCGGAAGGTGATGTCCACGGCAAACACGCGCTGGAACGCCGAGAGCGCGTCCGCCGGCCGCTCGAGCGCCTCGTACGTCTGGCCGAGCAGGTAGAGCACGCCCACAAGCTGCGCATCGTCGGTGCCGGGCTCGCTCGTGGCGCGCGAGAGAATCGTGGCGGCCACCGGATAGTGTCCCTTGTCCACGAAGCACTGCCCGAGCGACTCGTACGCGCGCGAGCGGTGCTGTTGTCCGCGCAGCGCCTTCTGGAACTCGGCAATGGCTTCGTCGAGCAGCCCCATCTCCTTGTAGGCGACGCCGAGGTCGTAGTGGGAGTCGTAATCTTCCTCGTCCACGTTCTGCGCCACGCCCTGCTTGAACTTCGCCAGCATGTCGGCGAAGTCGGCCTGCTCGTCGCCGGTCGGCTCCTCTTCGTCGACGATCATGCGCGTGTCCTTCACCGGCTCGTCGTCGCGCAACCAGTCGCCGAGGTCGACGAAATCGTCGTCACCACCGGATGCCGCGGCAGCGGGCGCCGCTTCCGGTGGCGGTTCCTTCTCCGCCCCGGTGTAGCGCTTCATCGTCGTGGTCGTGCGAATGGCCGTGGTGCCGCGCTTGGGCGTTTCGGTCGCGACCGGCGCGGGCGGCGTGGCGATCGTGCCGAGCGCCGCCTCGGCGCGTGCGTTGCCCGGCTGCAACTCGAGCACCCGCTGGTAGACCGCGCGTGCCTTTTCGGCCGCGCCCTCGCGCAACAGCGCATCGCCGAGCTCGATGTAGGCGTCCACGAGGCCCGCGCGATCGTTGAGGCGGAAGCAGTACTCGACGCGCTTCTGGTGGTGACGCACCGAGCCCGGGTTGACGCGCACGATCTCGTCGGCGAGCGAACGGGCGGCCGACAGGTCTTCCTGCTTCTCGAAGCCGACCATGGCGAGATCGAGCTCGCGCAGTCCCTCGTCGCGCTGGCCGTCCTCGAGCAGCGCCTCGGCGTACGAGCGCCGCAGCGAGTGGTTATCTGGATCGTCCAGCACGCGCACCGCCAGCCCGTCCACCGAGCGCGCGAGGATCGACGTACTCTTGCGCGCAATCGGGGGCGGCTCGGGAATGACATCCGACGCCATCGGCGTGAGCGCCGCGGTCAGCATGTCCTCCTCCTCGATGCTCGTCGTCTCCGTCTCCGGCACGATGGGGACGATGGGCGGCGTGAGGAACGCGACTTCGATGTCGTCCGCACCCTCCGGTGGGTCGATCGGCGGCTCGGTCTCGAAGCCGTATTCCGCACCGAAGGCAGGAATGCCGGCCGGCGTTGCCATGTTGACGAGCGGAAAGTCGACCTGCGAAGGGCGCTTCGACGGCGGCAACGACGGCACGTCGTCGTCCGCATCCTCGACGGCCGGCAATTCGACCACCGGCGTTTCGAGCATCGGCAGCTCGACGACCGTCGACGGCTCCTCCTCGAGGAGCGGCAAGTCGGACGTCGGCGACGCGTCATGCTCGCCCACCACCATCGGAGTCCCTTCGCCGATGGGCGTGAGGAACACGAGGTCGCCGCCCGCACCCTCCGCGGGTTCATCCGCGATGGGAGCATCCGGCGCGATGAGCGGCAGGTCCACCGCCGACGTGGAGGCCGGCACGAAAGTCGAGGCGTGGCTCTCGACTTCGAGCAGCGGCAGGTCGGCCGACAGTTCCGTTGGCGCCGCATCTTCCTTGCCCGACTCGACCGGCTCGAGGTCGATGATATCCACCGACATCGGCGTCTGCGAGAGCGTGAAGCGCTTGCGATCGTCGTTCGACTGCTCGAGCCCGCTGATCGGCTCTGTGGCCGGAGGGATGTCCTCGGGCACCTCGAGCTGGTGGGTCATCTCGAGCGGCGCCGGCATCTCGAGCATGGGGATGTCGACGACCGGCGTGGGGACCGTCTTGCGCGCGGGCGGCGGCGCTGGTGCGCGCGGCGGCGTCGCGGGAGCCGGCGCTCCCTGCGACTTCATCGCCACGGAGCGGCGCACGTCCTCGTTGAGATCGAGAAAGATGAGTCCGTCCGACTTCGACTGGCGTTTGGCCTCGCCCGAGACCTTGATCTCGATCGATGAGTCGATGGACTTGATGCGCTCGGCTGCGGCGTCGGCTTCCGCGATGCGCCCCTCGGCCGTGGCGCGATCATAGAGGATCTGCAGTTGCTCGATCGCCTTCTTGTCCTTGCCCTGCTTCTGCAGCTGATCCGCCAGCATCAGGCGGATGTCATCCTGCCCGGGGCAGAGATCGCAGAACTCCGCGAGCGCGCGGAAGGCCTCGTCGAGCTTCGACTCACGCTGCATGCGATCGGCATACTCGAGGTAGTTCTTGCGCGCGTCGGAGTTGAATCCCTTCTGCGCGCTGATCTTCCCGAGCTTGTAGTACACCGACGTGCGTCCCGGCGACTGCCGCAGGATCTTGTTGCAGAGCGCGATGGCGTTGTTGAGGAAGCCGCCCTCGGTGTAGAGGTCGACGGCGCGCTCATAGTACGTCACCGCATCGCCAACATTGCCCGCCTTGACCAGGAGGTCGCCGACGCGGTTGTACAGCGACACATCCACTTCGTCCGCCGACGCGCCGGTCGACTCGTCGAGGATCTGGATATAGAGCGCGAGCGCCTTCTCGGGCTGCTTCTTCTGCTCGTGCTCCAGCGCCTTCCTCTTCAGCTTCGCGATGTCGGCCATCGGCAACGGCGCTCGGGTGTCGATGCGGCGAAAAATGCGGTACCGGGAGACCCCGGACCGCAACTAGTCAAACTATCCCTAACTCAAACTGGTGACAAGGTTTGCCGCGCGCCCACGAGCCCCGGCAGCGGCGGTCACCCGACCAGTATGGAAGCTCGCGAATGTCCTCGATTTCGAACAGGGCAAGATCAGCGCTGGCCCCCGGCGTCAGCTGTCCGACGGTGCCTGCCAAACCCAACGCGGCAGCCCCGTTTACTGTTGCCCCGAGCATCGCTTCCGACACCGAAAGCTTGAGTTGGCTCACGCCCAAGGTCAGCACCAGCGGGAAGTTGACCGTCGGCGAGGTGCCGGGATTGAAGTCGCTGGCGAGGGCGAACGCCGCGCCCGCGTCGATCAGCGCTCGAGCCGGGGCCTGCGCCGCCTTGCCGAGGAACAGGAGCGTGTGCGGCAGCAGCGTGGCCACGGTTTCGCTCGCCGCCAGCGCCCGGATTCCTCCGTCGGACACCGCTCCGAGGTGGTCAGCACTCGTGGCGCCGAGCTCCGCCGCCAGCTCGGCGCCGCCGGCCGGCTTGAGTTCGTCGGCGTGAAGCTTGAGCGCGAGCCCGCGGGCACGCGCGGCACCGAGGATGCGCCGCGACTCGTCGACCGTGAAGACGCCCGGCTCACAGAAGACGTCGGCGAACTGCGCCAGTCCCTCGCGCACCACCGCGTCCAGCATCTCGTGTTCGAGGAGTCCGACGTACGCCGCGCGTGAGGCGGCCGATCCGCGATGTTCGAGGGGGATCTCGTGCGCGCCAAGCCAGGTCGGCACGAGGCGCATCGGCAGGAGCTCTTGCAGCCGGCGAATCGCGCGCAGGCACTTGAGCTCGTCGTCGACCGTGAGCCCGTAGCCGGATTTGACCTCGACGGTGGTCGTGCCATGCGCCGCGAGCCGCCGCAGGCGTGGCAGCGCGAGCGCCACGAGTTCGTCCTCGTCGCGCGTGCGCAGGTCGCGCACGGAGCTGTGGATCCCCCCGCCCCGTTCCGCGATCGTCATGTAGTCGAGTCCGGCGGCGCGCATTTCCTGCTCTGCGGCGCGCGACTTCCCGAAGATGGCGTGCGTGTGCGAGTCCACGAGGCCAGGCGTGAGCACCATGCCGCGACAGTCGACGACGCTCGCGTGCGGCGCGCGGCGCTCGAGGTCGCCCGCGTCACCCACGGCCACGATCAGGTCGTCTTCCACGAGCACGCCCACGCCAGCCCGGACGCCGAGGTCGTGCAGTTCGCCACCGCGCCGCGCGCGCGGCGGTCCCTCGCAGGTGACCACCTGCGCCGCGTTCACGAAGCGCAGGGCGCTCACGAGGACCTCATGCGAAGACATCCTGGACGCGCGACCAGCGCAGGGGCGCCTGCGCCTCACCGCGACACGCGTAGAAACAACGGTCGCACTTGATCGGCTCGTACGACGTCCACTCGCGCCAGTGGAAGTCGGTCGGGAAGTCGGGACAGCGCTTGACGTGCCCGACGGGATCGATGTGGATCGTGCGGATCCCCGACTCGCACGGCTTGGCGAGCTGGCCGCGTACCCAGCGCGGAATCGACTCGAGGTAGGCGTCCGAACTGGTGATCACGCCGCGGCGACGCCGCTTGTAGGCGAGCAGCTCGTCGATGATGGCGTCGAGTTCCGCGAGGTGCGCGGCGCCAAGGCGGTGCGTCGCGTTGCCGTTCTTGAAGTCGGTGTACACGGAGAAATTGACGCCGACGCCGAGCTCGGCCGCGCGGTGCACGAGCGGCATCATCTCGCCGAGGTTGTCGTCCTTGATGACCGTGTTGAAGCGGATCGCGGATACGCCCTTCGCCTGCATGGCGGGAATCGTGTCCATGATGCGCGCGGTCAGCCCCGGAATCGCCCGCGCCTGGTCGTGTCGCCCATCGAGGTAGTCGAGGGAGATGTTGAACTGGTGGATCCCCGCGCGGTTGAGCGACACCGCCCGTTCCGCCGTGAGCATGCCACCGTGCGTGATGAGCGTCGTGTACTTGAGCCCCACCGCGGCGTCCACGCCAGCCACGAGGTCCTCGAGGTCGCGGCGCAGCAGCGGTTCGCCGCCAGTGAAGGTGATCATCATCGGATTGAAGAAGCGGGCCGCGTCGGCGAACGACTGCACTTCGTCGTGGCGAGCGTCCGAGGGGGTCTTCCAGTAGTCGCAGAAGCCGCAGCGCGCGTTGCAGCGCAGCGTCACCTCGAAGTGCACGAGGACAGGACGCCGCGTCACGTGCAACCAGCCGTACTTCGCGAGGAAGAGCGGAATGTGCCAGGGTCGGAATTGCGCCGAGAGCACGAGCCTTACACCATGGGGAGGTCGAGCCCCTCCGCTCTCGCGGTGGCGATGGCGATGTCGTAGCCCGCGTCGGCATGCCGCGCGACGCCCATGCCGGGGTCGTTGGTGAGCACGCGCTGGAGCCGCGCACGCGCGGCCGCGGTACCGTCGGCGACGATCACCTGCCCCGCGTGGAGCGAGTTGCCCATGCCGACGCCACCGCCGTGGTGGAAGCTCACCCACGAGGCGCCACTCGCGACGTTGATCATCGCGTTGAGCACCGCCCAGTCGGCGATTGCATCGGAGCCGTCCTTCATGGCTTCAGTTTCGCGGAACGGCGATGCCACGCTGCCGGTGTCGAGATGATCGCGACCGATGACGATCGGCGCGGAGAGTTCGCCGCGCGCCACGAGGTCGTTCATGGCCACCGCGAACTTCGCGCGCGCGCCCTGCCCCAGCCAGCAGATGCGCGCCGGCAGTCCCTGGAAGTGCACGCGCTCGCGCGCCATGGTGATCCAGCGTTTGAGGTGCTCGTCCTCGGGAAAGAGTTCGAGCACGAGATCGTCGGTGCGGTGGATGTCCTTGGGATCACCCGAGAGCGCCACCCAGCGGAACGGCCCCTTTCCCTCGCAGAAGAGCGGGCGGATGTACTCGGGCACGAACCCCGGAATCCGGAACGCCTCGTGCACGCCGGCGTCGAGCGCCACCGTGCGGATGTTGTTGCCGTAGTCGAAGGTGATGGCGCCGGCCTGCTGCAGCGCGAGCATGGCGCGCACGTGCACCACCGCGCTCGCGATCGAGGCCCTGGTATACGCGGCCGGATCGCCCGCGCGCAGCGTCGCGGCGTGGGCGAGCGACATGCCGGCCGGCACGTAGCCGTTGAGCATGTCGTGGGCGCTCGTCTGGTCGGTCACGACATCGGGCACGATGCCGCGACGATGGAGTTCGGGGAGGAGGTCGGCGGCGTTGCCGACGAGCCCTACCGAGAGCGCCGTGCCGGTGCGCTGCGCCTCCCTGATCCAGGTGAGCGCCTCGTCCAAGGCGTGCGTCATCCGGTCGCAATAGCCCGTCTCGATGCGCTTCTGGATGCGCGTGGCATCGACGTCGATGCCAAGGAACGCGGCGCCGTTCATCGTCGCGGCCAGCGGCTGCGCACCGCCCATGCCGCCGAGCCCAGCGGTGAGCACGAAGCGGCCGGCGAGCGTGCCGCCGAAGTGTTTGCGCGCCAGCGAACCGAACGTCTCGTACGTGCCCTGCAGGATCCCCTGCGATCCGATGTAGATCCACGAGCCGGCCGTCATCTGGCCGTACATGGTGAGACCCATGGCCTCGAGGCGGCGGAAGTCGTCCCAGTTGGCGAACCGTCCCACGAGGTTCGAGTTCGCGATCAGCACGCGCGGCGCGTCGGGGTGCGTCTTGAACACCGCCACGGGCTTGCCGCTCTGCACCATCAGCGTCTCGTCATCGGCAAGGCGCTCGAGCACCGAGACGATCGCGTCGAAGCAGGCCCAGTTGCGCGCCGCCTTGCCTGTGCCGCCATACACCACCAGATCATCCGGACGCTCGGCCACTTCGGGGTCGAGGTTGTTCATGAGCATGCGGAGGGCCGCTTCCTGCACCCAGCCGCGGCAACGAAGCGTGGTACCGCGCGGGGCACGCACGGGGCGCGCGCCAGTGGCGGGAGTGAGCGTGGCCGGTGTCATGTGGCGCCGAGGTGATCGGGATCCAAGGCAAACTCCCCCGCAGCGATGGCATTCGCGAGGCGCGTGATGTCGGGGCCGACCACCCGGTCGGAATCGTAGGTGGCCACGAGGGCGCGCACCCGCGCATGCGCCACGCGCACGCCGCGTCCGGGGGTCAGTGGCGCACGGAAGTCGAGCGCCTGCGCCGCAGCCATCAACTCGATGGCGAGCACATGTCGCACGTTATGGAGGATGCGCTTGAACTTCCAGGCGGCGCCCATGGCCATCGGCACGACGTCTTCCTTGCTGCCGTCGGTGGGGATCGTGTCGACGCTCGCCGGGTGCGAGAGCACCTTGCACTCGCTCGCGAGCGCCGCCGCCGTCACCTGCGCCATCATGAGGCCGGAGCGCACCCCCGCGTCGGCGGCGAGGAACGGCGGCAGTCCCTCGTTGAGATCCGGATGCACGAGCCGGTCGATGCGGCGCTCGCTGATCGTCGCGAGGTTGGTCATGACGATCGCGAGCAGGTCGAGCGCCATCGCCACCGGCTGCCCGTGGAAGTTTCCGCCGGAGAGCATCGTGCCATCATCGAAGACGAGCGGATTGTCGGTGCCGGCGTTGAGCTCGCGACTGATGATGTCGCCGGTGAAGCGCAGCGCATCGAGCACCGGACCGTGCACCTGCGGCATGCAGCGCAGCGCATACGCGTCCTGCACGCGACGATCACC
Organism: Gemmatimonadota bacterium; assembly: GCA_025359135.1. GTDB lineage: Bacteria > Gemmatimonadota > Gemmatimonadetes > Gemmatimonadales > Gemmatimonadaceae > JACPPC01. Next base: position 20,577 of record JANYHJ010000101.1, on the reverse strand, counting down.
GATGCGATGCGACTCGCGGATGGCGCTGTCCTCCAGCAGGGCGCGCAGCAACGCTGCCGACTCGCTCTGCCCGACCTGCCCACGCGCAGCATGGATGCGCGCATCGAAGGCCACGGGGGTGCCGAGCAGCCCTTCGAGCGACGCTGCGCCCGCGACGTGCGCCGTCTTCCAGAGCGTCATCGCGTCGTGCCACGCCAGCGACGCGATCCCGGTGTGCGCCTGCGTGCCGTTGATGAGCGAGATCCCTTCCTTGGGACCAAGCGTCACCGGCTGGAGCCCTGCGGCCGCCAGCGCCTCGCGCGCCGGCCGCACCGCGCCGCCCATCTCGACCTGCCCCTCACCGACGAGCGCGAGCGCGAGGTGAGCGAGTGGCGCCAGGTCGCCGCTCGCGCCGACGCTGCCCTGTTCCGGGACCTCGGGGTGAATGCCCGCGTTGAGCATCGCCGCAAGCAGCTCCACCAGTGCGGCACGCGCACCGCTGAAGCCCTTGGCCAGCACGTTGGCACGCAGGAGCATCATCGCGCGCACTTCACGCGCGGGCAGTAGCGGCCCCACACCGGCGGCGTGGCTGCGCACGAGGTTGATCTGGAGCTCCGCCAACCGGTCGGGCGGAATGGCGACATCGGAGAGCTTGCCGAACCCCGTGGTGACACCGTACACGGCATCATTGCGCGCCACGATCCCGTCCACGATGGCGCGCGAGCGTGCCATCCGATCGCGCGCTTCGGCGGCCAGCGCCACGGGAGCACGGAAGTCGGCCACCTGGCGTACGGCCTCGATGGTGAGGGCATGGCCGTCGAGGCGGATGGGGCTCGTCATGCGGTGAAAATTCGCTCGCGGGCCACATCCGGCACAAGCACGCTCGTCATCGCGCGCCGGGCGACGTGAGGGTGTTCCGGTCGTAGTTGAACTTGATTTCCGGCTCCGCCTTGAGCGAGATGAAGAAGCTGAAGCTCGCGTTGCCGTTGGGCGCCTGCGTGAACGAGAAGGTGGCGCGCCAGTCGTGCATGTCGCGCTGCAGCGAGACGACCTGTGCGGCAAACAGCTGCTTTTCGGCGTCGTAGCTCGACGACCACATCGCGGCCCACTTGGGCGTCAAATTGAACGAGTACTGGAATTGCAGGTTCGTGACCGGCGGCGTGACGAACACCGGGCCGCCCAGCGACGTCCCTTGCACCGGATTGGTGGGTGGCAGGTTCTGCGGATTGTTGCGACACTGATCGTACAGAATCGTGCTCAAGTTCTTGAGCGGTTCGCACGCAATCAGCGGGTCGACCGTGATCACGTTGCCGCCGACCGGCGGACGGGTGCGTGTCGAGCTGAACGTGAGGTTGAGCCGCCACCCCTGCCCACTCGGGATCTCGTAGGTCTGCGGTCGCACGGTGCTGCCGATGACCGAGCCACCGGACAGTGCCGGCGTCATGCCCGGGGTTCCGCCGATGCTGTTCTGCTGTCCCGACCCCGTACCGGTACCCGTCAGCGGCGCCTCGCGCATGCCGAGCATGCGGCGCGCCAACTGCACGAGCGGTGACGAGCGATCGAGCGATAGCGTGGCGCGAATCGAGGTATTGAACGGCTTGAACACGGCCGTATCGGTGAGCACGCTCCCCTGAAAGAGCGACCAGTCCATGCCGAGGTCGAAACCGGGAAGCAGGTCGGACCGGGCCGTGAAGCCGAACTGGTCGCTCGTGAGGCCCGCCGTCCACGAGGGCGCGACCTTCCCCGCCAGCTGCCGCCGACGCTGGATTTCCTTGAGCTGCTCGAAGTTGTAGCTGAAGCCGATGCCGGAGATCGAGAGGATACGCACCTTCTTGCCCTCGCCCGTGTCCCCCTCGGCGCGCAGCTTGGCCTCGAGATTCTGTGCCAGGGAGAAGGTCAGCCCGTTCTGGGCGAGCGAGCCCAGGTACGACGGCCGCGTCTTGCCGAGCGCGCTGAGAAACTCGTCGCTCACGGTCGAAGCCGGCGCGAAGTTCCAGCTCAGGCTCGGCGAGATCGAGTGCCGGAAGCGCGAGACTGCGCCGAAGCCGTTGAACAGCCCGAAGAAGCTCGGCGCGATGCCGAGGCTGTAGACAAGCTTCTTGGACTGCGACACCCAATTCCCGCCGGTGCGCTCGTTGCGCACGAAGAAGGGCGACGCGTCGACGTTCACGAGGTTGACGCTCGGCGTCAGCTTCCACGACGAATTGAAGAGCGACGGCAGCGAGAAGCCGAGCTGGAAGTCGAAGCCGCTCTCGTAGGTACGCGCGAAGACGCGCGTCTCCCGTTTCGTGGTGTCGTTGACGTCGACGATCAACCGCGACTGCGGATAGTCGAGCGAGCGGTCGTTGAGCGCGGCGCTCAGCGCCAGCTGGAAGCTGCCGATCTTGAGCGGCGATTGGAGCGTGAGGGCGCTTGTGCGCGTGTTCTGGCGGATGACCGACGAATCGAGGCCGCCCGTCGCGTTGATGCTGTACCGCTTGGAGAACTCGCCGGCTTGGTCCAGGTCGATGGTCTGCTGGTTGGACGCGCTCAGGCCCGGCGTCCAGGTCAGCCACGAGGCGATCTCGATCGGACGGGTCGAGATGCTGAGCGTCGGGAAGTTGCGGTCGGTCTGCGGGCGCCCGGGGTACTGCGACTGCGAGCCGCCGAGGGCGATGTTGAGCGGACCAAGCGTCTTCGTGTAGTTCACCTGCGACTGGATGCTGCCGACCACGAGCCGCGGGTCGATGGTGGTGTTGCGCTGGACGGTGGTGTTGGTGACGTAGTTGACGTTCGCGTTGAGCGTGCTCGTCTGGCTGAAATTCTGCGTGTGGTTGATGTGGAACTGGGTGTTCGTCGTGCCGTCGCCCTGCTGCAGGAAGCTGGCCCCGATGCCGCCGGTGATGAAGCGCGAGAGCCAGCGATAGCGGTAGTCGCCGCTGATGCGCGAGTAGCCGAAGCCGCCGGTCGGTGGCCGCGCCTCCGAGCGCCAATCGGCCCAGAGCGTGGCGTCCATGTAGTCGTTGAGGGCGAAGTAGTAGCCCATGTTCTCGACCGTGCGCTGGTACGTGGCCGAGTTGCGGAGCAGTTCGCTCACGCCCAGCCGCGGCACGAGCACGCCGCTCCGGCGCCCCTGTCGCATGTCCTGGAAGATGAACGGCAGCCAGGCCACCGGAACATCGGCGAGATAGAGCACCGCCGGCCGGCCCACCATGAATCCACCGCTCACGACCTTCATTTCGCCGGCCGAGAAGTGGTAGTGCGGCAGCGAGTCCGCGCAGCTCGTGATGCGGCCGTCCTTGGCGTAGAAGATCGACTGCTTGCGCTGCAGCGTGTCGGTCGCGGTCGAGTCCTCGATGTTGCGGAGGGCGGCCTGGTGGCCGTACACGATCCAGCTTGCGCCCTTGTTGTCGACGGTGGTCTCGAGGCCGCGGGCCACGCCGCGCGCCTCCTTGATGTCGTAGCGGAGGCCGCCGCCCTTGACTACCAGGTCTTCCGCCGACTGGTCGGGGTCGCGCAGCACCACGGTGTCGCCTTCGGCGATCACCAGCTGCGTCGAGTCGTTGTAGACCACGCTCGTGCCCACCAGCAGCGTGCGCACGCGCAGCACGCCGGCCGGCACGCCCTTGAGCGTGAGGTCGCGCTTGCCGGCGTCAAAGAGGACCTTGTCGCCCTGATACTTGGTGACCGAGAAACCGGGACGCTTGAGCAGCGCGTCCATGGTCGAGTCGGTTTCTTCCCACTTGATGAGCTCGACCTTCTTGAGCTTGCCGGTGCTGTCGCGCTGTGCGCGGCCACCCTTGCCCGTGTCCGCGCCGACGCGCGGTGCCGAGGGACCAGGTCCCGGTCGTGGCGTGGGCACCTGCGCGGCAGCCGGGGCCAGCGCACCGATGACGAGGAGCGCGCCCAACATGCGACGCCCCCATGGGGCGCGCCGCACGGACGTCGTCACGCCGCCTCGGCCGCGGCGATGCGCCGCTCGCGTCGACGGACCACGAACCACGACAGCCAGATCGAGACTTCGTAGAGGCCGTAGAGCGGCACGGCCATCATGGCCGACGCGTAGACGAGGTCACCGGGCGTGAGCACGGTGCCGGCGATGACGCAGCCGACGATCGCATGGCGGCGATACTTGGCCAGGAACTGCGGCGTCACGATGCCCAGCGCAGCCAGCGCGAGGATCACGATCGGCAACTCGAACGCGGCGCCGAAGGCCAGCGTCATCGAGATCGCGAACGAGAAGTACTCCGACGCCGTGATCATCGGGTCGAGCGATTCGCTCTGGAAGCCGATCAGGAACTCGAGCGACAGCGGCAGCGCGTAGAAGTAGCACATCGCGGCACCGGCGAGAAAGAGGCCGATCGCCCCCGCGAACACGGGGACCACGATCTTCTTCTCGTGCTGGTACAGCGCCGGCGCCACGAAGCTCCAGACCTGCCACATGATCACGGGCAGCGCGAAGACCACGCCCAGCGCGATCGAGGCGTTGAGCACGATCGAGAAGGGGTCGCCCGGGTGCGTGTAGACCAGCTTGCGGCCGTGCAGGAACGGCTTGATCGGCACCTGCAACAGGCCGATGATATCGAGCTTCACCAGGACGACGAAGGCCACGAAGACGCCGATCACGAGCGCCAGCACCGACCAGAGGAGCCGCCAGCGCAGCTCCTCGAGGTGGTCGAGGAAGGGCATTTCGGATTCAGGGCGTGTCATGGTCCTACTTGAGCGTCTTGAGACGGTCCTGCGCGAGCACCGCCTCATCCGACTGCGGGTACTGCTTCACGACCTCACTGAGCGCGGCCTTGCCGGCGGCTGCGTCGCCACGGGCGATGAGGACCAACGCGTGCTTGTAGAGCGCCGTCGACGCCTTGGGTGACTTCGGCGTCTTGAGCACGAGCTGATACACCGAATCGGCGCTCGCGGTGTTCCCCTCGGCGGCGAACGCCTCGCCCACGTAGAACTGGGCGAGCGGGGCCGCGTCGCTCTCGGCGAAGCGCGCGAGCAGGTCGGTGAAGCCGGCGCGCGCTGCTCCGGCGCTGCCACGCCGCAGCTGGTCGAGCGAGAGCTGCAGCAGCTGGTTCGGGCCCGGCGCGCCGCTCCGGGTCGTGTCGGCGACGCCCGGGGCACGATCCTCGAGGTTCGCGCGCATTTCCTGGATGCGCCGCTGGCTCTGCCCCGTGAGCTCCTGAATCTGGATCAACTGTTGCTGCATGGCGTACATGTCGCCCTTGGTGTCGCCCGCCATCTTGCCGAGACGCGATTGCACGCCGTGGAGGGTGTCGCTCACGAGCTTGAGACCCGAGAGGATCGAGGCCACCTGCACGGCGCGGATCGAGTCCGCGCGATGCGACTCGGCACGCAGCACGGCAATGTCGGCTTGCAGCGCCTTCACGTCCGTCTGGGTGGCCAGGCAGCCGGCCATCGGCAGGACCACAAGCACGAACGCGGCCGCGCGCATGAACGCGCGACCGCGCTGTCTGGTGGAAGCGGCGCGACTCAACGCGGGCCCGCGAGGGCCTCGCCGCCGGCGAGGATCTCGAACTCGGCGCGGCGATTCTTCGCGCGCGAGGCGTCGTCCTCACCCGTGGCGGCCGGCCGCTCACGGCCGAAGCTCACGACATCCAGCCGGCGTTCGTCGATGCCACGGTCGGTGAAGAAGCGCTTGACCGAGGCCGCGCGACGTTGACCGAGCGCCAGGTTGTACTCGTCCGAGCCGCGCTCGTCGGTGTGACCCTGCACGCGGACGCGCAGCGCCGAGTTGGCCTGGAGAATCGGCAGCTTGGCTTCGAGTGCGGCGCGCGTGTCGTCGCGCAGCTCGGCGCGGTCGTAGTCGAACCAGACCGTGGCGAGCAACGCGGTCTTGAGCTCGGCCGCCGTCTTGCTCGCGAGCGCCTTCGCAGCCGCGATCGAGTCTTCGCGCGCCTTGAGCTTGTTCGCGGCCTCGCGACGGGCACGCGCCGCGGCGCTGTCGGCAGCGGCGGCGGTGGATGCGGCCGTGTTGGTGGGCGCAGCGGCCACGGCCGGCGCCTCGGCGGGCGCCGGCGCGGTCTCGGGCTTCTTGGCGCAGGCCGCAGCGAACGCGAGGGCGAGCGCGACAGTGCCGGCCAGCAGGCGCGAAGCGCGGGACGTCATCGGAGAAGTCATCATGGTGTGCATGTCCCGTGAAAGATGATCGAGTTACGGCGTTGCGGGCAGTCTCGGCCCCCAGGCCGCGAGACGAGCGCCGCGATCCCGGGTCAGTTGCCGTACACGCCCCGACTCGCTATCGACGACCCAGAGTTCGGAGGATCCCGTGCGAGTGGAAGTGAACACGAGGTGGCGGCCATCCGGCGCCCAGGAGGGATCCTCGTTCTTGCCGTCGGAGGTCAGCACCCTTACCGCGCGATCGCGCAGGGAGAGTACGGCCACCTGGAACTGGCCGCTGATGCGCGTCGCGAAGGCGATGGCCCGTCCGTCGCCCGACCAGTCCGGCCCGGCACGGTACGAGTCTTCGTCGAGCCCGATGTCGGTGAGGGCGTCGGTGTTGGTACCGTCGAGGTCGGCCACATAGAGGTCCGGATGCCCCGTGCGTCCCGACGTGAACGCCACGCGGCGACCATCGGGGCTCACCGTCGGCGAGGTGTTGTCGCTGCCGCGTCCCACGGTCACGCGGCGCGCCTCGCCACCCGTCACCGACGCGATCCACAGGTCGGTGCCGTTCTCGAGGCCGTGCGCATAGACGATCGCATTGCCGTCATTGGTCCAGGTCGGCGTGATGTTCAACCCGTCTGGGGTCGCCACGAGGCTTTGGACGCGGCCTGAGGCCAACTCCTTGATCTGGATGCGCGAGCCCGCGCTCGTGAGCGTCGTCCAGGCCAGCGCGCCGCCATCGCGGCGCCACGCCGGCGAGAGAGCGCTGCCATCGGACACCGCCTCCGGAAAGGCGCCGTCCGAGTCCACGAGCCACGTGCGGCCAGCCTTCACGTACGCCATGCGGGAACTCGCGACGCCAGCCGTGCCGGTCAACACGCGCTCCACCTCATCGGACAAGCGATGAACCGCGGCACGCCACGCACGCGTCGGTCCGCCGGCCGGGGTCGCGACCGACAGCGTGTCGATGACGCGTTGCGCACCCACGTCATGCACCGTGGAGCGCAGCCGACCGTTCGCGATCTCCAGCTGCACGAGTCCGGCAGCGCCGAGCTTCGCCAGCAGGGCGTAGTTGGGCACCTTGCCTTGGGTCGTGGCCGGCGACAGCGTGCCGCCCGCCGCGATCACGGTCACGCGATCGCCGAAGTCGAGGTCGCGCCTCACGATCACGCTTGCGGAATCGCCGAGCACGCCGCCCACGAGCGTCAGCACCACGCCGGGCTTCACACCGGGCGCGTAGGTGAGGCCGATGCGCACGCCGGGCTGTGCCTGGGCGCGCGCGGCGACAAGGGCAACGATCAGCGCGACGAACGTACGGCGCATCAACGCACCAACCTCGGATCGAAGGAAAAGGTCACGGGGAGCACGTCATCGGCGAAGCCGGCCGGCAGCGCCCCGAACGCCTTCGAGTGCGCCGCAGCCTCGATGGCGCCTTGGGCCTCGAGGTCGAACGCATAGGCGCCGGACCGCGAGACAAAGCGCACGTTCGACACCGATCCGTCACGATGGATCAGGAAGGCCACGTCACACCGCAGGGCACCGGCCGCGCGTGGGCGGAAGTTGAGTGCGATCTGCCGCACGATGTTCTGCAAGTACCCCGGGAACGGGAACGCGGTCCCCTCCGTGCGTACCGTCGCCACGTCGGCGCCCTTGTCGCCCGTGGGGCCGCCTCCCGCTGCGGTGCTGGTGGGCGGCGCCTTGGACACCGCCGCTTCGGTGGCTGGAGGCACAGCGGTCGACGGCGCAGGCGTCGTGCCTGGCTTGGTCGCCCCCTTCGGCGGCACCTTGGCCGGTACGGCCTTGGTCGCTTTCGGCGGCAACGGCTTGGGCACTACGGGCGCCTTGGGCGCGCCGGCACTCGTCGCCCGAGGCGGTGCGGCAGGCTGCGTGGCCGCTTCAGGCGCACTCGGCGCCGGCGCGACGTTACCGATCGCGCGTGGTCCCGCGGGCGCGGCAATCAGGTTGACCTCGTACAGCGGCGGCATGGCGGGCGACGCCGGACGGGTCGCCAACATCACGAGTGCGCCGACATGCAACGTCGCCGACACCACCAGCGGACCGGTCAACCGCATTCCGCGCGGCGGCACCAGCGCCGTCACGGTACCTGCTCCGGTTCCGCCACGAGACCGACCGGTCCGACGCCGGCCGCGCGCATGATCGCCAACACTTCGACGACGCGACCGTACGCCACGCCCTGGTCGGCGCGCAGGTAGACGCCACCCTTGCCACGCTCCGCTGCGAGTGACTTGAATGCCGCGCGGAATTCGCCGAGCGACAGCTTCGCATCGTCGACGAAGATCTGCCCCTGCCGGTTCACCGTGACCGCGAGGCCGCCCTTGGGCTCGAGCGGCTTCGCCTCCGCCTTCGGCAGCTCCACGTCCACCCCGCCCTGCATGATGGGTGCCGTGATCATGAAGATGATCATCAGCAGCATCATCACGTCGATGAGCGACACGACGTTGATCTCGGCGTTGAGCGGAGTTCCTTCGCCGCGCTGGCGGCGCGCCATGCTAGAGCCGCCCTTCGCGTGCGAGGAGCGCGATCAACTCCGTGCCGTAGCCCTCGATCTCGCGCTCGATGCGGTTGAGCCGGTTCGCGAAGATGTTGTAGCCGAACGCGGCCGGAATCGCGACCGTGAGTGCGGCGGCCGTGGCCACGAGCGCCGTGGCAATGCCGGGCGCCACCGCGCCGATGTTGCCCGATCCCTTCGACGCGAGCCCGAGGAACGAATTGATGATGCCGAGCACCGTGCCGAGGAGGCCGATGAGCGGCGACACCGACCCGATCGACGCGAGCGCCGGCACGAAGCGAGCGAGCACGTCGCGCTCCGCCATCGCCTGCGCGTCGAGCAGGTCACGCAGCGCATCGAGTTGTCCGGCCGAGAGGAGCGGAGGCCCCGCGACGTTCGGCGCGCTGCCCGACGGGCGCGTGCTCGAGAGGAACTGGACCGCGCGCTCCGTCACGCGGGTGTACGGCGACGCCGGCAGTCGGCGCGCGAGACCCGCTGCGCCCTCCACGCGTTCCACCGACTCGAATTCCGCGAGGAAGCGCGCGGCGCCCGCCTGTGCACGACGGAACTCGAGCCACTTGGCCACCATGATGCCCCAGCTCACAAGCGAGAGCACGCCGAGGATCGCGAGCACCACCCGTTCGGTGGCGCCGCTGCCAGTCAGGAGTTCGATCGGGCTCGACGGAATCGCCCCGCCCACTTGCAAGGGGGCGCCGAACATCATGACGTCTTGGACTGAGCGGCAAACCAGCGATAGGTCTCCGCGAGCCCTTCGTCCAGCGCCACCTTCGGCGCCCATCCGATCTCCGCTTTCGCCTTCGCGATCGACACGGCCGACCGCCGCGCCTCACCGGCGCGAGCCGGCGAGTGCTCGATGGGGACCGACTTGCCGGACACCCTCATGAAGGTCTGCGCGAGCTCCACGACGCTCGTCTCGACCGAGGTACCGATGTTCCAGGCGCGCGTGTCGAGCTTGGCCATCTTCTCGAGCGGGATCGTCGCGGCGATCAGGTTGGCGCGTGCGACGTCACCCACGAACACGTAGTCACGCGTCTGCAGGCCGTCGCCGAACACCGTGATCGCCTTGCCGGACATCAGGCGGCCGCAGAAGATCGCGACCACGCCGGCCTCGCCGTGCGGATCCTGTCGCGGGCCGTACACATTCGCGTAGCGCAGCACCGCGGTCGGCACCCCATGCACGCGCGCGTAGTACGCCATGTAGTGCTCGACCGAGAGCTTGGCGATCCCGTACGGCGAATCGGGATCCTTGGCGTACGTCTCGACGTTGGGCGGCTCCACGAAATCGCCGTAGATCGCGCCGCCGGTCGAGGCAAAGACGATCCGCGTGGTGGCGCCGGCTTCCTTCACCGCCTGCAGCAGGTTGAGCGCGCCGAGGATGTTCACCGTCGCGTCGAACATCGGGTCGGTGACGCTCTTCCGTACGTCGATCTGGGCGGCGAGATGGCAGATCGCGTCGAACTTCCCGTCGCGCACGAGGCGCGCCGCCTCCGGCGACGTCACGTCCGCCTCCACGAAGGTGGCCGCGGTCGGCACCTGCGATCGCTTGCCACTCGCGAGGTTGTCCAGCACCGTCACCGCGTGACCATGGGCAACGAAGAGATCCGCGACAGTGGAGCCGATGAAGCCGGCTCCACCCGTCACGAGAATGCGGCGTGGAGATGTCATGAAGCGGGTGGAAGGAATGACGTCAGCAGCGCTCGAACGGGCTCAGGGCATGCGCGCCGCGAGGCGCGCGGGCATCCCGTTGTGAATGGCGCCCGTCTTCTGGCCCGTGACCACCGCCGTGATGCCCTGGGGCGTCACCCGCACCACCTGCGCCGACCCGACGACTTCCTCGGGGATGTTCACGCCGGAGGGCGACTTGCTGGACGGGCCGAGCAGCGCGAACACGTCACCGGGTCGCACGTTCGTCACGCCCTTCGGATTGAGAATGATGAAGGCTTGAATCGTCGGCAGCACGGGATCGGACAGGATCCAGGCCACCGACGTCAGCGGACCATTCGCCACCGGGTTCGGCCGCGCCATCGAGTCGATGCGGATGCGCTCGAGCGGAATCAGGCCCTGACCCGAACGGATCGCGTCGTAGACCGACGTCACACGCCCGATCGGCGCCTTGTTGCGCTCCACTTCCTCGATGTCGATGATGCCCGTCGGCACGGCGATGTTGCCGAGCGCCGCCACGCTCCCGCCGTTGCGGATGATCAAGTAGCGCGTGCCCACCTGCGGCGGCGCGCCGGACGGAGGCGTGATGCTCACGCGTTCGGCGAGCTGGATCGCGCGGTCGCGCCGATCCATGTTGATCGAGCTGCCGGACAGCGACTCGAGCACGCGTCCCGACCAGGCCGGACCGTTGGCCGCGGAAGCAAACGGCGCGCTGGTAAACTCCCCGGACTTGACGATCGCACCCGAGCGCGGCGTGAGCGCGTTGCGACGCGACGTGCCGGAGTTGCGGCGAAACTCCGAGAACACCGTGCTGCCTTCCTGCGGCTCCTGCTCCTGCACCACCTGCTGCGTCGGACCAGACGCTGGAGCGGCGGCCATCGCTGGACCCTGTGCAACCGCAGCGGCTGGCGGTGCACCCGGCAGCTTCAAGACCTCGCCGGGATAGATCCACTTCGGATCTTCGACCACCTCGGTATTCAGGCGGTAGATCTCGGGCCAGAGGTACGGATCGTTCAGGTACCGCTGGGCGATACCCCAGAGGGTCTCGCCCTTGGCGATCGTGTGGGTCCCGGGCGCATCCTGCGAACTCTCCGGCGCTGAGGAGAAGGCCGTGCCCGACGGACGCGGTGCGGCCACCGGTCGGCGAGCCACGGTCGCGCCGGCGGCGTCCTTGCCCGCGGGCGCGCTTCCAACGGGCGCCGCCGGGGCCGGTTTCTTGCTCGCCTCCTGCATCGCCTGCTGGCCCTGCGCATCCATCGACTGCGTGCGCTTGTTCTCCTGCTCAGCAGCCTTGCGCGCCCGCGTGATCGCTTCCGTCACCTGGGCACGTGCGACGTGCACCGGGACGAGAGAAAGAACCACGCCAGCGATGATCGTGGTGACGAGCCCACGCGCCTGTCGGGGAGAGACGAGAGGCAGCAGCATGACGCAATGCTCCGGAAGCAGGGGGACCGAGGCTCGTAAACCGGGGACGCCCGGTCGGGCGCACACCCAGCGGCACCGCCTCGCTGGTACGAGACGGCCGCCGACCAGAGTATGACGAGCCATGTCTGGCCCGGATACGCCGTCGGCGGCCGCCGTTCAGCTCAGGGGCGGTCAGAACGGCAGGTCGTCGTCCTCTTCCTGCAGCGCGCCGGGGAAATCCTCGAACTCCTCCCCGCCCGCCTTGCCAGTCGCGCCGGCCTTGGCCGGCTTCGCGGCACGCTCGCGCGGAGCGCTTTCGCCGCCCCCCTCGCCGCCACGGCCACCGCCGAGCAGGATCAGCTCACGCACGTTGATCTCGGTCGTGTAGCGCGTCTGCCCTTCCTTGTCCTGCCACTGGCGGTACTCGATCTGGCCTTCGACGTACACCGTCTTCCCCTTCTGGCAGAACTTCTCGACGATGTCGGCCAACTGCTGCCCGCTCTTCGCGTTCCAGGCGATGCAACGGTGCCACTCCGTCTTCTCCTGCATCTCCCCCGATGGGGACTTCCAGGAGCGGCTCGTCGCCAGCGAGAACTCGGCCACCCGGCTGCCGTTGTTCGTCGAGCGGACGTCGGGGTCCTTTCCGAGATTGCCGATCAGCTGGACCTTGTTGAGACTGCGGGACATGGTGCCTCCAGTAGTGTGATTCGTGGGCGTCGGGACAACGCCCCTAGCGTAGATCGTCTGGCCTCGAGGTGCAGCACCTGATCCGTGCGCACCGCATCATTCTGTTGCTGGTCTTACGGCAGCGTGCGCCGCAGCACGAGCGCGTCCTCCACTGGATCGTCGTAGTACCGCTTGCGACGTCCCGCCTGCATGAAGCCTCGCGAACCGTAGAGCGCACGCGCCGCCACGTTCGATTCGCGCACCTCCAGCCACACCGTCCGAGCGCCTCGCGCGAGGGCCACGCTCAGCACCTCGTCGAGCAAGCGGGACCCGAGGCCTCGACCGCGTCCTGCCGGTGTCACCGCAATGTTGGCGAGTTCGCCCTCGTCCGCCGCGAAGATCGCGATGGCGAAGGCCACGATCGACGCCCCCTCCGCGACCACCGGAAAATACACGTGCGCGGCGCCAACGAGCGACCCGAACGACCCGCGCGACCACGGATCGCTGAAGCTTCCGCGCTCGATGGCGACAACCGCATCCAGGTCGCCGTCGCTGGCGGCACGCAGGGTCAGGGCGCCAGCCAGCGCGTCGCTCACGCCGCCGGCAACGGACGCCCGTGCGCCGCCTCCCATTTGACCTGCGCTTCCGCCAGCCGACCGTACACCGGTTCCCATGCCGCCACGTCAACGATCGATAGCGCTCCGCCGCGCTCGAGCGCCAGCGCGCCGCGTGCGTGCGGCACGAGGGCGTCCGCCTGCGTGAACCCGACGAGCCGCGCTCCCGTGCCCGCCGCCAGCGTTGACAAGGCGTCCGGTGTCAGGCGCTCCGCGGGTCTGGTCACGAGCACCCGTCCATCCGCCGTGCGCTCGCACATCTGCGCGAAGCACTCGCCGCGCAGTGCATCGGACAGGACGAGATAGCGGCCGGCCGGCAGCAACGGATCGGCGGCCACCGCGAGCGCCAGCGATGGCATCGCGTGAAGGGATGCTCGCGCGCCCTCGGCAATCCCCTTCGCAATGGCGCCCACGATGCGGAGCGAGGTGAAGCTGCCAGGCCCGGCGCCGCAGCATACGCGCGAGACGAGCGACGCGCGCGTGCCCGCCTCGCGCAGCGCATCGAGCACCGAGGGAAAGAAGCGGTCGCCGGAACGCGCACCCATGGGCACCTCCGCCTCGGCCGCGAGGCGGTCTCCGTCGAAGACCGCGATCGTGCCCGGGCCGCTGGCGGCGTCCAACGCCAGCGTGATCATGGCGGGCCCTCGCGAAGGTCGCGCTCGTGCGGATCGGCGCCAACCGAGAGCCGCATCCAGCGTGTCGACGCGGGCAGCCGCCCCGCTGCGCGGTCCGGCCACTCCACGATGACGAGCGCATCGCGCGTGAGCAGCTCGTCGAGGCCGATCGAGTCAAGGGCACGATCGTCCTCGAGCCGGTAGAGATCGAGGTGCAGCACCGGTCCGCGCGGCGACGCGTACTCGTGCGCGAGCGCGAAGGTGGGGCTCGTGACGGGCTCGACGACGCCGTACCCGCGACAGATCGCCTGCGCCAGCGTGGTCTTGCCCGCGCCGAGATCACCAGTGAGGGCGAGGACCATCGGGGCACGCAGCTCCCGGCCGATCGCTTCGCCCCACGCGACCAACGCATCGCGCGTGAACTGATGCACGAGCGCCTTCGCGGACGTCGTCACGTCAGCGTCCCGCCCGCTGCCACGACGGAGACTTCGACTTGCCGCCGGGCAGCGATGCCTTGAGCTCGAAGATCTGGTCGCGCAGCTTGGCCGCTGCCTCGAAGTCGAGTGCCGCCGCGGCCCGCTTCATCGCCTCCTCCATCTCCTCGACGAGCTTCGCCGCATCGGCCGCCTTGGCTGCCGCAGGCGCGGCGCGCTTCGCGGCGCGTTCCTCGCGCTCGTCGCGCGCGTCAGCCACGCGCGTGATGAACCGCACCTCGTCGACACTCTTCTGCACCCCGCGCGGTGTGATGCCATGGTCGAGGTTGTGCTGCACCTGCACCTTGCGGCGCCGGTCGGTCTCGTCCATCGCGCGCTGCATCGAGCCCGTCACCCGGTCGGCGTAGAAGATGGCGAGCCCGTTCACGTGCCGCGCGGCGCGCCCGATGGTCTGGATGAGCGAGCGGTCGGAGCGCAGGAATCCCTCCTGATCGGCGTCCAGGATCGCCACGAGCGAGACCTCGGGCATGTCGAGCCCCTCGCGCAGCAGGTTGATGCCGATCAGCACGTCGAACTCGCCGAGGCGCAGGCCGCGCACGATCTCCATGCGCTCGATCGCATCGATGTCGGAGTGCATGTAGCGCACGCGCACCCCCACCTGTCGCAGGTAGTCGGTGAGGTCCTCCGACATCCGCTTGGTGAGCGTCGTGACGAGGACGCGCTCGCCCTTTCGCTCGCGCTTGTGGATCTCCCCGAGCAGGTCATCCACCTGCCCCTTGACCGAGCGGATCTCGATGACCGGATCGATCAATCCCGTGGGACGGATCACCTGCTCCACCACGGCGCCCTCCGAGAGCTGCAGCTCGATCTCGCCAGGCGTCGCCGAGACGTTCACGGCGCGCGGCGTGAGGGCGAGGAACTCCTCGAACACCAGCGGACGGTTGTCGAGCGCACTGGGCAGGCGAAAACCATAATCGACGAGCGTGAGCTTGCGCGCGCGATCCCCGTTGTACATCCCGCGGATCTGCGGCAACGAGGCGTGCGATTCGTCGACGACCACGAGGAAATCTTCCGGGAAGTAATCGAAGAGGCAGGCCGGACGCTCCCCCGGTTGCCGTCCGGAGAGGTGGCGCGAATAGTTCTCGATCCCGGCGCAGGTGCCGATCTCGAGCATCATCTCGATGTCGAAGTTGGTGCGCGACTCGAGCCGCTGCGCCTCGAGCAGCTTGTTCTCGTTCCGCAGGAACTCGAGCCGCTCGGCGAGCTCGATGCGGATCGCCTTGACCGCCCGCTCGAGCAACGGCCGCGTCGTGATGAAGTGCTTGGCCGGGTAGATCGCCGTGCGGTCGAGCTCCGCGATCTTGTGCCCGGTGAGCGGGTCGATCTTCGTGATCTTCTCGATCTCGTCGCCCCACAGCTCGACGCGCACCGCCTGCTCCTCGTAGGCCGGAAAGATCTCCACCGTGTCGCCTCGCACGCGGAAGGTGCCGCGGTCGAAGGCCACGTCGTTGCGCCCATACTGGATCTTGACCAGCGCCCGCAGCACGTCGTCGCGCGCCACCTTCTGGCCGCGCGCGAGCGTCACCATCTGCTCCTTGTACTGGATCGGGTCGCCCAACCCGTAGATCGCGCTTACCGTGGCCACGATGATCACGTCGTCGCGCTCCATCAGCGACGACGTGGCGCGCAGCCGCAACCGGTCGATGTCCTCGTTGATCGACGCGTCCTTCTCGATGTACGTGTCGGTGGTCGGCACGTACGCCTCGGGCTGGTAGTAGTCGTAGTACGAGATGAAGTACTCGACCGCGTTCGACGGAAAGAAGCTCTTGATCTCGCCGTAGAGCTGCGCCGCGAGTGTCTTGTTGTGCGAAAGCACCAGCGTGGGCCGCCCCCACGCCTGGATGACGTTCGCCATCGTCATCGTCTTGCCCGACCCGGTCACGCCGAGCAACGTCTGGAATCGGTCGCCGCGTTCTAGCCCCTTCACCAGTTCTGCGATCGCCTTGGGCTGGTCACCGGCGGGCTGGAATGGCGCTTCCAGCCGAAACTGGGCACGAGTTGGCATGGTCGACAATATAGCACCCACTGCCGGTTTTTGTTCGGGTTCGTTACAAGCCAGGCAGGTGCCGGCCTGGCCTCAATCGACCTTGGTCCAGACCACGACGGCGCCGCAGCCCGTCTGACGCGAGAACTGCGGCGGTGTCTGCGCGGGCGAGGGATACACCTCCATCGCCTTGACCCACTCCACGGGCATGTTGCGCGAGAGGTCGAATTCCCGGCCCACCGGCACCCCGTCGATGTAGACGTCCATGCACTTTTGCCCACGCCCGTACACGTAAGTGTTGGTGCTGCTCTTGGACACCGTCACGTTGGGCACGCCCCGCAGGATGTCCGTCGTCTGCACGAGGGCGCGCCGCTCGAACTCCGCCGGATCGAAGAACACGCCCGCGAGTCCCTGGCGCTGGCGATCGTAGAACCCTGTCTTGGCCAGCGCCGGCGACACGCGCTTTCCCTCGACCAACATTGGCTTGAGCTCCACGCCCGCCGGCAACAGGCGCAGGTGGACGTTCACGGTGCTCGCCGCCGGCATCTCGATCTCGAAGGCGAGCGGCAGGAAGCCGATGCGCCGGATCAGGAAAGCATTTGGTCCAGGCAGCAGCTTCGTCAACCGGAAACTGCCGTCCTGCTGGGCGAGCGTTGTTTGCCCGCTGTCGCCCACGATCGTGGCGAACGGCAGCGGACGGCCGGCACTGTCCGTGACCGTGCCCGCGAGGATCGCCAGCTGGTCGATGCGCAGCGTCGTGCCCGATGCGCCAGAGTCCTTCTTGACGGCCGCGCTGATCGGCGAGCCAGCGCGTTGCGCCGATGCCGGCGCGGCCACGAGCGCCACGGTCAGGGTCAGGGTCAGAGTCAGCGCCATGAACTCAGACGATGCGCGCATCACTCCTCACCCGAGAGCCGCTCGCGCCGCGCCACGGTCGCGATCCCCTTCACGCGCCGCATCGCCTTCATGATCCGTTCGAGATGCGCGAGGTTCTCGACGTCCACCACCACGGCGCCAAGGGCGCGCCCATCGCTCGCCTTGAGTTCCATCGCCTTGATGTCGGTGCCCGTACTCGTCACCGCCGTGGCCACGTCGGCGTAGAGGCCGCGCCGGTCGGAGCCCTCGAGCGCCAGGCGCACGACGAACCGCTCCCCCTCCGCCACCTGCCAGTCGATCTCGACGCGCCGTTCGGGCTCGTGGCCGAGCACGAGCAGGTTCGGACAATCCTCACGGTGGATGCTCACGCCGCGTCCGCGGGTCACGTACCCCACCACGTGATCGCCCGGCACCGGCTGGCAGCACTGGGCGTACCGCACCATCAGCCCATCGACGCCCTGGATCTTGATCCCCTTGCTCGTGCCGCGCATGCGATCGACCAGCCGTTCGATCACGCTCGGCCGCTGGGGCTGCGCCGGCAGCTCCTCGAGGTGCGGGAAGATCGTATTGAGCGCCGCCGTCGCGCTCACGTCGCCCTGCCCCAGCTGCGCAAAGAGGTGCGTGATGTCCTTGAGGCCGAGCGCCTTCGCGGCGCGCGTGAGGTCACCGTCGTCGACGCGGCCGAGCCGGCGGCGGCGGATCTCGCGGTCGAGGATCTCGCGCCCGAGCTTGGCCGACGTCTGGTGCTCCTCGTGGCGCAGCCATTGCCGGATCTTGTGACGCGCGCGTCCCGTGTGCACGTGGGCCAGCCAGTCGCGGCTCGGCTTGGCCAGCGCCGAGGTCAGGATCTCGATGGTTTCCGAATTCTTGAGCTCGCGCGAGAGGGGCACGATCTTGCCATTCACCTTCGCTCCCATGCAGCGCTGGCCCACTTCAGTGTGCACGGCGTAGGCGAAGTCGATCGGGGTCGCCCCGCGCGGCAGCTGGATGACGTCGCCCGTCGGCGTGAAGACGAAGATCTCGTCCTGGTAGAGGTCGAGCTTGAGGAACTCGAGGAACTCGTCCGGCGTCTTCGCGTCGAGTTGCAGCTCGAGCACCTGACGGAACCAGTGCAGCGCGCGATCGAGTTCGTCCGAAGCCTGCGTCTCGGACGTCTTGTAGCGCCAATGCGCCGCGATGCCGAATTCTGCCGTGCGATGCATGTTGAGCGTGCGGATCTGGATCTCGAAGAGCTGCCGCCCAGGGCCGAAGATCGTCGTGTGCAGCGACTGGTAGCCGTTCGACTTGGGCTGCGCGATGTAATCCTTGATCCGCTCCTGCACCGGCGTCCAGCCGTCGTGAATGACGCCCAGCGCGTGGTAGCACTCCGGCACCGTCTCCACGAGCACGCGCACCGCCAGCAGGTCGTAGATCTCGTCGTACGGCCGCTCGCGCTGCAGCATCTTCTTGTGGATCGACCAGAGGTGCTTCGGTCGCCCCGAGACGTCGTGCAGCGTGATCCGCGCCTTCCGCAGCTCCTCCTGCAGCGGCCCCACCAGCTGCGCGATCAGCGCCTCGCGCTCGGCGCGCCGCTGCTGGACCAGCTTGGCAAGCGTCTTGTACTCCTCGGTCTCGATGTGCTTGAACGCGAGATCCTCGAGTTCCCAGCGCATCTTCGCCATGCCGAAACGGTGCGCGAGCGGCGCGTAGAGGTCGCGCGTTTCCTGTGCGATCTGGCGGCGCTTCTCGGGCGGCATCCACTCGAGCGTGCGCATGTTGTGCAGCCGGTCGGCGAGCTTGATCAGGATGACGCGCGCATCCTTGGCAATCGACAGCAGCAGCTTGCGGTAGTTCTCGACCTGCCGCTCCTGCGCCGAGGTCAGCGTCAGTCCGCCGATCTTGGTCACGCCATCGACGATCGCGGCCACCTCCTTGCCGAACTCCGCCTCGATGTCGGCCACCGTGATCTCGGTGTCCTCGACCACGTCGTGCATGAGCCCGCTCGCGACCGTCACCGTGTCGAGCTGCAGCTCGGCAAGGATCTTGGCGACTTCGATGCAATGCGTGACGTACGGCTCGCCCGAGCGGCGTACCTGGCCCGTGTGCGCCTTCTCGGAAAACTGGTAGGCACGCGCCAGGAGCTCGTGGTCGAGTCGCTCGCCGACGCCCTCGGAGAGCTCCCAGCCCGGGATGACGTCGCGCAGCGCCGTGACCGTCACAGCAGCCCGGCCTCGCGGAAGCTCGTGTAGCGCCCGCGACCGATGATGACGTGATCGAGCACCGGAATCCCGAGCACCTCGCCGGCACCGGCCATCTGGGCCGTCACCATCCGATCCTCGGCTGACGGTGCGGGATCGCCCGACGGATGATTGTGCACGAGCACCACCCCCGCGGCCCGTTCGGCCACGGCCGCGCGAAAGACCTCGCGCGGATGGACGAGCGAGGTATTGAGCAACCCGCGCGTGACGAGGATGTCGCGCTCGAGCCGATGCTGCACATCCAGTACCGCCACGTGGAACTCCTCGACCGCGAGGTCTTCAAGCCGCGGTGCGTACGCCGCCACCACATCCGCAGGCGCCCGAAGTGGCACCCCGATGTCCCGCCCTTCCGTCGCCAACCGGCGTCCCAACTCCAGTGCCGCCACGATCGCGGTGGAACGGGCGACACCGACACCCGGAACCTGTGCCAACTGTCCCGTCGATTGTTCGGCGAGACGACGCCACGAGCCGGTCGCGCGCGCGAGAACGTCGTGTGCCACCATCAAGGCCGAACGTCCCGCGCCACCAGTACCGATCAGGAGCGCCAGCAGTTCCGGCGACGACAGCGCCTCCGGTCCCAGCCGCCGCAATCGCTCACGCGGCCGGTCACGCTCGGGCAACTCCTGTATGCGTAATGTCTGAACTGCCTTGAGGCTAGTGGGCGGCATCTGACTTGGGGGTGCGAGGATCCCCCAAGGTCGCGGGCCCGGGCGGCGGGAGAGTCATCATCTCCTTGCCGCCCGGGCCCGAACCGTTCGAGTCGAAAACCCAGCTCAGGGCACGGGACGGTCGCGCGAGGCACTGCCGGCCGGCGAACGCGTGGGTGCGGCAGCTGGCGCCGGAGGGCAATTACTGCCGTTCCCTGCACCTCCTCCGTCGTCGCGGCGGGGAGGTGCGGCACCAGCACCGGGCCCTCCGATGGTTCCCGGCGCGCCCGCGCGGGACTCCACGGTGCTGCGTCGTCCCGACGACACGCCGCCGCCGACATCCCGGCCACCCGTCGTGCCGAGATCGGTACCGGTCCCGCGTGAAGGTTCGCCGCTCCCGACGGGCGAGACCGGCGTGAGCACCGCCACCTCATGGATCATCGTCCGCCCGTTCACTTGCACTACGCCCGTGGGCGCCGACGTGGAGGCCAAGCCGATCGGACTCGGACCGCTGACGGCCACGGTCGAGGGCTTCGGCGCCTGCTCCGTGCAGAGCCCCTCTCCCAGATACCACGCGGGCACCTGAATGCGCATGCCGTAGCAGGTGGCCCATACTTCGTCGCCGACCGCGCCATTCTCCAGACTGTACTCCGTCCACGCACGCGGCGAGTAGGTCACCATCGTGTAGATCGGCGACGCCACCTGGAGGGCCGACACGCCCGTTGCGGCGCCCGCGGGAACGACGGCGTCGATCAGCGCCTCCAA
>JANYHJ010000081.1 GCA_025359135.1 Gemmatimonadota bacterium | reverse complement strand
TGAGCAAAGCGAAGGACCTGCTTGTGGCCCGGAGAAGGGCGACAAGCAGGTCCTTCGCTTGGCTCATGATGGCAAGCAGGTCCTTCGCTTGGTTCAGGACGACAACCTACGCCGGCGCCACCTCGGGCCCGCCCAGGAGCGGCGGGTTGGAGCGTCGCGGCTCGACGATCGGCGGTGGCACCAGCGACGGCACTGCCGCAGGCGGATTGATCGGCTGGCGCGGCGGAAGAGGTTCGCCCTTTCGCAGCAGCCCCACGTCATCGCGGGTCAGCGTTTCGCGCTCGAGCAGGCCGGCCGCCACGGCGTGCAGCAGGTCGAGGTTCTCCTTGAGCACCTGCTGGGCGCGCGTGTAGGCGTGATTGATCACGCGCTTCACTTCCGCGTCCACCAGCTGCGCCGTCTGCTCCGACACTTCGCGACGGCTCTGGATCTCGCGACCGAGGAAGAGCTCCTGCTCGTTGTCGCCCACGAGAATCGGGCCGATCGAATCGCTCAGGCCCCACTGCGTCACGTAGCGGCGGGCGATGCCCGTTCCGTACTGGATGTCGCTCGACGCGCCGGTGGTCACGCGCTCGTGCCCGAAGATCAGCTCCTCGGCCACGCGACCGCCGTAGGCCATCACGAGGCGCGCCTCGATCTGCTCGCGCGTCACGCTCACGCGGTCGTCTTCCGGCAGCGTGAAGGCGATGCCGAGCGCCCGACCGCGCGGCACGATCGTCACCTTGTGCAGCGGATCGTTGCCCTTGACCATCACGGCGCACACGGCGTGGCCCGCCTCGTGATAGGCGGTGAGGCGCCGCTCCTCGTCCCTCATGACGAGCGACTTGCGCTCGGCGCCGAGCATGACCTTGTCCTTGGCCTCCTCGAGGTCGGCCATGAAGATCTTGTCGTGGCCGCGACGCGCCGCGAGCAGCGCGCCTTCGTTGACCATGTTGGCCAGGTCGGCGCCCGCCATGCCCGGCGTGCCGCGCGCCAGCGCCGTGACTTCGACGTCGTCGGCGATCGGCTTGTTGCGGAGATGCACCTTGAGGATCCCCTCGCGGCCGCGCAGGTCGGGGGCGTCGACCACGATCTGTCGGTCGAAGCGGCCGGGGCGCAGCAGCGCGGGGTCGAGCACGTCGGGACGGTTGGTGGCGGCGATGAGGATCACGCCGTCGTTCGACTCGAAGCCGTCCATCTCGACGAGCAACTGGTTGAGCGTCTGCTCGCGCTCGTCGTGACCGCCGCCCAGGCCGGCGCCGCGATGGCGACCGACGGCGTCGATCTCGTCGATGAAGATGATGCAGGGCGCGTGGGCCTTGCCCTGCTCGAAGAGGTCGCGCACGCGCGAGGCGCCGACGCCCACGAACATCTCGACGAAGTCGGAACCCGACATGCTGAAGAAGGGACGGCCCGCTTCGCCGGCGACCGCCTTGGCGAGGAGCGTCTTGCCGGTGCCGGGCGGGCCGACGAGCAGCGCGCCCTTGGGCAGGCGACCGCCCAGCCGCGTGAACTTGGCCGGATCCTTGAGGAATTCGATGATCTCCTGCAGCTCGACCTTGGCCTCGTCGCAGCCCGCGACGTCGGCAAAGGTCACCTTGGGCGTGTCACCCGAGAGGAGCTTGGCCTTCGACTTGCCGAAGGAGAACGCCTTGTTGCCGCTCGCCTGCATGTTGCGCAGCAGGAAGAGCCACGCGCCGATGATGACGATCCACGGCAGCACGTTGATGAGGATCGTCGAGAGCCCGGTGCTGGCGCGCTTGGCGTCGATCTCGACCCCCTTCTCGCGGAGGCGCTTGAGCTCCTCGTCGGAGTTGGAGACGGGCAGCTGCACGGCGAAGCGCTTGGCTTCGCGGCCGTTGATCTGGACCTTGTTGGCGAACTCGCCCGCCATCTCGGTGCCGGCCACGATCGTGACCTTCGAGACGTTCCCCTTCTGCAGCTCGCGGTCGTACTGCGAGTAGCTGATGGTGGGCGCCTGGTCGCCGCGCGCGCTCGAGAACTGGATGAACGCGACGGGAATGACGATGAGAAGGACCCAGAAGGCCAGCGTCTTCGAGAGCCGGCCCCAGTTGGTCTTCTTGTTGTTGTTGTTGGGCTTGTTCGGTGGCATGGATTCGCTCATGAGCGAGATGTTACTCCAGACTGGCGACGTAGGGCAGATGGCGGAAGTTCTCCGCATGATCGAGGCCGTACCCGACCAGGAATTCGTTGGGGGCATCGAAGCCGATGAACTTCACGCCGTAGCGCAGGTGCTCGGCCAGGTGCTTGTGAAGGAGGGCACAGATCTCGAGGGAACGCGGCTTGCGCTCACCGACGAGATCCATGAGGTGCGAGAGGGTGCGGCCGGAATCGACGATATCCTCGACGAGGAGCACGTGCTTGCCCTCGAACGAGGTTGATGGATCGTAGAGGAGGCGGACGTTGCCGCTCGATGCGGTCGCGTCGCCGTAGCTCGAGGCGACGAGAAAATCGACCTGCAACGGACGCTCGACCTGGCGCACGAGGTCGCTCAAGAAGATGAAGGAGCCCTTGAGGAGGCCGAGCACGAGGAGCTCGCCGGACGGATAGGCAGCCGTGATCTCGCGACCGAGCTCGGCCACGCGCGCCGCGATCGTCTCCGCGTCGAACGCCACCCGCTTGAGTTGGCGCCCGAGGAGGCGCGGATCAGCCGACTGTACGCTCACCACTCCACTCCACGGCCGGTTCGTCCGGCCCCGCAGCGTCGCCGCCGCGCACCCCAGGGATCCACACGATCACGCCATCGGCGAGCACCACCGGCCAGCCCGCCCGGTCGGGTCCCGCGATCTGCGCATCTGCCAGGAATCGGGCCACCCGCCGCGGGGGAATCCCGCGCTGGTGCAACCGATCCCCGTCTTGCCACGCCCGCACCGTCAACTGCCGGTTGGCGGGCAAGCGCGCCCACCGTGATTCCGGCCCCCCACTGCGGGGCTCGAACTGCCATCGACCGCATCGAACGCCTGGGACCAAGGCACGTTCCCGTCCGTCGTCGTCCACGACGGTGCTGCGGACGATGAAGCCGTCGTGCACGCGCACCACTTCGAGGTTGCCCGAGAGTGGAATGCGTGACCCGACGGCCTTCGAAATGCTAAACCCGGAAAGCCGCTGGGTTCCCCGCCAGTCCGCCGTCACGCCACGTCGCGCAAGAAGGGCCGGCCAGAGCACCGCCAACTCCTTGGGAGTGTAGCCTTTGAGCGCGTTAGCGGCAATCACGTCCGTTCGGGGGATTGCGCTTCCGCTCCCTCGGTCCAACGGGGGATTCTCACCCCGAGTTTCGGCACCCGATGCGGAGTCGAGCTCGGCCGCGACCTCGTCGATATCGCGACGCAGGTCGGCCGCGCGAGCGCCCAGGTCGTCGAGCCACGCGCCGAAGCCCGGATGCGCGCGTTCGAGGGCCGGCAACAGCTCCAACCGGAGCCGGTTGCGGGCATGAGCGAGCTCGCGATTGGTCGGGTCCTCCACCCACGTCACCCGATGCTCCACCGCCCACGCCGCGAGTTCATCGCGAGCAACGCCGAGCAGCGGACGGAACGAGGAGCCGGCCACCGCGAGTCCGGCCAAGCCGCGCGCGCCGGCGCCCCGCAGGATGCGAAACGCCACCGTTTCGCGCTGGTCGTCGCGGGTGTGGGCGGTGACCAGCGTCGCGCGGTGACGCGCCGCCACGCCGCGCAGGAACTCGAGTCGCGCGGTGCGCCAACTGGCCTCGCTGGCAGCGAGTGGCACGTCCGCTCGGCCTGCCTCCACCGTGAGGTTGGCGGAGCGCGCCGCGCGCGCGACGAGCGCGACCGCATCGGTGGCGGATGACCCGGTGCCGTGATCGTACGTGGCGACCGCGGCGATCTGCGGCGCGAGGCCTGCCTCGACAACCGCGTGCATGAGCGCCATAGAGTCGCGTCCCCCGGAGACGGCGAGCACGAGCGGACCGCTCGAGCGAAGCCCGTCCGACACGGCCGAGACGATCCGGTCGGGAACCGCGCGCGCAGTGGCGCGTTTGGCGGTCACGCTTCTATCTTCCCGGCCAGTTCCGCGACTCATCTTTTCAGGAGCAACGCGTGGAGACGCACGGTCCGCTGGGCACGCTGTGGGCAGGTCTGGGCATGGGCGCGTACTACGCCGCGCTGATCTGGATCAATTCGCTGCTGGGCGTGTTCCTGACGCCGCTGTTCATCATCCCGCTCACCTGGATGCAGGACGCCGCGAAGGCCAAGCAGGCCGCGCGCTAGGCGCGACCGGTCGCGCCGCGCGCGCGACCACACAACACACGGCGGGACGATGCCACGGGCGTCGTCCCGCCGTTTTCATTCTCGGATCGAGCCTAGCGACGGTGCGCGCGGTCGCGCAGGAAGTGCGCCGCCGCCTCGGTCCGGTTCGACACGCCAAGCTTGGTGTAGAGGTTCTGCAGGTGGAACTTGACCGTGTTCTCGGAGACACGGAGCTGGCGCGCGATTTCCGCGTTCGTCACCCCCTCGGCCACGAGGGCGAGCACGGCCGCTTCGCGCTCGGTGAGCTTGTCCGGGTCGGCCGGGGTGTTGCGACCGAGCAGCCAGCGCTTGGCCGCGTTCGGGAAGACCAACTGGCCGCGGTACACCTGACGAATGGACGCGATCGTCTGCTGCGGCGGTTCGGTCTTGAGCGCGAAACCGTCGGCGCCACCCTCGAGTGCACCGCGCACCGACGCGCCATCGGAATAGGCCGTGAGCACGAGCACGCGCACCGGCAGCGACTCGGCGCGGATTTTCTGGAGCACGGAGAGGCCGTTCATGCCGTCGAGTTCGAGGTCGAGCACGACGACGTCGGGCTTGTCGCGGCGCACGAGCTCGAGCGCCAGTTCGCCGGAGGTGGCGGTGGCGACCACCTCGAGGTCCGGCTCGGCGTCGAGCATCGAGCGCAGCCCTTCGAGGAGGAGCGCGTGGTCGTCGGCGAGGAGAATGCGGATGGCGGTCACAGGACGGGCACCTCGACGTGCACGGTGGTGCCGGCGCCCGGGCTCGAGCGCAGCGAGTAGGTGCCGCCGATGGTCTCCACGCGGTCGCGCATGCCGGAGAGTCCGAAGTGGTCGGGGGTGAGCGGGGTGCTGGGGTCGAAGCCCGCGCCGTCGTCGATGATCTCGACGGCCACGCGCCCGGCAGCGCCTGGTGCAACGCGCACCGTGACGCGCTGCGCGCCGCCGTGGCGATAGGCATTGGAGAGCGCCTCCTGCATGACGCGATAGAGCGCGATCTTGACCGGCAGCGCGACGTCGGGCACCGCGGTGGCCACGTCGAGCGCCACCGCCGTGTCGGTCATGGCCTCGTGCTGCAGCGCGAGCGACTCGAGCAGCTCCTGCAGGTGCTTCTCGCCCCACTGCGGCGGGCGGAACTCGCCGATGAAGGTGCGCACCTCGTTCAGGCCATGCTCGAGCAGCGTGCGGATGCGACCGAGGCGCTCTTCGGCCTCGGCGCGGGCCTCCGGCGTGCCGGCTTCGAGCGCGCGGCGCACCAAGTCCACCTGAGAGAGCGCGGCGTACATGGCCTGCACCGGACCATCATGGATGTCGAGGAGGATGCGTTGCAGCTCGCGTTCCGCGACCTCCATGAGGCGTCGCGAGGCAGCCGCTTCGGCGTGCCGCGCCGGACCGCCGTCGACGATGCCCTCCCTGCTGGATGCAGCCAATGGTGTGCTCCCGTTTCCAGGTGATCAGCGGGTGGTCGCGCGTGCCGCGGCCCGGACTGCAACCAAACGTTCGCGCCAAGGCATGGCGTCGTCCAGCCCCGGGGCGTGAAGTTGCGGTGCCGGCGCTCGACGCGACGCTGGAGTCCCTTCCCCACCTCAGATGCAAGCCACATGACCAAGGGCACGGTGCTCATCCTGGTTGGCCCCGAGTACGAAGACTTGGAAGTCTGGTATCCGAAGCTACGGCTCGAGGAGGCCGGCTACGACGCCCCGATGGCTGGGATCGGCGAGCCGAGCTATCGCGGGAAGCACGGATACCCTGCGGTCATGGACGGCCACGTGCGCGATTTTCCGGCCGACACGCTCTCGGGCGTACTCGCTCCGGGCGGCTGGGCGCCGGACAAGCTCCGGCGCGATCCGGCGGTCCTTGCGTTGGTGCGCGGCGTGCACGAGGCCGGCAAGCTCGTGGCGACGATCTGCCATGGGCCGTGGATCCTGATCTCGGCGGGCATCGTGCGCGGGCGCACGCTCACGAGCACGGTGGGCATTCGTGATGACGTGGTCAACGCGGGCGCGACATGGGTGGACGAGGCCGTGGTGGTGGATGGACACCTCGTGTCGAGCCGGGTGCCGAAGGACTTGCCGGTGTTTGCGAAGGCGATGGTGGAGGTGCTCGAGGCGCAGCGGTAAGAGTGCCTCGTCGCAGACCATGGCGGCCAGCTGCCCTCTGTCCTCCGGGCTTGGGACGAGAGCGTGCAAGGAAATGGGTATGCACTTGCTCGGGAGTGATGTACCGTGTGTCGGCAGCGATCCACCGGCTCCCATCCGCCCGCCGCTCCCCGATGCCCTGCAAACGGACTCAACTCTGGATCGAGCACGCCGAGGGTGACCTCGCGATGGCCAAGCTGGCAGCGAGTGCCGGCTACCTGTGCGCGCCCGCTGCGTTCCACGCACACCAAGTGGCGGAAAAGTCGCTCAAGGCGATCCTCATCGAGCTGGGCGCGCGGCCTCCGCGGGCACACGACGTGCAGGAGCTCCTGCGTGGCGTGCGCCTGCGTGGCGTCGCGCTTCGCGGGATCGACGCGGACTGTGCGCGGCTCAATCCGTACGGCGTCGCCGCGCGGTATCCGGGCGATTCGGCCATGTTGTCTGCGGCGGAGGTCGAGCAGCTGCTCGTGGCAGCCGAGGCCGTACTCAATGTTGCGCGCGTCTCGCTCGATCGAGCGACGGCGCTCGTGCAGCCATCGGCGCACGTGCGCGAGCGTGCTCAATCGGCGTATCGCGGCGCACCCTCCAG
>JANYHJ010000178.1 GCA_025359135.1 Gemmatimonadota bacterium | reverse complement strand
CGTACGGAATGCCGAGCTGGTGACATGACGGAGCTCGACCCGGTCGCCGCGCGACGGGCCGAGCTCGAGCGGCGCATGGCCGCGCTCTCGCCCGAGCAGCGCGTGCGCATGGCCACCCCCGGCGCGATTCCCGCCATCGTCGTGCCGCCGATTCCGCTGCGCGACCCGTCGGCGCCGATTCCGCTCTCGTTCGCGCAGGAGCTGCTCTACCGCCTCGAGCGCGCGAGTCCCGGGTCCACGTACAACGTGCCGCGCTCGGTGCGTCTCGAAGGTCAGCTCGATGCAGAGGCGCTGCAGCGGGCGCTCGATGCGTTGGTGGCGCGCCACGCCGCACTGCGCACCGTGTTCGTGCTCGCGGGTGACGATCCGCACCAGGTCGAGCGGCCAGCTGCCCCGGTCGTCATCGAGCACACCGATATCTCGACGCTTCTCGCCGAGGAACGCGAGGCCGCCGCGCGCCAGAAGCTCGCCGACTTCGCACGCGTGCCATTCGATCTCGAGCACGACGCCCAGCTGCGCGTGTCGTTGATCAAGCTCGGCCCCGAGGATCACGTGCTCCAGCTCGTGTCGCACCACGTCGTGACAGACGGATGGTCGGGCAACGTGCTGCTACGCGAGCTCGGTATTCTGTACGACGGCTACCGGCGCGGTGAGGCTGTGCACCTCCCGCCGTTGGCTCTCACCTACGCCGACTACGCCGCGTGGCAGCGCGAGTCGCTCGTGGACGAGCGCCACGCCGAGCTCCTCGAGTTCTGGCGCAAGCAGTTCGAGGGCGCGCCCACGCGACTCGAGCTGCCGAGCGACCTCGCGCGCACCGCCCAGCCGACCACCGGTGGCGCGTTCCGCACGCACACTGTGCCGCGTGATACGGTCCAACAGCTGAGCGCGCTCGCCCGCAGCACCGGCGCCACCAACTTCATGGTGCTGCTCTCGGCCCTCTACGTGCAGCTCGCTCGCTACACCGGTGAGGAGGAGCTCATCGTCGGCACGCCGGTGGCGGGCCGGGCGCATCCGCAGCTCGAGAGCATCGTCGGCTTCTTCGCCAACACGCTGCTGCTGCGTGGCTCCGTGTCTGGAGCGCCGACCTTCCGCGCGTTGCTCGCGCGCGTACGTGCGCAGTGCCTCGCGGCCTTCGACCATCAGGAGATTCCGCTTGAGTCGCTCCTGATGGCCACAGGCGCCGATGGCCGCCCGCTGGTCACGCTGCCGCAGGTCGTGCTCTCCACCGAGGACCCGGACCGCGAACGCGTGCGTCTGGCAGGCACGTCGGCCACGCAGTTCGCCGCATCAAGGGGCGACGCCAAGTTCGACCTCACGATCTGGGCAGCCGAGCGGCCCGACGGTCTGCGCGTCGTCGCGGAGTATCGCACGAGCGTCTTCGACGACGCGACCGTCGAGCGCATGCTGCGCCACTTCGGCGTCCTGCTTGCCGCGGCTGTTGAAGCGCCCGATACGCCCGTAGCCGAGCTGCAGCTGCTCGACGCTGAGGAGCGCACGCAGCTGCTCACGACGTGGAACGACACCGCGGCCGGCTATCCGGTAAACGCGACGATCCACGGCCTCATCGAAGAGCAGGTACGGCAGCGGCCCAATGCGGCGGCTGTGGAATGCACGCGCAACGGCGTCACCGAGAAGCTCACCTACGCGGAGCTAGACGCGCGCGCCAATCGCGTCGCGCACACGCTGCGTGCAGCCGGCGTCATCACCGATGCGCGCGTGGCGCTCTGCCTCGATCGGTCGGTCGACACCGTCATCGCGATCCTGGGCGTGCTCAAGGCGGGCGGCGCGTACCTGCCGATCGACCCCGACTATCCGGACGATCGCATCGAGTTCACGCTCGAGGACGCGGGCGCGGTCTTCCTGCTCACCGATGCAGGCCGCCACGCGCGACTCGCCAAGCTCGCCCCGACGCTTCGCACCCTGACCGTCGCCGACGCAGTGTCCGCAGGGGAGAGCGACGTCGCACCGCAGGTTGTCGTCTCACCGCGCGACATGGCGTACGTCATCTACACCTCGGGCTCGACCGGTCGGCCCAAGGGCTGCATGATCGAGCACCGCAACGTCACGCGGCTCCTCGTCAACGATCGCTCGGAGTTCGACTTCAACGAGCGCGATGTCTGGACGGTCTTCCACTCGTTCGCCTTCGACTTCTCCGTCTGGGAACTGTTCGGCGCCCTCATCTTTGGCGGCCGCGCCGTCGTGGTCCCGCGCGAGGTTGCCCAGAACTCGGCCGAGTTCCTGGCGCTGCTCGAGCGGACCGGCACCACTGTGCTCAACCAGGTGCCGTCCGCGTTCCAGCCGCTCATGGAGGAAGCGGTCACGCGCAACGCGTCGCTCAAGGTGCGCTACGTGATTTTCGGCGGGGAAGCGCTCAAGCCCGCGCTGCTCAGGCGCTGGCGCGCGTATCGCCCTGAGGCGCGGCTCATCAACATGTTCGGCATCACCGAGACGACCGTCCACGTCACCTTCAAGGTCATTGGTGAAGCGGAAATCGAGTCGGGCGTGTCGAACATCGGGCGGCCGATTCCGACCACGACCCTCTACGTGCTCGACCGCAGCCTCCAGCCCGTGCCGATTGGCGTAGCAGGCGAGCTCTGCGTCGGAGGCCTGGGCGTCGCGCGCGGATACTTGAACCGCCCGGAACTCAACGCCGAGCGGTTCGGTCCCGACCCGTATGCGAGCGAAGCGGGCGCGCTGCTCTATCGCTCGGGCGACCTCGGACGGCAGCTGCCCAGCGGCGAGATCGAGTACATCGGCCGTCGCGATCACCAGGTCAAACTGCGCGGCCATCGCATCGAGCTCGGCGAAATCGAGGCGGCGCTCCTCAAGGAACACGGCGTGCGCCAGGCCGTCGTGCTCGTGCGCGAGGACTCGCCGGGCGACCAGCGCCTCGTGGCGTACATCGTCCTCGCGGAGGGCATCACCGCAACGCCCGCGGTGTTCCGCGACGGCCTGCGCCTCTCGCTGCCCGAGATCATGATCCCGTCAGCGATGGAGTTCCTCGACCGGATTCCACTCACCGGCAACGGCAAGGTCGACCTGCGCGCGCTGCCCGTGCCGCGCACTGCCGCCGGTGGCAAGCCGTACCGCGAGCCGCGTCACACGATCGAGCATGAGATCGTGCAGATCTGGGAGTCGCTGCTCTCGCCCGGGCGTCCGATCAGCGTGCTCGACGACTTCTTCGAGATCGGCGGCCACTCGCTGCTCGCGATCAAGATGCTCGCGCAGATCGAGCGCATCCGCGGCCAGCGCGTCCCGCTCGCGTGGCTCTTCGAGAGTTCCACCGTGGCCGCGCTCGCGGCGCGCCTCGAAGCCAACTTCGTGGACCTGAAAGAACCGGCGCTCGTCACGCTGCAGGCGGAAGGCAAGGGAACACCCGTCGCCTTCGTGCACGGCGACTGGACCGGCGGTGGCTGGTACGTGCGTCGTCTGGCACCGCTCGTCGCGCCTGAGAGTCCGTTCGTCGTGCTGCCAACGCTCGGTGCCGACGGCGACGAGCTGCCGTGGACGATCGAGTCGATGGCCGCGCACAACATCGCGGAGCTCAAGAAGGTGCAGCCCAAGGGCCCCTACCGCGTCGTCGGCTTCTGCATGGGCGGGCTCGTGGCCTTCGAGATGGCGCAACAGCTACGCGATGCCGGCGATACCGTCGCGTCCGCGGTCGTCATCGACACCATTCCGGCCAACGTCCGCCTCAAGCCGATCGCACCGCTCCTCTCGCTGCTGCCGTCGGGTGACTCGAACAGCAGTCTCGATCGGCGCGCGGCCATCGTCTCGACGCTGCGTCGTGCCGACTTCGCCTTGCGGCGGCTCGGCGAAATGCCGTTCGGCGACCGAATCGCCTGGGTCTCGGCGCTGCTCTCGCGGCGCGCCCGTCGGCTGCTCGGCGTGTCGGATACTGCGCCGTCGAGCGCGGACGTGGCGCGTGCCGATGCCGACGAGCAGGCGCGCGAGCTCGAGGAAGTGGTGTCGCGCGTCCAGCATCGCGCGTCGTCCGTCTACCTCCCCGGCGAGTATCCCGGCACGCTCGACATCATCTGGGCGGAGGGGCTGCCCGAGAAGAAGCGCAAGGGCAATCCGGTGGCGCGGTGGCAGACGTCGGCCGCACGCGTGGCGCTCCACGCGATTCCTTCGGAGCACATGGGGCTGATCACGAACAACATCCCGATGCTCGCGGCCGCGCTGCGCGAGGTGCTCGGCCGCGGTGCGGTCTAGCGTCGGACCGTCGCGGCGCTTCGCGCGCGGACACGCCTTTTCTCAACTCGACTCGATGCCCAAGCTTCTCGCCCTCGTCTCGTTCCTGTCATTCCTCACTGGCTGCGGCCGCGATTCCGCCGCCAGCATGCGCGTTCAACCGGCGGGTGAAGTCACCCCCGGTGTGCTCGCCATCCGCACGATCACGATCGGCGGCAAGGCATATCCGTACGGCCTCTTCGTGCCGCGCAACTACACGGCGACGCGAGCATGGCCGGTCGTGGCGTTCATGCACGGTGGCCGGGAGCGCGGTTCGGACGGCGCGCAGGTGCTGTCGACCTGCTTCGGCACGGCCATCGAGGCGCAGCGCGACACCTTTCCCGCGATCGCTGTGTTGCCACAGCTGCCGCGGGGCGAAGGCATCGACCGGCAGTTCCTGCGTGATGTCGTCACGGCCGCGCTCGATTCCGTCGCGCGCGCGTTCAACGTCGACAGCAACCGCGTCTACCTG
Source organism: Gemmatimonadota bacterium (assembly GCA_025359135.1). Lineage (GTDB taxonomy): Bacteria > Gemmatimonadota > Gemmatimonadetes > Gemmatimonadales > Gemmatimonadaceae > JACPPC01. Next base: position 1,832 of record JANYHJ010000178.1, on the reverse strand, counting down.
ACGGGCTACTCGTTCGGTGGCGGCGTGGCCATCGAGCTGGCGTATGCGCATCCGAAGCGGTTCGCGGCCCTCGCGGCCGTCTCGAGCATGATCGTCGCGGCGGGCATCACGGGCGTACCCAAAGCGCCAACCGGATCGGCCGATTCACTCGTGGCAGCGCGGCTCATCAACCTTCCGATCTGGGCGTTTCACGGCACCGCCGACTCGATGGTGACGGTAGACATCTCCCGCCACACCGCCGACGTCTTTCGTGCGGCCGGCGCGAAGTCGTTCACGTACACGGAAGTGCCCGGCGGCTCGCATACGTGTGAGGCCGAATTCAATGATGGGGCGCTCTTCAAGTGGCTGTTCGCCCAGCATCGGTGAGCGGCTGGTCGGTGCCGGTGTCGCTGCCGCCGCTTGTGGCGGGCGAGCTGCACTGCTGGGCCGCGTCCATCGCGGTCTGTGCGCCGAACATCGAGACATGGCGCGCTCTGCTCTCGGATGAGGAGCAGGTACGGTGCGCCGCGCTGCAACAAGTGCGTGATCGGGACCGCTTCGTCGTCACGCACGCGATCAAGCGGCTGCTGCTCGCGCACTATGCCCACACGCCGCCCTCGGCGCTCGGCTTCAGCGTCGGTGCGCACGGCAAGCCCGCGCTCGCAGCGCCCGATCGCGCGCTCAACTTCAACCTCAGCCACTCGGGCGAGCTCGTGCTGATCGCCGTGGCCGATGTGCCGGTTGGTGTCGACGTCGAAGCGTGGGCCATGGACACGAGCGACCACGAACTGGGCGACATGGCCGGCGTCGCCTTCTCTCCGCTCGAGCGGGAAACGATGCGCTCAGCAGCTGAACACGATCTCCGGCGCGTCTTCTTCGACACGTGGACCCGCAAGGAGGCGTACATCAAGGCCACGGGCGACGGCGTCAGCGGAGGCTTGGACCACTTCGACGTGAGCGCGGTGCAGGGCGACGCCCGTCTCCTCGCCGACCGTCACGAGTCCGCTGCACCAGCGCGCTGGACGATGCGCGCGCTCGACGTCGCGCCCGGCTACTCGGCCGCCCTCGCTTGGGCTTCGGGTCCGGCCGAGCGTGCGCGCGACGTGCGCGTGATGCAGTTTGTCCCAGTGCTTGCGGGCTGAGCGCCGTCATCCGCGCACGTCGCGCCTACGTCTGGCGCGTCAACAATAGACCGAGCAGCGTACCGTGCCCACCTGGTCCCAGACGTACGACCCCCTCGGCTCGCACGTGCTCTCCACGCTCGTGGCCGCGTTGCCGCTCGTGGTGCTGCTCGGACTGCTCGCCTCGCACAAGGTGCGCGCCCCAGTCGCGGGACTGCTGGCCGTCCTCACGGGTGGCATCGTCGCGGCGACCGTATTCGGCATGCCCGTCAAGCTCGTGCTCGCGAGCACCGCATTCGGCGCGGCCTACGGCCTCTTCCCGATCGGATGGATCGTGCTCAACGTCATCTTCCTCTACCGGATGACCGTCGAGCGCGGCCACTTCGACCTCGTGCGGCAGAGCATCGCGGGCATCACCGCCGACAAGCGGCTGCAGCTGCTCCTCATCGCTTTCGCATTCGGCGCCTTCTTCGAGGGTGCGGCGGGGTTCGGCACACCCGTGGCCGTCACCGCGGCACTGCTGCTCGGGCTTGGCTTCTCGCCGCTCGAAGCATCGGGACTCTCCCTCATCGCCAACACCGCGCCCGTCGCGTTCGGATCGGTCGGCATCCCCATCACCACGCTCGCGCAGGTCACCGGGCTCGACGTGCTCAAGCTCTCCGCGATGGCCGGGCGACAGCTGCCGGTGTTCTCCGCCATCATCCCGTTCTGGATCGTCTGCGCGATGGGTGG
>JANYHJ010000141.1 GCA_025359135.1 Gemmatimonadota bacterium | reverse complement strand
CGGCTGCGACGTGGCCACGACGCCGTGCGGTGCGTAGACCGTCGAGCGGCCGGCGAGCGACGGCGGACGTTGGGCGCTCGCGAGCGCGGGAAGGCAGGTGAGCACGGCGACGACCGAACGGAACAGGCGCATGCGAAGTCCTTGAGCGCGAAGAAGGAGCCGTAAGGTCGCGTGGTCGCGGCGGGTGCGCCATACGCAGGCCAGCTTCCGGCGCGCGCTTGCGGCCCTCACCGCTTCGTGCGACGATTGCCGACCCCAACCGCCGAGCCCTCCATGCGCGCCATCGTTCGCGTCGCAAGCTGCATCGCCCTCCTCGCCGCTGCCCTTCCCTCATCCGCACGCGCACAAGCGGCGCCTTCAGCGCTCAAGCGCACGATCCTCATGCAGCACGCGCTCACTGCGGCGGGCCGCGACGGCGTGCAGGCGGCCGTCGAGCTCGCCGCCGGCGGCGTGTCGCAGCGCCACACGCACGCGGGGGAGGAGATGGGCTTCATCATCGAGGGCACGTGCACGCTCGAGGTCGCGGGACAGGACGCGCAGCCACTCAAGCCCGGCGATGCGTTCTACATCCCGGCCAACACACCGCACCTCGTGCGCAACACGGGCACCGGTGTGGTCAAGCTCGTGGCCGTCTACGTGGTCGAGCAGGGCAAGCCGCTCGCGACCCCCGCGCCCTGACGCACGCCGCCCGGCCACTAGCTTCACGCACCCCTCACGTGGAGTAGTCGCACCATGCGGATCGCGCTTCGCCTTGGCTCCGCCCTGATCGTCGCAGCGTCCGCATCGGCGTCCGCACAGTCGGCGGCCGCCGTCCGACTGGGCGCGCAGCTCGCCAACGGACTCCGCCCCGCGGTGCGCATCACGGGCGAACGCGACACGAGCTTCACGATCACCGAGCGCATGAAGCGCTATCACGTGCCCGGGGTGAGCATTGCCGTCATCGACAACTACCAGGTGGTGTGGGCGCGCGGCTTCGGCACGACGGAGTTCGGCGCGCGTGACTTGGTCGACACCGCCACGCTCTTTCTCGCCGGTTCGATCAGCAAGCCGGTCTTCGCGTCAGGCGCGCTGGCGCTCGTCGAACAGGGCAAGCTCTCGCTCGACGAAGACATCAACGCGCGGCTCACGTCGTGGAAGCTTCCGCCGAGTGAATTCACCACGACCGAAAAGGTGACGCTGCGCCGGCTGCTCTCGCACTCGGCCGGCACCACCGTGTGGGGCTTCCCCGGCTACGACGTCCGCGCGCCGTTGCCCACGGTGCCGCAGCTCCTCAATGGCGAGAAACCGGCCAACACGGGCGTCGTCAAGAGCTTCGCCGTGCCCGGCACGTCGTGGATGTACTCGGGCGGTGGCTACACCATCGCGCAGCTGCTCACCACCGACGTCACCGGTGAACCGTTCCCCGCCCTCATGCAGCGGCTCGTGCTCGGGCCGCTCGGCATGCGCGCGTCGAGCTACGAGCAACAGCTGACACCGGCGCGCGTGCGACTGACGGCCGCGGGCCACGAGCACGGCGACACGGCGGTGCGTGGACGCTACCACGTCTATCCGGAGATGGCGGCAGCCGGCCTGTGGACGACGCCGTCGGATCTGGCGCGCTGGGCGATTTCCATCGCGCGCGCCTCACGCGGCACGACGGGGCTGCCCCTCTCGCCCGCGATGGCGCGCACGATGCTCACGCCGCAGATCACGCTGCCGCCGAATTTCGCGAATGCGATGGGCAAGGCCTGGGGCCTCGGCGTCACCCTCGCCGGTGACGGCGACTCGCTCGTCTTCTCGCACGGTGGCCGCGACGAGGGCTTTGTCGCGACAATGCTCATGTATCCCGCCAAGGGACGCGGGCTCGTCGTCATGACCAATGGCGTGAGCGGCGCGTTGCTCAACGAGATCACCTATGCCTTCGACGAGGCCATGGGACTCCGTACGCTGCCGCGCGCCGCGAAGGTGCTCGCGTCCTCGCGCGATGCACGTGCCGAAGCATCGACGGCCGGCGCCTATCGCCTCAAGATCGGCAACGACTCGATCACGTATGACGTGCGCCCGCACGCACCGCGACTCTGGCTCGTGCGCAGTCCGATCGATTCGGTCGAGTGGCTGCCGCAGGGGCCCGACCTCTACTTCACGCGCGAGTCGGCCGACGACATCCAGGTGCAGCGCCTCAACGGACGCGCGAGCAGCTTCACGGTCGTCAGCGGCGCACGGCGCTTGGTCTTCGAGCGAGTGCCGTAGTGGGCGCAGCGCCGCGCGCGAACGCCGAGCCCGAGTTCGACGGCCCGGCGCGTGCTGTATCGTTCGCTCAGTTGATCCCGGGCATGGCGCTCGCGGCCATCATTGCGCTCGTAGCCGAGGGCATCGCCGAACTCGAGGTGCGTCGCTTCGGCCATCCCGTGGTCGAGGCGCTCGTGCTTGCGATCGTGCTCGGCATGATCGTGCGTACCACCTGGTCCACGAGCGACGGTGTTGACGCCGGTGTCCGTTTCACCGCCAACCGCGTGCTCGAGCTCGCGGTGCTGTTGCTCGGCGCGTCGGTCAACCTGCCGCTGCTCGTGCAGGCGGGCCCCGCGCTCGCCGTCGGCATCGTGCTGCTCGTAGTGGTGGGA
>JANYHJ010000080.1 GCA_025359135.1 Gemmatimonadota bacterium | reverse complement strand
CGCGGCCGGTGAGCGTGAGGAAGACGTCCTCGAGCGTTGGCATCTCGGTGCGGAAGCCGCGCACGCGCAACCCCTCACGTGCGACGTGCGCAATCACGTTGGTCACGAAGTCGTCGCCGGTGCCAGTCAGCGTGAGGGTCTCACCGCTGCGCGCGGTGCGCACGAGGCCACCCACCTGCTTCAAGTGGGCATCGTCCACCGCGCTGTCGCTCGTGAACGCCACGCTGTGCTCGGGGCAGTGCTTGCGCACCAGTTCCTCCGGCGTGCCGACCTCGATCACGCGCCCGTGATCCATGATCGCGACCCGATCGCACAGCCGCTCGGCTTCCTCCATCAGGTGTGTCGTGAGGAACACGGTCGTGCCGCGCTCTCGGATGCCGAGCACGAGCTCCCAGATCGTGCGGCGCGCCTGTGGGTCGAGTCCCGTGGTGAGCTCGTCGAGAAAGACCAACTCCGGTTCGTGGATGAGCGCGAGCGCGATGAACAACCGCTGCTTCTGCCCGCCCGAGAGCGTCATGAACCAGGCGTCACGCTTCGGGGTGAGCCCGAGGCGCTCGAGCAGCGCGTCGGTGTCGACCGCGCTTTCGTAGAGCGAGGACCAGAGGTCCACCGCTTCCCACACCTTGATGCGCTTCTGCAGCTGTGCTTCCTGGTGCTGCACGCCGATCCGCATGCGCAGCTGGTTCGCATCCCGCTGCGGATCGAGGCCGAGCACGCGGATCGTGCCGCCGTCGTGGCGGCGCGATCCCTGCACGCATTCCATGGTGGTGGTCTTGCCGGCGCCGTTGGGGCCGAGCAGGCCGAAGATCTCGCCGGCCTGCACGTCGAGCGTAACGTCGCTGACGGCGATCGTCGCGCCATAGCGCTTCTGCAACTGCCTGACGGAAATGACGGGCTCGTTCATCAGTACGCCGTACGGGCCGGTGCGCGGGAAGTTGCGATGCGCACCGGCCGTTGCTGCCGTTCTATCGGCTGGCGGACGCCAAGTCGCGCAGCGCCCCCGCGAGCATCCTGACCTTGGCGCCATCGCGCGCCGCGCCCGCGTCACCATCCACTTGGGCCGAGAGCGCACTGAGCGCCGTACTGCGCGCCATGCCCGACGCCTGTTCGGCAGCCACGAGTGCACCGCGAATGGCCTCGATGCGGCCATTGCCCAGTCCCTTGCCACGCTCGAGCTGGTCCACGAACGAGCGGGCCACGGCGAATGACGCCGGCCAGACGAACTTGGGCTGACCCTGCGCGTTGAGGTAGTCGAGCTTGACGCTCTTGGCCGCGTCGATCTCGTTCTGCGTCATCCACGCGCTCGGCGTGAGCTCGAAGATGTCGAGTCCGCGCGCGATCTCGGAGCTGATCATGACGCCGTTGTACCAGTAGACGGACCAGGTGCCGCCGTTGCCCATGCGCGTGGAATCCACCGGGCCACGGTCATGGAAGGCGATCTCGCGCGGATGGCTCGCGTCGGTGAAGTCGAAGATCGAAACGCCGCCCTGGTACCACGACTGCACCATGATGTCGCGCCCCGGCACCGGAATGAGCGAGCCGTTGTGTGCGACGCAGTTTTCGAACGAGGTCTGCGGCGCCGACATCTTGTAGTAGCTCTTGAACGAGAGCTTGCCGCTCTCGAGCGTGAAGATCGCGTCCGCGCCCCACTCCTTGGGATCCGAGGCACGGCACTTGGGGCCGCCACCGCCGCCCCACTCGTCGGTGAAGAGCACCTTGGTGCCGTCGTTGTTGAAGGTGGCCGAGTGCCAGTAGGAGAAGTTCGAGTCGGAGACGGCGGCGAGGCGCTTGGGATTCGACGGATCGGAGATGTCGAGGATCAGCCCGTAGCCTTCGCAGGCGCCACCGGCGAGTCCGATGCCGGGGAAGAGCGTGATGTCGTGGCACTGGGTCGGGCCGGGGCGCGGGCCCTTGGATGCGCCCGCGGCGCCGAAGCGCTTCTCGATGATCGTCTGGATGTTGGCACGCAGCGACGCGCTGTCGGCCGCGGTTGCGGTGGCGCTGCCGGCACCACCACGCGCCTTGACCACGCTGTCGAGCAGGTTGGCGGCGAAGCGGTCAGGGAGCACGAACGTTTCGCCCTCGACGACGGCGTAGAACGCGCCGCGCGCCTTGGCCTTGTTCTTCTCGATGATGTCGTCCGGCGCCTCGCCATGGTGCGGCGGGCCGACGAGATCATTGAAGATGCGCGGCGAACTCACGATGCGGGCCTGCTCGGGATGCGCGAGCGGCACCTTGATGACTTCGATGCGGAAGAGGGCCGAGTTCGGGTCCTTGTCCGGCGTCGCGCCGGAGCAGCCGGCGAGTTCGGCTTCCGGGCGCACGCCTGAGGAGCCCGAGATGTAGACGTAGACGTTCTCGGGATCCTTGGGATCGACGAGCAGCGAGTGCGTGTGCGAGCCGCGGCACGTCTGCACGTTGCCGACGTTGCGCGGATTCTTGATGTCGGTGATGTCGAAGATGCGGACGCCGCGGAGTCGCTCGTTGCTGACGGCGGTGCGCACCCCCTGCGTGCCGCAGTCGAGGCGGCCCGTGAGGCCTTCACCCGAGACGAAGAGGAGGTTCTTGTAGACCGACACGTCGGACTGCGACGCGGGGCAGACGTAGGCTGCGACGACCGCCGGCTTGGTGACATCGGAGATGTCCCAGATCTGGTAGCCGTTGTAGCTGCCCTGGATGACGTAGTTGCCGCGGAAGGCCAAGTCGGAGTTGGTGACGCCGACGAACTGCGGTGGCGGCGGCGACTTGCTGACGACGCGCAGGTTCCACGCCGCTTCCTCCGCATTCATGAGGCCGGCCTTGAGGCCGACGCGCGGGTCGGGCGAGGGCGGGCCGAAGTTGTCGCTGGCGCCGCCGCCCATCGAGGCACAGGCGCTCACGAAAAGGAGCGACGCGGCGAGCGCAATCGCACGAGGCGTGACGTGATGCGGTATGGGAGCGGACATGGGGGGATCCTGAAGGGGACGGACGTCGAGAGGAACGAGAGCGGGAGCGAGACGCGGAACTCAGTGCGTCGGCGTGAGGGCGAGCATGCGTTGCATGCGGGCGATCTCGGTCGACTGATCGACCTGCACGTCGGAGGCGAACTTGAAGACGAGTTCGTCCTGCGCCGCGCCGTCGGTCTTGAAGAGGTCGAGCACCATCGAGACGGCGCCCTGGTGGTGCTGGATCATGAAGGTCAGGAAGAGCCGGTCGAACTCGTCGCCCTTGGCCGCGCCCAGCTGCGCGAGCTGGGCATCGGTGAGCATGCCGGGCATGAGGGCGTGGCTGCTCATGTCGTGGTTCATGCCGGCCATGTCATGGCTCATCGTGGTAGCGGGTGCCGCCGCAGCGCCTGCACCCGGCACGGCGGGCACGGGCTGGCCGCGATCGCGCAACCATGCCTGCATGAGCGCGATCTCGTCCTTCTGCGCATTGATGATGCGCGAGGCGAGTGTGCGTACACCGTTGCTCGCGTCGTTGGTGGGCGCCCACGCCGACATCACGAGGGCCTGCGCATGATGCCCGATCATGCCCGTCATGAAGCGCACGTCCGCGGGGGTGAAGCGGTGGCGCATGCTGTCGGTGCGGGCGCGCACGATCGCGTCGTAGTCGGTGCCCGATGTGGCGCCCTGCGAAGTCGCGGACTGTGACGCGGGAGTGGGCGCTTGCGAGGTGGCGCGGGGCGCGGCGGACTGACACGCGGCGGTGCCGCCCAGGGCCACGACGGCGGCAAATCGGGTGAACTGGCGCATCCTCAATTGTGGGCGATGCGCGGCCGGAATGCGAGGGTCGCGTCTCCTCGCGCGTCCTTCCTGCTTCCTTGGCACCGGGACTTTCGAGGGCGCGGACTACA
>JANYHJ010000079.1 GCA_025359135.1 Gemmatimonadota bacterium | reverse complement strand
CCGCGGCGTGATGACGCACGCGGGCGAGTCGTACTACGCGCGCACGCCCGATGCACGCCGTGCGGCCTCGCACGCCGAGCGTGACGCGGTGGTGCTCGCGGCCGGCCGGCTCCGTGCCGACGGCCACAACTGCGACATCGTGAGCGTGGGCTCGACGCCAACCGCGCTCTTTGCCGACGAGCTCACCGGCGTGACCGAGGTCCGAGCCGGCGTGTACGTCTTCCACGACCTCGTGATGGCGGGCATCGGCGTCTGCAAGGTGGACGAGATCGCGATCAGCGTGATGGTGAGCGTGATCGGCCACCAGCCGTCCAAGGGATGGATCATCACGGACGGCGGCTGGATGTCGATGTCCCGCGATCGCGGCACGAGCGTGCAGGCGGTCGACCAGTCATTCGGCGTGGTCTGCGATCTCGCGGGCAAGCCGCTCGACGATCTCGTGATGCTCTCCGGCAGCCAGGAACACGGCATCGTCGGTCGGCGGAAGGGGGACACGCGGCCGGTGCCCGAGCTGCCCGTGGGCACGCTGCTGCGCGTGCTGCCCAACCACGCCTGCGCCACGGCCGCGGCGCACGAGCGCTACGTGCAGGTCGAGGGCGCGAGTCCGGTGGTCATCGGCACGATCGCGCGCGTGAACAACTGGTAGGCAGCCGCCCTACTGCGGACTGAAGGTCACGCTCCGCGTCTCGACCGTCTTCTTGTCACCGCCCAGCAGGCGCAGCATCAGGCTCCGCATGCCACGTCCGAGCGCCGTGCCCGCGTTCTTGTCGCCACGCACGGCCGGGTTCAAGTCTCGCGGTGAAACTCGATGGCCCGGCGCCGAGTACAGGGAGGTATTCGCTCACGCGCCCTCCACCTCGCTCGAGCCCGCATGATCGCCAATCGGTCGTGGCATCCACTGCTCCTCGCTGCCGCGCTCGCGGTCGCCTCCCCTGTCCACGGGCAAGCAGCCGTGGCCCCGTTCCCCAGCTGCAGCGAGGACCTGCGGCTCCTGCACCAACGCATCGCGGCCAACTACGGCGGCTACAGGCTCGAAGTCACCGGCGAGAAGCGGGCGCGCTTCGACCAGGACCTCGCCGCGCTCGCCGCGCGTGCCGAGCGCGTGGACGGCGCGGCGTGCCATGCTGTTCTCAAGGCGTTGGTCGCGTGGTTCGACGATCCGCACCTCTTCCTCTACGAGTCGCGTCGGCTCGACACGGCCGAGACGACCCGCCGTGCCGCCAGCGTGACGTCGCGGCCAATCGATGAGGCAGGCGCCCGCGCCTACCTCACGGCGCGCGCCGACGCGCTCGACCCGATCGAGGGGATCTGGTACGACGGCCCACAGCGCTTCGCCGTGGTGGCCGATACGACCGCGCCGAGCGGCCAGTTCATCGCCGTCATGCTCACCGCAGATTCCGCGCTCTGGCATCCGGGCGACGTGCGGGCGCGCCTCGTGCGCCGCAGCGAGGGCCGCTATGACATGGAGCTGTGGGAGCGGAACTTCGCGCAGCAGCACCGCGAGGCCGTCATCCACAAGCGCGTGCTGCTCCGGCTCTCGCCCGGCATGTGGGGCAAGGCGTTTCCCGTCGCGCGCGCCGACAGCGGCCTGCTCGATCCCGCCGATGCGCATCGGCCCACGCTCCTCACGCGGGCGGGCACCGTCATCGTCTCGATGCCGTCGCATGACGGCCCCTACAAGTCGCTCCTCGAGCGGCTCCTCCGCGACAACGAGCGGTGGCTCCGCGGCGCCGAACGGTTGATCGTGGACCTGCGCGGCAACGAGGGCGGCGGTGCGCGCACGAGCGACGCGCTCCTGCCGTACCTCGTCAGCGATCCGATGCGGCCCGCGCAGCTCGCCGACGATGAAGCGGTCATGCTCTCGAGCGAGGACCAGCTGGCCTATGCCAGGCGGGCCTTCGGCCCGGAGTCGAGCCGCTTCGTGCAAGAATTGCTGGCGCGGCTGCAGGCGCACTCGGGGGAGTTCGTCCCGCTCGCCACGCCGGAGAGCCCGCCGCCCCGGCCGTCGCTGCCTGCGCCGATCAGCGGCCCCGCGCGCGTTGGCGTTCTCGTGGATCGCGGCACGGTCAGCGCCGCCGAGGTGCTCGTGCTCGCTGCGATCCGCAGCACGCGCGTGACGCTGTTCGGCGAACCCACCGCCGGGGCGCTCGACTACCAGAGCACCAACATCGTCCCGTTCTCTCAATACGAACGCCGGTGGTTGCTCGGCTACCCGACGATCACGGCGCACCTGCGCCTCCCGGCAGGCGGCATGCGCGGGAAAGGGATTGCACCCATGGTGCCGCTCGACCTCCTGCGCCTCGATGATCCGCTCGCGGTCGTGGATGCCACGCTTCGCACCTTGACCCCCCGGGAGCATCGGCCGGACGTGCGAGGCATCAGGGCACAGACCGCGCCCGCACGATCCCTTACTGCGGACTGAACGTCACGCTCCGCGTCTCCACCGTCTTCTTGTCGCCGCCGAGCAGCCGCAGCATCAGGCTCCGCATGCCGCGCCCGAGCGCCGTGCCCGCATTCTTGTCGCCGCGCACGGCCGGGTTGAAGTCGCCCTTGAGCCACGACTCCACCTCGTTCAGGTCGCTCACCGATAGCGTCTCGACCTCGAGCTTGATGATGTAGTAGTAGCGGTCCTGCTTCTTGGGCACGAGCGGAATGCGGTACTCCTGCTCGACCGTCGCCTGCGCGTCCACGAACCGGTCGAAGCGCCCGAGCACCGTCACGCGCTCCGGCGTCGCACGGACCACGCCGTACACCTTCTCGAGGGGATCATACAGGATCCGCACGTCGTACTCGAACGTGCCCTCGAGCTCGTTGAACCAGCGCCCGATGCCCCAGAGTTCGGTCTTGAAGTGGAGGCGGGCCGGAAAGCCGTTCTTGAGTCGCTCGCGCAGGTCGGCATCGTCGAGCGCCCCTTTCTGCACGAGCACGGGACCGAGCAATCGTTGCTGTCCTGGCGTGGCCACCGTGACGTCGAGGACGATGTCCTGCGCCACGGCTGGACGCGCCGCAACGAGCGGCACGCCCAGCATCACGCTCAACAACACGGCGCGGGTGGAGGGGATCACGTACGGTCGTTCCTAGAACCGTGAGTGCAACCGCAGGAAGAACACCCCCGGACGATCCTGGTCCGACATCGCCTTGGCGTAGTAGAGCCCCACCGCGCCGAAATCGAAGCCGACGCCCGCGTCGGTGCGGAAGGTGTTCAAGTCCGGGATCTTGCCGCTCACCGACAGCCCGGGCAGCGCCGACGGGCTCACGAGCCATCCACGCCCCGCGTCGGTGAAGATCACCCAGTGCCCGCTGCGGAGACGCGACGCCTTCTTCGGCCGCGGCTGGTAGCCGAACGGGCCGCCGGCATCCGAACGATCGAAGATGTCGTTGAAGAGGTTGAAGTCGAGCGATCCCTTGAACTCGAGCTGCGCCAGCAGCATCCGGTCACAGTTGGCCGGCGTGCCGGGCAGCTGCGTCACCGTGCACTCGCTGATGTTGACGAGCGTCGGGCTCTCCTGGCGGAACGCGAACCCGGCGAGCGAGCCCGGGCCCGACACCGACAGCTTGCGCTGCATCGGCAGCGGGTCGCTGTTGGGCAGCATGCCACCGCCCACGACGCGGAAGTTGAGCTGCGCATCGGGCCCCACGCGCGTGTAGCGGCGGAAGTCCAGGAAGCCGCGCGCGTACGCCACGTCCGTGAACGGTACCGCCGCCTGCTGCGCCGGCACCACCGAGCCGATGCGGCGAATCTTGCCTTGGCCGCGCTCATAGTCGGCCTGGATCCACCATCCATTCGTGGGATCGTCCAGGTCATTGCGCGTGTCGAACTGCCAGCGCGCGGTCAACAGATGCATGTCGGCCTCGTCCATCGTCGGCAGCGGACGCCAGCCGCCGTCGAGCTTGAAGAGCGAGAAGACGCTCGTCAGGAGCGGATTCTTCCACTGCTCCTGCCCGTACCCGAACGTCAACTCGCCGCCGTCGCCGGCATAGAGGCGCACGTACGCCTGGCCGCCGTGGCGCATGTAGTAGTCGCGGAAATCGCGCTGGAAGAGGAAGGAGCCGAGCCCGACCTCCGCGTCGCTCATTTGCCAGTTCTCGACGCCGTCGACGATGTCGAACAACCGTCCGCCAAAGGCGATGCCGTTGCGCTGGCCGAGGCGCAGCTCGCTGCGCGCCTTGTAGCCCACCGTCTGCGCATTCCACTGCCAGCCCTGGATCGTGCGGAAGACGGCCTGCGCGTCGAGCAGGAAGCGCCCTCCATTGAAGTCGGTGCGCACCTGCGGCCCGAGGTTGATCGGCAGCCCCTCGACGCGGTTGTACGTGCTCGCGCCGCCGAGGTTGACCGACGTGCGCAGCCCGTCGCGCGACTTGAAGTCCGACCACCACGCGAGGTCGCGGTCGTGTCCTTCTTCCGGAATCAGCATCACGCCATCGCGCCGATACGACACGCGGTCGGCGTAGGTGCGCACTTCGCCGCCCACCCAGCCGTCGCTCCGTCCTTCCAGATACCCGCCGCCGATCAGCACGTCGCCTTCCACGCGCGCACCGCGTGCGAGACGCACATTGCCGTTGATCGCGACAATCCGGCCGCGCACGAGGCCGCGCACCGTCAGCGTGCCGTCGAGCACGGCCACGTCGCCACGGATGTCCTCGTCCTCCTCGACCGTCGCGGGGCCGCGCAGCCTTCGCGTGCGCTCGGCGTTGTAGACGTCCACCAGCTCGGCCGCCACCGACGTGGGCACGGTGCGTCGGCTGCGGTACTCGTCGCGGTCCTGCGCGTGCGCGGGGGCGCTCAGGCAGGAGAGGACACCGATGGCCGCCAAGGCGGACCAGGTCATCGTTCGCATCACGGCATCTCCATCATGGGTCGTCCACACCATGGGCATGAGGCGTACCACGACACGCGGCGCACCTCAAGCGTTGGCCCAGCAACACGTTGTGACGCTTCAAACCTTTGCCCTGCGTGTCGCTGTCCTGAAAGCGGCACAAGTGGCGACACGATACGCCCGTGTCGGGACGACGTCACTCCGTGGCTCCGCCCGCGATCCCCAGCCGTCGCATGCGGCGATAGAGATTCGGACGATCGGTCTGCAGCCGGCGCGCAGCCTCGGCGATGTTGCCGCCCGCGGCCTGCACGGCGCGCTGGATGAGCGTCTTCTCGAAGTCGTCGAGGGCATCGGAGAGCGGCAGGTGGCCGTACGCCGCAACCGATGGCGGTGTGAGGCGCGAGACGCCACCCGACGGCGTCGTCGATGCCGTGCTCACGGCGGCCGGCACGGCGCCATTTGCGTTGGAAGAAGCGCCCGTCACGACCGCGCGCACTTCGGACGCACCGACCGTGCCGCCCGCATGCAGGATGCTCAAGCGTTCCACGATGTTCGCGAGTTCGCGCACGTTGCCCGGCCAGCGGTAGCCCGCCATCTCGTGGATCGCGTCATCCTTCCACGTGACCGACGCGCGCCCGGTGCGCGCGCGCTGCAACCGCGCGAAGTGGCCCACGAGCGCGGGCACGTCCTCCGAGCGCTCGCGCAGCGGCGAGAGGTGCATCGGGATCACGTCGAGGCGGAAGAGCAGGTCCTCGCGGAAGCCGCCATTGGCGGCCGAGCCACGCAGGTCCTTGTTCGTGGCTGAAACGATGCGCACGTCCACCGCGATCGGCTTGCCGCCGCCCAACCGCTCGATCTCGCGGGCCTCGAGCGCACGCAGCAGCTTGGCTTGCGCCTCGGCGCCCAGGTCGCCTACCTCATCGAGAAAGAGCGTGCCGGTATGCGCGAGTTCGAAGCGGCCGATGCGGCGCTCCATCGCGCCGGTGAAGGCGCCCTTCTCGTGGCCGAACATCTCGCTCTCGACCAGGTCGCGCGGAATCGCGGCACAGTTGACGCGCACGAAGGGCCGGTTGCGCCGCGGACTCGCGGCATGCAGCGCCGCCGCGACGAGCTCCTTGCCCGTGCCCGACTCGCCCGTGATCAGCACGCGCGCATCGCTCGGCGCCACCTGCGCAATGAGGGTGCGCAGCTCGCGCATCGCGGCCGAGTCGCCGACCATGGTGCCGTCGAGCCCGAGGTCGGCGCGCAGTGCACTCGCTTCGCGCCGCGCGGCCCGCAACTCCATGGCGGTCGCGAGCGACAGGAGCACGGCCTCGGGGCTGAGCGGCTTCTCGAGGAAGTTGACTGCACCGAGTCGCGTGGCCTGCACGGCGTCTGCGAGGCCCGCCTTGCCGCTCATCATGACCACGGGCACGTCGGGCGACGCGGCCTTGAGTGCGCTCAAGACGCCCAGTCCGCTCGGCTCGCCGGGCATCATGAGGTCGAGGAGGATCGCGTCAGGTTCCTGGTCGCGCGCCGCGGCGATGCCGGCGGGACCATCGGGCGCCTCGCGCACCTCGTAGCCCTCGGCGGCGAGCACCGCGCCGACCATCCGGCGGATGTTCGGTTCGTCGTCGATGATGAGGACAGTCGGCATCCGTTGCTCGTCTCAGCCTTGTCCGACGCGCCGCTCGACGTTGACGCCCTTGGGCGCTTCGCTCAGCAGCTTGGTGGTGAAGCGCTGGCCCTCGGAGATGCGCTCGACTTCGAGGGCAATCGAGTCGATGGCCTGTTCCATGCGCGCGAGACGCTGGGCGCTCTCGGGATCAGTCGCGCCGGCGCGCTCGGGCAGGCCGCCGCTCCGGTCCATGCGGCGCGCGAAGGCGCGCACGAGCGGCAAGCCGATGATGACCGCGGCCGTGCAGACGAAGAAGGCGATCGAGAGGATGATCGCGCCCTGCGGCGGGCCCGCGTTCGGGTCGTAGGGGATCTGTGGCGGAAGGGTGCTTCCCTCGGCGGCCGGCGCTAGTTCAGGCGAATCGTTCGTGCGGATGATGACGCGACCGTCGGGCGCGGTCTGGATCGTTTTCTCGCTGCTCTTGGGCGCGGACTTGTTCGACGACGGCGCCTGCGCCGGAGGCGGCGCGCTGGTGGTGGCCTGCGACATCAGATGCGCTCCTTGGCGGGCAGTGCCGGCGTGTGCTGTTCGGCGAGCAGCTTGGTGGTGAAGCGCTGGCCCTCGGAGATGCGCTCGACTTCGAGCGCGATCGCATCCACGGCCTGCTCGATGCGCGCGAGGCGCTCGGCCGTCTCGGGCGAGCTGCCGCTCGAAATGACCGGGCGGTCGCGGCGCGGGGCGAAGATGCGCATCGCGGCCGTCGCGATGGCACACACGGCCACGCAGGCACAAATGGCGAACGCGATGTCAGCGGACTGGGGCGAGATGCCGCGGCGCGTGCCTGGCATGCGCGCGGGCTGCTCCGTGGTCTGGCCGGCGTTCGTCGGTGCCTGCGCGGGACCGGGCGCTTGCGTGGCCTCGAGCACGATGACGTTGCTCGCACGCGCCGGGGCGGCGTTCACGCTGCCCGCGTGCGTCGGCATGGTGGTCACCTGCTGCATCATCACATGCGCTCCTTGGCGGGCAACGCCGCCGGTGCGTTCTGTTCGCTCAGCAACCTGGTGGTGAAGCGCTGGCCTTCGGCGACGCGCTCGACTTCGACCGTGATCGACTCGACCGCCTGCTCGATGCGCGTGAGCCGCTCCGTGAGATCGGCGGGAACGGCGTTGTCCTTGCCGCGCGTGGTATTGCGATCCATGCGGCGCGCGAAGGCCCGCGCGATCGGCAGCCCCACGATGACGAACGCCAGCGCGATGAAGAAGGTGACCGCGATCTCCTCGGCGCGTTGCGCCATGAAGTTCGGGTCGAAGGGCGGCCCGCCGGGCCCGCCGATGATGACGTCCGGCGACGGCACGCTCGGTGGCGTGGGTCCCGTCGGTGGCAACGGTGGGGTTGGTGCGACCTGCGGCGTCATGACACCTCTCCCCTGCCCGGCAGTGCGGCCTGCACCGAACGCTCGGACATCAGCCTGGTGGTGAAGCGCTGCCCTTCGGAAATCCGCTCGACTTCGACGGCAATGGCATCGATGCCCTGCTCCATGCGCTCCAGGCGCTGGAGGACCTCGCTGCTGATCGGTGGCGCGGCCTTCGTGGCGGCCTCGATCTTGTGCAGGTAGCCGCGTCCCCAGAACCAGACGCCGAGGCAGGTCGGGATGAAGGCGAGTCCGCCGACGATGGCAACGAGGTCTTCGGTCACGCTGGAGTGCTCGGTGAAGGGGAATCGATCGGCAAGGTCATCGTGATGGTCGTGCCGCGCCCGGATTCGCTGCGGGCGGCGACGGCGCCGCCATGCGCGAGGACCGTCTGGCGCACGATCGCCAGTCCGAGCCCGGTGCCGCCGGGCTTGTGTGTCACATACGGGTCCCAGATACGCGGAAGTTTCTCCGCGCTGATTCCGGTGCCCTGATCCTCGACCGCGAGGCACACCGCGGCCCGGCCGCCAAGCGCACCATTGCCCGACGCGATGCTCACCCGAATGCCGCCCGCCGTGCCGCGGCAGGCGTCCACGGCGTTGAGCAGCACGTTCGAGAGGGCACGCGAGAGGGCGTCATACTGCCCCTGCACCACGGTCGGCGCCCC
>JANYHJ010000076.1 GCA_025359135.1 Gemmatimonadota bacterium | reverse complement strand
GGCGGAGAGCCTGGCCGCGGTGAGTGGCTGGCTGACGGCGCAACTCGACAACGCACACAGCTGAGCGGCTTCGCGGGGAGCACTCGGGGGCTCAGTGCATGGATGAGCCGTTGTTGCGCTACGGTGCGAACCCCTACGGTGCGAACCGCTACGGTGCGAACCCCTACGGTGCGAGCCGCTACGGTGCGAAGCGCTACAGTGTTCGCGGCTTTGCGGGCTGCGCCACCGGCGGGAGCACGCGGTTGAGGATGATGTCATCGTGCACATCGTCCTCACGGAAATCTCCCACGTGGGTGAGTGCCGCAGCGAGTGTATCGATGATCGACGCCGGGAGCGCGAGCACATGTTCGTCCGACTGCGCGACCGTGCCGAGCGGGTACATGATGCGACGCTCGCGCGTCATCTCGACATGCGCGCCGAGGATGGCGCTGATCGGGTGGCTCTTGGCGAAGCGGACGAGACGCAGCGTGCTCGCCTGGAAGGCCGCGAGGTCGCGCACGGTGAGCAGGCCGGGATAGAGCATGTCGCCGCCGAGCAGCGTGCGCGTGGTGGCGTCGTAGTACATGAGGTGCGCCGGTTCGTGTCCGGGGGTCGGCAGCACGGTGATGGTGCGGCCGCCGAGCTCGATCGTGCCTTCGGCGTCGGGCCAGCGCGGCAGCGCGAGGAACGCCTGGATGGTGTCAGCCACCGCCGTGACCACGACGGTCTGTGCACGCGTGCGGAACGCGGCGTCGAGCGCCTTGTGGTCGCGATGCCCGTGCGAGTGCATGACGAGCAGCGGCACCATCGGGGTGCGCGTGCGTGTCGCGTGTTCAGCGAGCAGCGAGTCCACGAGCTCGCGCAGCGGCAGCGTGGTGCCTGCGGCGGGCTCCGCGCCGGTGTCCACCAGCAGCGCCCGCGTGGTCCCGGCCATGAGATAGATGAAGGGCGCTTCGGCGTTGCTGAGCTTCGACTGGCGCAGCACCCAGAAGCCCGGCGCGAGCGCACGCACCGTGAGCAGCGGTTCACCCGCGCGCCCGGAGTTCCACGCAACGAGCGGCGACTGCGCGCGCGCCGCGGACGCGGCCGTGAGCGCGACGATCGTTGCGACGACGAGACGAACGAGGCGATGATGTTGCATGTCGAATGCTACCCGGACACCGGCTGGCGCACTCATGACCGAGTCGCGCCGCTCACGGCTGCCGGGTGTACACGCCGTCCATGAACGTCGCCCAGTGTGCCCCATCGGGCGACACGTCCATGCGGTAGGTGTAGCGACTCCCCTCGCGGAAATCGAAGATCGCGCGCGTGTGTCCCTGCTGCCCGGCGTTCGAGAGCGTGAAGACGGCGTCGGTGCCGGAGCCCCGGAATTCCGTCGGCGGTCCACCCCACGAATCGAACCAGTGAAAGACATACTCGACGGCGTTGGTGTCGTAGCGCATCACGCCGTGTCCGCGGAAGTTCACCATGCCACCGCGCGCCTGCTCGTAGTCCTGCACGACCGCGAAGCCGTCGAGTGACACGACATTCCGGATCGTCGCCTTGGCGGTGCCACCCTTGGGATCCCACGGCGAGGGATGCAGCGTCTCGGTGCCGGTCCACATCCCGGCGAACACTTCGAGCGCACGGTGCTGGGGGGACGGCTGCGGCATCTGCATGAACGGCTCCAGCAGGGGGCTGCTAACGTAGTGCGTCAGGCTCGAACGCGTGAGATGGCCGCCTACTCCCCTGCTCCGCGCACGGCCGAACGCTTCGCCAACACGCTCAACACTGGCGGCGTCACGAACGTCGTGCCCAGCACCATCAACATGATCGCACCGAACTCGCCCGCGTCGATCGCGCTCGCGGCGAGTCCCATCTGCGCGAAGATCAAGCCGACTTCGCCGCGCGGCACCATCGCGACGCCGATGAGCAGCTTGTTCCCCTTGTACCACCACGGCGCATAGCCGGCCGCCACCTTGCCGGCGATGCCGATCGCGAGCAGCACCGCGCCGATCTTGAGGCTGCGCGCATCGAGCAACGCCTTGAGCTCCACCGCCGCACCGACACTCGCGAAGAAGAGCGGTACGAAGAGGTAGCCCAGTGTCTTCACCTTCTCCTCGATGGCCGCGCGCTGCGGCGTCGGGTGCAGCACCACGCCAGCGGCAAAGGCGCCGATGATCATCGCCGAACCCGCGCGATCGGCGAGCCACGCGAGCAGGAACGCGACCGCTAGCCCGATCAGTCCGATGGCGCTCGCGGAACTCATCCGGTCGATGGCGCTGAACAAGGGCGGCAGTGCGCGATGCCCCACGAGCAGGCTCGCGCCCACGAACCCGATCGCGACGCCCGCGACCTTGGCCACGTGACCGGGACTGAGCGAGGCGCCACTCGCGAGTCCGGCGATCACGCTCAGGATGATCAACCCGACGACGTCATCGAGCACCGCTGCGCCGAGCACGACCTGTCCGTCCTGTCGCTCCAGCAACCCGAGATCGCCGAGCACGCGCGCCGAGATGCCGACGCTCGTGGCGGTCAGCGCGGCCGCGCCCACGAGCGCGGGCACCGTGGCGAGTCCCATCGCATGCAACGCCACAAATCCCGCGGCAAACGGAAGCGCGACGCCGGCCAGCGCCACCGTGCTCGCCGCGCTCCCCACCGCCACGAGCGCCTTGAGGTCGGTGTGCATCCCGATCTCGAAGAGCAGGATCAGCACGCCGATCTCGCTGAACGCCTGTACCGCCGGGTCGGACGGATCGAGCACGCCGAGCACCGACTTGCCGAGCACGACGCCCGCCACGAGTTCGCCGAGCACGGCGGGCTGGCCGATGCGCTGCGCGGCGTAGCCCAGCACCGACGTCGCGAAGATCGTCGCGACCAGCGCGAGCAGGAACGCCTGCACGCCGCCGCCGCTCGCGCCGAGCAGCAGGAGCGGCGCCGCCAACGCGGTGGCCACCCACACCCGGCGCGCGGCGAACGCGGGCGTCCGCGCGCCGCCCGCCGCGTGGATCACCGCGAGGCCTCGCCTTCCAGGTAGGTGTAGCCCTCGAGGCCCGCCACGTAGTCGGCGATGAAACCGTTGGCCTCGGACCGCTCCATGCCGCTCGCATTCCCGACCTTGCGGCGGAAGGTCGCGAGCAGGTCGGAGGCGCGGAACTGGACGTAGTTGAGCACTTCGGTCACGGTGTCGCCATGCACGAGGTCGCTCACGATGAAGCCGGCATCGGTGAGGCGCACGTGCACTGCGTTCGTGTCACCGAAGAGGTTGTGCAGGTCGCCGAGGATTTCCTGGTACGCGCCGGTGAGGAAAATGCCGAGCATGTAGGGATCGCCGTCGCTGAAAGTGTGCAGCGCGAGCGATGCTTCGCCGTCGACGAACTGGTCGATCTTGCCGTCGGAGTCGCAGGTCACGTCCTGGATCGTGCCACGGCGCGTCGGCTCCTCGTTGAGCCGGTGCACGGGCATGATCGGGAAGAGCTGGTCGATCGCCCACGAGTCGGGCAGCGACTGGAAGAGCGAGAAGTTGCAGAAGTAGCGGTCGGTGAGCGCGGACGAGAGCTCGTTGAGGATGTCCGCATATTCCTCGCGGTCGCGCTGGCAGAAGCGCGCGAGCTCGTTGGCCGTGCCCAGGTAGTACTGCTCGGCTTTGGCGCGCTCGCGCAGCGAGAGCACCCCGCTCGCGAAGTACGACTGTGCGCGTCCCTTGTGGTGCTCGATGTCGTGATGGATCTCGCGCACCCGGCGCGGGCTGCGCAGCCGCTTGGTGCTGATCGTCTGGTACTCCTCGTACATCTCGTGGAGGATGTTGTGCTCGTCCTCCGTGGGGGCCGGCACCTCGGGCATGACCTGTGACTCGACGTCGATGACGTTGAGCAGCAGCAAGGCGTGGTGCGCGGTGAGTGCGCGTCCCGACTCGCTGATGAGGTGCGGCATGGGGAGATCCTGCTCGCGGCAGGCCTCCGCCATCGTGTAGACGATGTCGCCCGCGTATTCCTCGAGCGAATAGTTGGTGCTCGCCTGCGCGGTGGAGTTGGAGCCGTCGTAGTCGACGCCCAGTCCGCCGCCCACGTCCACGTGCGTGATGTCGAGCCCCAGCTTCCGCAACTCGGCGTAGTAGCGCGTGATTTCCTCGAGCGCCGCCTTGATGTAGCGGATGTCGGTGATCTGCGAGCCCAGGTGGAAGTGGATCAGCTTGACGACGTCGAGCGCATCCTCAGCCTTGAGCTTGTCGAGCACGCGCACGAGCCCGGCCGGCGAAAGGCCGAACTTGGACTTCTCCCCACCCGACTGCGCCCAGCGCCCGGCCCCTTCGCTCGCGAGCTTGATGCGGATGCCCGCCGTGGGGCGCACGCCGATTTCCTTCGCGGCCTGCAGCAGCACGTCGACTTCGGAGAGCTGCTCGAGCACGATGAAGACGCGATGGCCGAGCTTCTGCCCCATGAGGGCGAGGCGCATGAACTCGTCGTCCTTGTAGCCGTTGCAGACGATGATGTGATCGGTGCTCTCCGAGAGACCGAGCACCGCCTGCAACTCGGGCTTGGAGCCCGCCTCGAGGCCGACCCCCGTGGCGCGGCCGAACTCGACGATCTCCTCGACGACGTGGCGCTGCTGGTTGACCTTGATCGGGAAGACGGTCGTGTACTGTCCCGTGTAGTCGTATTCCTTGATCGCGCTCGCGAATGCCTCGTGCAGCTGGCGGATGCGCGAGTCGAGGATGTCGGAGAAGCGCAGCAGCACCGGCAGCGCGACGCCCTGCTGCTCCAGGTCGCGGGCGATCTCGTAGAGATCGACGCCCTGCTCGGGCCGGTTGCGATCGGGACGCACTTCGACGTGGCCGGCCGCGTTGATGTCGAAGAAGCCCGCGCCCCAGCCCTCGATGTTGTAGAGCGTCTTCGCGCTCTCGATCGTCCACGGTCCAGTCGGCGGTGCGGGCGGTGCGCCATGACTGTTGCCGTTGCCCGTCGGGGCCGTCGGCGTTGCGGGCGCCGCGGCGCCGGCAGGCGTCGCCGCGGCTGGTGCCGGCGACGCGGCAGTTTCGGAGGTGGACATGTGCGTGGAAACTAGGGGACCCCGCCCCCGAATCAAACGGCACGCGCCTGTCACGGTTTGCCTTGGCGCGCGGCCGGGCTTACGATGCTCTCGTTGACCGGGAGCCGGTGTTGTCAGCCGCCCGGCAGCGCCCGACCCGACGCCTGCCACCTCGCCTGGAGTTTCGACATGTCGATGAGCCGCCCCGCCGCGTCCGCCCGCGCCTTCGCGTTCGCCACCCTCGCCGGCTGCGCGGTGTTGGCCGCGCCGACCGGCACCGCCGGAGCGCAGAAGCCGGGCACGACCGTCACGGCCACCGCGAAGAACGGCATCGATCCCAAGGGCAAGCGCCAGATCGTCTGCCGCGGCGCGAAGATCCCGGCCGGCTGGGTGCTGGTCGACGACCTCCGCGACACGACCCAGTGCGACGGCGCCAATCCGGCCGCGATCAAGCTCTACAACGTCTGGTCGCTCGAGCAGATCGAGGGACGCGCCTCGGGCAGCGTCATCGAGATCTGCACCAACACGGCGACGCCGTCGGGCTGGTCACTGGTGGACGTGTTCCGCGATCGTGACCGCTGCGGTCACTCCGAGGAGCTCTTCGTCGCGAACGTCAAGCGCATCCGCAAGAACTAGCCCGGCCTCGCGCCGGCGCATAACCACACCTCGTGCGCGCGCTCCTCAAGCACTTCCTGCGGGGCCTCGTCCTCCTCGCCCCGGTGGCCATCACGGGGTGGGTGGTGGTGCGCGCCTTCCAGATCATCGATGGGTGGCTCAACCTGCCGTGGCCGGGCGCGGGCGTGGTGGTCACCTTCGGCTTCATCACCCTTTTCGGCTTCCTCGCGGCCAACCTGATCACGACGCAGTTGATCGGCTGGTTCGATGGCCTGCTCGAGCGCGTGCCCTTCGTGCGCATCGTCTACAGCTCGACCAAGGACATGCTCAACGCGTTCGTCGGCGAGAAGCGGCGCTTCAACCGCCCGGCGCTCGTGACGCTTGTGCCCGGCGGCGCACGCGCGCTGGGCTTCATCACGCAGGACTCGCTCGAGGCGCTCAACCTGCCTGGCCACGTGGCCGTCTACATCCCGCAAGCGTACGCCTTTGCCGGCATCACGATGATCGTCGAGCGCGCGCTCGTCGAACCGATCCAGGCCGACCCCGCCGAAGTCATGGCCTTCGTCGTCTCGGCCGGCGTCACGAACCTCGAACGTGATTCGGTGACGGGAGAGCTGGCGGCGCCGCGCGAACATAGCTGAGCGCACGCGTCGCGCACTCGCGAGTGGCAGATGCAGCACGGGGCGACCTCTCGCGAGGCCGCCCCGTTCGACTTCCAGACGAGCCGCGACCTGCTACGGCTTCTCGAGCAGCGAGAGCTCCCACGGGATCTGCACTTCATCCTCGATCGGGTTGAGCCGGCTCTGGTAGGCCACGCCGTACTCCATGCGCTTGACGCTGAACGAGCCCTTCCAGCGGCCGCGCGCGCCATTCGGCGACGGCTCGTAGAAGATCTCCTTGATCGGCACGGTGATTTCCTTGGTGCGGCCGCGGATCGTGAGGTCGCCGGTCATCGTGTAGGCCTTGTCGCCCGAGGCCACGATCTTCTTCGAGACGAAGGTGATCGTGGGGAACGAGTCGGTGGCGAAGAAGTCGTTGCTCTTGAGGTGCGCATCGCGACGGTCGTTGCGCGTATTGATGCTCTTCGAGTCGATCGTGATCTTGATCGTCGACGCGGCCATGTTCTCGCGATCAATCATCACCTCGGCGTCCCACGTGCCGAAGAAGCCGTGCGCGGAGAGGAAGCGCGCCTCGGCGACGAAGTTGATCTCGGAGTGCGCCTTGTCGACCGCGTGCGGACGCGGCGTCGGTGGCACGATGGGCAGGAGGAGGAGCGCGGACAGGAACACGAGCATGGTCGAAAACCTCGGGGGAGCGGTTCGGATGGGATGGCCGGGCTCGGGCGTCGAGCCTCACGGCGGCTGGCACAACATAGTCAGAACCCGCGGCGAATATCTTAGTTCCAAGATACGTGGGCGGCCGCTGCCCTGAAGCGCGCCCGTGCGCCGAGCATGAACCCCGTCGCAGCCAGATGCCCCGCTCCCGCCAGCAGCGAGAGCGAGAGGCCGATGGCCTTCTCGTCATGGAAGACGCGATCGGTGAGCACGCCGACAAGCCACGGCCCGAGGGCCAGGCCAATCAGGTTTGTGACCAGGAGGAAAATTGCGGCCACCTGCGCGCGCAGGTGTGGCGGCGTCACCACGGCGATGGCGGCAAAGGTGATGCCGAAGGGAAACGCGGCTGGAAAGTTGACAACCGCCAGCACCGCGGCTGAGCTCAAGCCCGTGGGCATGAGCGGAAAGACAACCGCGGCGAGTCCCATGGTCACGGAGCCGACGAGAAAGACGATGAGGTCGGCGTCGAGCTTGCCCTCGCTGCGCAGGCGATCGGCCCAGCGTCCCGCGAAGATCGCGCCGGCCACGCCGATCGTCGCCGTGAAGCTGCCCGCGACGAGCCCCGACTGCTGCGCCGTCCACCCGTGCACGCGCTGGAAGTAGGTGGGCAACCAGCCCGCGATCCCGTTGTTGACGGTCGAGAAGAACGACACGGCGAGCGAGAAGGTCGCGAGCAACGGCCAGTTGGCCTTGAGGAAGTCGACCAGTCGTCCTGGGCGAAGCGACGCACCTGCTTCTCCACCGCCAAGAGCAGGTCCTTCGCTTCGCTCTGGACGACGGCGCGCGGGCTCCGGCATGAACGCCGCGAGTACTGCAATCGCCACGCCGGGGAGTCCCACCGCCACGAAGATCGCTTGCCACGGCTTGACCGCGCCGAGCACGGGCAGCACCCACTCGCTGCGTCCACCCACGGCAGCGACAAGACTGCCGCCGACGATGTTCGCGAGCCCCGCGCCGAGAAAAATGCCGAGCGAGAACACCGACATGGCCGTGGCGAGTCGCGCCGGCGGAAAGGCGTCGCCCATGAGCGAGAGTGCGGGCGGCGTGAGCCCCGCTTCGCCCACGGCCACGCCGATGCGCATGGCGAAGAGCGCACCGTACGAGCGCACGAGGCCACACCCCATCGTGAACGCGCTCCACGCGGCCACCGAACAGGCGATCACCCAGCGGCGGCTCTTCGTGTCGGCCAACCAGCCGATCGGAATGGCCGCCACCGCGAAGAAGAGCGCGAACGGCAATCCGAGCATCGCGCCGATCTGTGAATCGGTGAGCGCCAGATCGGCCTTGATCGGCGTGACGAGAAAGGCGAGCACGAAGCGGTCGACGAACGCCGACGCGTTGGCGATCGTGAGGATCGCCACCATCGTCCAGGCCGTGCGCGGGGGAAGCCAGCGGTCGGTGTCAGTCACGAGTGGGAATCTGCTTGTCGTCCTGAGCGAAGCGAAGGACCTGCTTCAGTCGAGGGGAACGGAGGGGAACGGAGGACGATGAGAGTTGCGGGGACAGGAGACACAGAGCACACAGAGCGTCACAGAGAAAGGCTTCTTGAATGTTCGGCCCGCTCGGCGAGTGTTGGCGCCCGCGCCCCCAAGCCGTGGCCTTGTCGTTCTCTGTGCTTCTCTGTGTGCTCTGTCTCTCCCACCCCCGCAACTCTCCCAATCTCCGACTCGCTCCAGGTCTCCCACGCCCGCATCTCTCCCGACCGACAGCGTTTGCGCCCCCCCGCCCCGCGCGCGACATTGCACAAGCCGACCGCACTCCCGCCGAGCGCCCACACGGGGGCCTCGTGCCGCGGCGGAACTGAACCCTCCACACACGCAGGGTCCCTGGCAATGCGGATAGCAAAGATTGGCGTGGTCGGCGCCGGTGCGATGGGAAGCGGCATCGCCGCACTCGCCGCGAGCGCGGGCCTCCCCGTGGTCCTCCTCGACATTCCGGGAGCTGACGACCGCGGCAAGCCGGCGCGCGACGGACTCGCGAAGGCGGTCAAGTCCAAGCCCGCCGCGTTCATGGATGTCGCACGCGCGAGCCTCGTGCGCACCGGCAACACCGACGACGACCTCGCGCTGCTCTCGGACTGCGACTTCATCGTCGAGGCGATCATCGAGCAGCCCGGCCCCAAGCAGGCGCTCTTCGAGAAGCTCGAGCGTCTCGCCAAGCCGACCGCCATCATCGCGTCGAACACGAGCGGCATTCCGATGGCCGTGCTCACCAAGGGCCGCTCGCCGTCGTTCAAGTCGCGCTTCGTCGGCACGCACTTCTTCAATCCGGTGCGCTACATGCACCTCTTGGAGATCATCCCGACCCCCGACACGTCGCCCGACGTGATCCGCTGGACGCGTTCGCTCGCCGAGCGCGTCTTCGGCAAGGGCGTCGTGATGTGCAAGGATCAGCCGGGGTTCATCGCCAACCGGCTCGGCATGTTCGGCATGACGACCGCGCTGCGCCTCATGCAGCAGCACGGCCTCTCGATCGACGAAGTCGACGCGCTCACCGGCCCACTGCTCGGCCGCCCCAAGACGGCGATCTTCCGCACGGGTGACCTGAGCGGACTCGACATCCTCACGCACGTTGCCGCCGGGCTCGGCCAGGCGACGGGCGAGGACTTCAGTATCCCCGAGTGGGTTACGGGCCTGGTGAAAGCCGGCGCACTCGGTGACAAGGCGGGCGGGGGCTTCTACAAAAAGACCGCGGCCAAGGGCGGCAAGCCGACCATCGAGACGTTCGACTGGAAGACGGGCGCGTACGGCCCGCAGCAGAAGGTCGAGACGACCGAGACCCTCATGCTCATGAAACTCGCGCTGCCCGATCGCTTCGCGAAGATCAAGCAACTGCCCGGCGCGCACTATGACTTCCTGCGCGGGCTACTCACGGAGACGGCGCTCTACACACTCACCAAGACACCCGAGCTCGCGTACGACATCGTGGCCGTCGACCGCGCGCTCGAATGGGGCTACGGCTGGGACCTGGGGCCGTATCGCGTCATGGACATGCTCGGCGCCGAATGGCTGCGTGCACAGTGCACGGAGCGCAAGCTGCCGGAACCGGCGCTCCTCACCAAGGTCATTGGCACCTTCTACAAGCCGGCCGGTGGCGCGGAGAGTTTCCTCGGCAACGACGGCACATACGGGAGCTATCCGGGAGTGCCCGGCGCCGTGGTGCTCGACTCGCTCAAGCGCGCGGGCCGCATCGTTGAGGCCACGCAGGACGCGTCACTTGTCGACCTGGGCGACGGCGTGCTCTGTCTCCAGTTCCACAGCAAGATGAACACGCTGGGCGAAGGCGTGCTGCGCGCCATCCACTCGGCGCTCGACCGTGTGGAAGGTGGCTACACGGGACTCGTGCTCGGCAACGATGACAAGCGCACCTTCACCGCGGGCGCGAATCTCGCCGGCGTGGGGCAGCTCGTGCTCGAGGGCAAGTGGAAGGAGATGGAGGAAGGCGCGCTCGTCTTCCAGCAGACGGCGATGCGCCTGCGCGAGTCGCCCTTCCCCGTGGTGGCGGCGCCGCATGGCCTGACGCTCGGCGGCGGCTGCGAGTTCTCCATGCACTGCGACCGCGTGCAGGCTAACGCTGAGCTCTACATGGGACTCGTGGAAGTCGGTGTCGGCATTTTGCCGAGCGGTGGCGGCACGAAGGAGCTCTTGTTCCGCTTCAGCGAAGAGATCGCGAAGTACGACAACGCCGATCCGTTCGAGGCGCTGGTGCGCGCGTTCAAGCTGATCACGATGGCGCAGACGAGCACGAGTGCGCTCGAGGCGCAGCGCTTCGGCTTCCTGCGGCA
>JANYHJ010000056.1 GCA_025359135.1 Gemmatimonadota bacterium | reverse complement strand
GGATGCGCGGCCCGCGTGGCGCGCGCCGCGTCCACGCCGCATCATTGCCCGAACCGTCTTGCCTCCACCCGGTGACATCCATGCTTGACCGCCGCCGCTTCCTCCAGGATTCGCTGCTCGCCACCGCGGGCCTCTCGCTCGCGCCCACGCTGCAGGGGCTCAGCGCCGCGCCGACGCACGACGACGAGATCGCCTTCGACCTGCACACGCACCCCGGCGCCTTCTTCCGGCGCGGCACCCCCGAGGCTTCAGCGCCCGACGCCGAGAAGCGCACCGTCTCCGACATGCGCGTGGGCGCGCTCACCGGCGCCTTCTTCAGCATCGTCTCCGACGGCCCGCTCATCCAGCTCACCGACAAGGGCGTGGTGGTGCGCGGCGCGTTTGCCCCCGGCGAGGGTGCACGCGACTACGAGCGCCAGCTCGCCCTCTTCAAGGACATGCTCACCAAAGTGCCCGCCTTCCACGCGAAGACGGCCTTGGACCTGCTGCGCGCCAAGCGCGTCGGCACCGTGGCGGCCTTCCTCGGCTGCGAGGGCGGCGAGTGCCTCGACGGCCAGCCCGAGCGCGTGCACCAGCTCTACGCCGACGGCGTGCGCTCGATCCAGCTCGTGCACTACGTGCCGAGTGCCCTGGGCGATCTGCAGACACAGCCAGCGCAGCACAACGGGCTCTCGGCCTTCGGCAAGTCGGTCGTGAAGGAGATGAACAAGGCCGACATGCTCATCGACGTCGCTCACGCCGCCATGAGCACGGTGCGCGACGTCGTCGCCCTCACCGATGCACCGATCATGCTCTCGCACAGCTTGCTGGCCATGGAACCCGATCGCCTGCTCGCGGCCCGCGCCATCACCCCCGAGCACGCCAAGCTCGTTTCCGGCACGGGTGGCGTGATCGGCATGTGGCCAAGCGGCTTCAACAAGAGCTTCGAGGAGTTCGTCGACAACACGAAGCGGCTCATCGACGTCGTGGGCATCGATCATGTCGGGCTCGGCACCGACATGGACGGCAACCTGCGGCCGGTATTCACGAGCTTCCGCCAGCTCAAGGACTGGCGCGCGGGGCTGCGCGCGAAGGGCTTGAGCGACGAGGACGTCGAGAAGGTGCTCGGCGGCAACGTGCAGCGGATGCTGCGGAAGACGATCGGGTAGGAGCGTTCACCTAATGTCCACCGCACGCGTGTCGCCGCCCTGCCTCATCGGCCTGCCGTATGATGCGAGTTCGTCGTTCAAGCGCGGGCCCGCGCTCGCGCCGCCGCTCATCCGTGCCGCGCTGCACTCGGATGCCGGCAACTCCTGGACCGAGGGGCTTGAGGATCTGCTCGGCCTCCATGGCCTGCAGGACGCCGGCGATCTCGCGCTTCCCGCCGACGGTACTTCGCGCGCGCTGATCGAGGCGGGTGTCGCGCAGGTCATCGCGCGCGGCTGGACGCCGATCTCGCTCGGCGGTGATCACTCCGTCACTTATCCCGTGATGCGCGCGGTCCACGCGGCACATCCCGGCGTCACGATCCTGCACCTCGACGCGCACCCCGACCTTTACGAAGCGTTCGAGGGCGACCGGTACTCGCACGCCTGTCCGTTCGCACGGATCATGGAGGAGGGGCTGGCCGTGCGACTCGTGCAGGTAGGCATCCGCACGATGAACGCACACCAGCGCGATCAGGCGACCCGGCATGGCGTGCACGTGATCGACATGCGCGCGTGGACGCGCGGCGAGCGGCCCCACGTGGATGGTCCCGTCTACCTCTCGATCGACCTCGACGTGCTCGATCCCGCGTTCGCGCCGGGGCTGTCGCACCGCGAACCGGGCGGGCTCACGGTGCGCGAGGTGCTCACGCTCATCCAGGACAGTGGTGGCACGCTCGTAGGCGCCGACATCGTGGAGTGCAATCCTGCGGAGGACGCGACCGGTCTGACCGCGACGGTGGCGGCCAAGTTCGTGAAGGAAGTGGCGGGGCGGATGATGCGGGAAGCGTCGGGGTGATCTCGATGTGCGTGGACGAGGGCGGCGACTGAACACACCCCATTGACTTCGAGCGCACTCGAACTTGTACACTCCGCGGACATCCTTCATGGAGCCCCACATGTCCGCCACCATCCGCCGCACCAACCCGCCCACGATCGCCACACCGCCGGGCTACAGCCAGCTCGTCGTGGCCACCCCCGGCGACTTCATCGTCATCGCCGGCCAAGTCGCGCTCGACGTACAGGGCCAGCTCGTCGGCCCCGGTGACTTCGCAGCGCAGGCCGAGCAGGTGTTCAAGAACGTTGTCGCTGCGCTCGAGGCGGCGGGCGCGGGCCCCGAGCACCTCGTCAAGCTCACCACCTTCGTCACCGACCTCTCGCAGCTGACCGCCTTCCGCCGCGCACGCGACCAGCACTTGGGCACCGCGCATCCGCCCGCCAGCACGCTCGTGCAGGTGTCGGCACTCTTCCGCCCGGAGTTCCTCATCGAGGTCGAGGCGCTCGCGGTGCGGTGACGCCCGTGCATTCAGCGAACTCCACACCCAGATTGGGCGCATGACGATCGCGCAACTCGCCGCCGAAACGGGAGTGTCCAAGTACACCCTCCGCTACTACGAGCAGATGGGGCTCGTGCCGCTCGTTGCGCGCGACCGGTCGAGCGGCCACCGGCGCTACACGGCCCAGCATGCGTCGTGGATCCGCTTCCTGCGCGACCTGCGCAAGACCGGCATGCCGATCCGCGAGATGCGCGCCTACGCGCGCCTCGTGGCCAAGGGCGAAGGGAGCTGGCCCGAGCGCAAGCAGCAGCTCGCCGCCCATCGCGAGCGCGTCGATGGTGCGATGGCCGTGCTGCGCGCGCATCGCAAGATGCTCGACCGCAAGCTCGCCCTGGGCTGCGCGCCCGAAGGGCTGGGGAACGCGCCGCGCTGAAGCGGCGACGCGCTCTACGCCGTCACGCGTCCCTGAGCGCCGCCATCGGCGTCTCGCGAAACACGTCCCGCCCACCCAGCAGCCCGATCCCGATCGTGATCGCGAGCATGAGGAGCGCGATGCCGAGCGCGGGTACCGTGGCCGGCACGAACGGCTGCTTGAAGACGAAATACATCACCGCCCACGCGCCGCCGAAGCTCAGCAGCATGCCGGTGAGCGCGCCGAGCACGCCCAGCAGTCCGTACTCGGCGAAGAGGATGCGCGAGATCTGCGCCTGCGTCGCGCCGAGCACCTTGAGGAGCACCCCTTCGCGCAGCCGCGCGCGCCGCGTGGCCGCCACCGCACTGATCAGCACCGGAATGCCGATGAGCAGCGAGA
>JANYHJ010000051.1 GCA_025359135.1 Gemmatimonadota bacterium | reverse complement strand
TACTAGGCGACGCTTCGCGATTTCCGTCTTGCCTGAGCGGCGGCCCGCAGGCACGACATTGAAGCGACGCGGGCTGGCATAAAATGCCCGCTGCGTGGCGTGCTCACGCAGTTGGCTCCATCGCGGGGGAAGGAGGACGGTCATCTCAGGCGGCGCGGATCGACGACGGCCGACCGGCCTCGAGCTCGGCCAGGCGCCGCTCGATCTCACTGGTCTCCACGACATTCCGTTGAGCGGTCACGAGCTGGGCCATCGCGTTCGCGACGTTCGTCCCGAACGGCACGCGCGCCAGGTGACGGAGCGCCATGGCGAGGTACTTCGAGAGTCCCGCCGACGTGGTGAGGTCGCAGCTCGCGATGTCCTCAACCGAGTTGAGCGGCTCGATCGTGTACGGGCTCGCGGTCGCTCCGGGCTTGAACGCCTGGCGCACGGCCTCGCCGCCCTTCGCCGACATGTCGCGATGGCGCGCCACGTCCTCCGGGTCGGGCGAGTGGTAGCGGCACACGGCTTTGCCGGGGATGGCCGGCATCTTGCACGGAACGCCCATGACGGTGTTCGCGATGCAGAGTCCACGCACGTGCGGCGTGAAGTCGAGCGGTGGCGTAGTCACGGCAGAGGGTCGGTGTGAGAGGAGAGGAGGTCTGCCCAGTCGTCGGGCGCACCGGGCCAGACCGCGGGCATGGGAACGACCGGTGCACAGTCCGTCAGGCCCTCGCGCGCATCCATCGCGGCGAGCAAGGCGACGATCCGCGGAGTGAGGGCGCGCAGATGCGCCGTGCGCTGCGCATCAGGGAGTAGCGCCGCCTCGAGGCTCGCGAGGCGGCGTCGGTACGTGGCTCTCACGGTGCGGGACCGTTGAGCTCAGCCATCGTGGGATTCCGGGTAGTCGTGGAAGGTGCAGTACGGGGGCGGTGGGACGAATTTGGTGGCGGCAATCGCCTTCCCATTTTTATGGTGAGGCCGAGCTAGGCTAGGTCAGGCATGGTGAGGAGCACCGCACAGCGTGTGGCGTGTCCGTGGCAGAGGTGAGGATCATTGAGGCTGCGATCATGGGGGCGCTCGCGGGTGGAGGAGTGACCAATGGCGTGCTCATCGGCCGAATGGGTGCAGGACGGTTACGCTGCGGTGCGCTGGGGCACGCCGGCGCGCACGCAGTAGACCTCCGCTTCCTCTTCCGTGAGCGTGCGCGCGAGACCCGGGATGGCGCGCATCTCATCAGCCCGGACGAGAAACTGTGCGGGGCTTGCGACCATCGTCGAGAACGAGTCGACCCACGGCCCATCACCGAGGAAGCGCCCGTACTCCACGCGGGCGCCGACCAGGTCGGCCAGCGCATCCAGCGTGTCGTCGCTCACCGTCTCGTTCACGAGGGTCAGAATGGCATCGCGACCCGGATCGACGGCCGACATCTGCCCGTTCACGAGTACGTCGTCGTCGGAGCCGTCGAGCGCACGCCGGACGCCGTACGCCGCGAGGAGATCGCCGTCCTGCTTGGCGACCAGCGCCAGCGCGCGCAGTTCGTCGAGGCCGGCGCGCGCCGCGATGGTCACGTAGGCCGCGGCCTTCTCCGGGTTCTTGAGCGCCTTGGCGCGCTGCTGCGCCGCCGGCTGGACGCCCTGCCACCGCTTCGATGCCGCGTCGAGGATCGGCGCGAACTCTCGCTTGAAGTCCTCGAACGTGTTCAGCAGGTACTGCTCGATGGGCTGGAGCAGCTGCGCCCGGCCCTTGTCCGTGAACGGCTTCGAGTTGACGTCGGCCGCTTCCGCGCGCTGCGACGCGGTGAACGCGGCGTACTTCTCGCGCATGGCGCGCGATCGCACTGCATAGAGCATGGGCATGGTCAGTTCTCCTGCGTGGTGGGATGGTGCGGGGAAGGCGTGACGTGACGGGGTTTCCACAGTGGGGCGGGTCACATGGCGCCCCCTGCGTCGCCGCGGAGCAGGCCTCGCGCCTTCTCGGCCGCGTCGAACGTGCTGGCGTGGCGCTTCTTCTTCGGCAGGTCGCCGC
The DNA here is from genome assembly GCA_025359135.1 of Gemmatimonadota bacterium. Taxonomy (GTDB): domain Bacteria; phylum Gemmatimonadota; class Gemmatimonadetes; order Gemmatimonadales; family Gemmatimonadaceae; genus JACPPC01. Next base: position 2,249 of record JANYHJ010000051.1, on the reverse strand, counting down.
GGCGCAATCGCGGGGAGCCACGGCGGCCGGCGTTGGGGATCGCGCCCTCACTCACGAGGTGGCGCAGTCGATCGGGGCTGTACCCGCTCTCTCGCGCGGCCTCTGCCAGCGTCAGCGACTCGTCGTGCACCTGGCGCAGCGCCGCTTCCACGGCGTCGGCGTGGCGCTCGTTGAGGTCCGCGAGGCTGGCGCAGCCGTGCTGGTGCAGCACGAGGGCATCCGCGCGCCACCGCGCGACGAGATCGGCAAGCGGCATCATGAGTGCCTCCGACGCGTCCACAGGCTCGGCCAGTGCGCGCCTACCGACGCAACCCGCAGCGCTTGCATGACTTGGCGGGCGATGTGCCCAGAACGTGTCCGTATCGCGAGGAATGGCAGGCAGGCAAAGAGCGTCCAAACCCGGGCAACGTGGTCCCGAACTTCAGGAAAAGTCGGGGAGGCGCCCTCTGCGATGTGGCGGGTATGGCGGGTATGGGGTGTTTCCCCAGAACTCCCTATAGACACGCCTTGTAGAACTTCCTGCAAAAGGCACCAAACAAGCCACACGCGCCACATTTCGAAGGTCATCGGTCTCCCTCCGGGCCCGTATGGTCGCGTCGAAGCGCGATGCCGCGACGGATGCGCAGTCCGCTGTTGCCCTTGTCGGCGCGTAGCCCGCGCTCCTCAAGGCGCTTGCCGAACGCAGTGGTGGACATCCGATGCGCGCTCGTAGTTTCCACCCAGCCGAGGAAGTCACGATGCAGCGCCCCCGCCGACTCCATCGCATTGGGGCTGCTGAGGTCACACCGCTCCTCAAGCCACTGCCCCACGACATCACTCTCGGAGCGATAGGTCGCGACTGCCGCTCGTACCTCTGACGGCTGGCTGAGTCCGTCGCGCTGCCACTCCAAGCAGCCGGCGACGGCCCACGCGAGAATGCCAGGTAGTTCTGCGCGCAGGGCGTCCTTCAGCCGCAAGTCCTTCTCGCCGTCCGCAAACGTGCGCGTGAACGGCACGAGCACGATGCGGCGCCAGATGGCATCGTCAGTCCCGCGAATCTGCGGGTAGTGATTGACGGCACTCACGATCTTGAACGTGACGGGGAACGTGACTTGGGCCCCGTAGAGCGGCCGCGCCGTGAGAGCGGCATCCCCGGTCAGCGATTTGACCGCAGCCTCGTCGAGCTTCCGCCCCTCGTTCACCTCGGAGACGGTGACGAGGCGCCGACCCATGAGGTCCATGAGGGCGGGTGATGCGCTGCCACCGTCGTCGCGCCGCTCGAGCAGCAGCGCCGACGACTTCGCCACGTGCGCGTAGTCGCCAAAGACCTCGCCGAGCACCTCGAGGAAGGTGGACTTCCCGTTGCTGCCGGAGCCGTAGCAGAACACGGCGACCTGTTCAGACACGAGGCCGGTGAGGCAGTATCCGGCGAGGCGGCGCAGGAACGCGGTGAGAGCGACGGAGTCGCGCATGACCTCGCGCAGGAACCGATCCCAGCGGACGGTGGCGCACGCGGCGTCGAACGGGACGCGCGTGGAGCGCGTCAAGAGATCGGCGGGGGCAGCCGCACGCAGCGTCGCCGTACGGAGGTCGAGCGTGCCGTTCGGGCACGCGAGGAGCCACGGGTCGCGGTCGAGCATGTCCGCCACGACGGCGATGTCGGGGTGAACCTTCACGAACTCGAGCGCGTGCTGCTGGTAGCGCAGCGCCTCCGCCCTCTCGGCGTGCTTGGCCAGTCGCTTGCGCTCATCCCCCGCGTGCTCCGGCACCAGATCCCAGAGGCCCCGCACCACCTGCGTCATGAGCTGCGGGACTGCGCCCGTGCGATCGTACGCCCAGTGCGCCTGATTCCAGACGAGCCACTCGCCGACGTCCGCCAGGTAGCGGACCCCCGCGCCGTACGCCTCGACGAACCGATCGCCGAGCCCCTGCTCGGTCGTGAAGTGCCCCGCCGCCTGTGCGGCGTCGGCCAGACCGTCCGCGTTGCCGGCGGTGCGCTTGCGTGGCTCGAGGGTGAGTCGCGCGGCGGCGCGACTGAGGGCGTCACTCATGCGGCCGCCCCATTCGCGCCGTACTTCTGCGCGTTCTCGATGATCGCGGTCACCTTTGCCTCCGACAACGGCGGCGCGTTGAGCGAGTTCCACGTGTGGACGAGCTCGGCGACGTGGGCGGCTGGCAATCCGAACGTATGGAACAATCGCGCCGCGAACACGTAGCACGCGTGCTTGCGGCCATCGGCCCGCCCGCGTGTCATCGCCGCGGCGTAGGCC
>JANYHJ010000010.1 GCA_025359135.1 Gemmatimonadota bacterium | reverse complement strand
TTCTCGACGGTCAGCCGCTTGATCCACCGGTTCGCGAACCGCACGTGCGTGATCTCGTCGGCAAGGATGCCCTCGAGCAGTTCGGCGGTGCGCTCGTCGCCCTGCGCGCGCCACTTGGTGCGCAACGCGCCCAGCAGGTCGATCAATCCGGCCTCGAACGTGCGATTCTCGATCGCGAGCCGGCCCGGAAGGTTGTCGACCATGTTCGTCACGAGCCACTCGTAGTTCGACACGGGGAACTCGCCGAGTCGACCGTCGAGTTCCTCGAGACGGGTGCGCAGCACCACCACATGGCGCGCCTCGTCGGTCACCTGACGAGCGATCTGCATGCGCAGGTCCCACGGCGCGTCGGGAAAATCCACCAACGCCTGGGCGGCGATCTCCATCGCGACGCATTCGTTGTTCATGTGCCGGTGCAGTCGTTCGCGCCGCGACGCGTCGGACATGTCCGGCCAATCCATCATCTCTTCTTCGGTGTCCACCACCGTGAAGAGCGGCTCACGTGCCGGATCCATGCAGAGCTCGATCCCGCGCACCACCTTGCGTCCGAGCGTCACGCCGGCACCTCGGCCGCCACCGGACGGCGCGAGACCCAGTCGTCGATGCGCGCGGCGCGCGCGGCCCAGACAAGGCCGGCCGCGGTCGCCTCCGCCAGCTCCGGTCGCGCGTGCTGCACCGCGCTGGCTTCCTCGCGCATGCGGGTGAAATCGGGCAGGATCCGCTCGATGACTCGCACGCTTGGCTCGTCCAGCATCGGGTCGGTGGCCGCGAGATACGCGCGGTAGCGACGCGGCAATTCAACGCACACCCCCTCATAGAAGTGGGCGAGGCGCGCCGCTGTGGCCGGCGCCTGCGCCATCTCCTCGAGCAGCGCCCGGTACCCCTCCACCGGCGGATTCGAAAAATGGAACGCCGCGCGCAACTCGGCCGTGCGACGGCCGAGGGCGTCGGCATGCTGCGCCAATTCCCACACATGCCGACCAAGGCATGTCTTCGCCTCGAACTCCGGCGACGTCGGAATCCAGCGCGCCGCCGTCTCCATCGCAAAGACCGAGACCCACCGCAGGCTGCCGATCGTGTCGGCGCGCTCGCGAATCGTCATTCCCATGCTACGTCCTCAGAGGTCATGGCACAGCGCCTCGATGAAGCACGCCGTGTCGTCGGGCGCGCCGGATCGCAGAATGTAGCCGCGCGTGGCACCCTGCAGGCGCAGCAGCTGGAGGGTGCGCCGCGGTGCGTCAGGCCCCCACACGGACGCCGCCATCGGGGTCAGGAGCTGCCCGACGCGGCCGAGCGCTGACGTGTCGACCAGCGACGGTGCCGCGTCGAACCCATCGAGCCGTAGCAGCAGCGAGAGTGGGGCGGGTCCGGTGGCACCGGGAAAGAGGGCATCGGCCGCCACACGGGTGCGTACTTCCGCGTCGGGATAGACGAGCCGTTCGCTTGGCACCGCGGCCAGTGCGGCGCTCACGGTGGCCGACGCCGGTCCATCGCGGAGCGAGAGCGCACGTCGCACGGGCAGCAGTTCGCGCGACGCGACTCGCACTGCCGCGATCTCGTCGCCGAGCAGGGCGTGTCCGCGCGCAGCGAGCGCCGCCGCAAGGGTCGTCTTGCCCGCGCGCTTCGGGCCGCAGAGCATCACGCCGCGCCCCGCCACGACGACAGACGCCGCGTGGAAGAACAGCGTCCCCGCCTGCCGCGCCATCAAGCGACTGATCGCCATGTTGGCCACGAGACCCTCCCACGGCATCGCAGCATCGGCAATCACGTCATTGTCCCGGATCGCGACGAGCGCGCGCTCCGGAGTTCCCGTCTCGGCCACTGTTCGCCAGTCGTTCTCCAACGGGGGGCCGGTCACGTAGCCACGGTGGCCGAACAGCGCGAGGGTGAACGCGTGCAGGTCGAGCGCCCCCTCGTCCGAAATGCGGATCGGCACCGAGCCGTCCAGGCGCGGGACATCGACCTCGCACGTCACGCAGGGGACGAGAGGATCGCGCGCACTCCCATCGCTCCGGCACCCACCGAAGATCGCGTCCGTTGTCAACCGAAACCCGGCGTGCGAGCCGGTGAGCCGAAGCAGCCCGTCGCCGATGCGGTACCAGTCGCATGCCGCCGGGTCCAGCGACGACGCGACCTCGTCGAGCTGCGGGATGGGCTTCCGAAAAAACGGCGGGAGCGGCATCGAGGGCCGCTCCCGCATTGCGGGCTCCAAGCTGGCAGCCACAGGGTCGATCGGCGCTACATGCCCCACCAGCTACCGGCCGCGCTTGTCACCTGGAACGACTTCAACACATCGGCCTCGGACAGCACCTGCACCTTGGGTGACTCGTACGGACGGCCTGCCGGGGTGTTCGTGGCTTCGCTCATGGTCATGTCTCCTTCAGGGAGTCCAGGGTCAGGTTGCAGCAGTGATCAAGGCAAGCGCGGCGAGTTCGTCCAGGGCTGCGCGGACATCGGCGAGCGCCCGATCACCGGCCACGTCAAAATAGACCTGACGCATGCCCGACGCGAGTTCCTCCGCCGTTTGCGGCTGAGCGAGTTGCTCCCACAAGAACGCCGCGGTGTGATTCAGGACGCAGAACTGGTTGCGTTCGGACTGGTAGATGATCGTTTCTTCGTGCATCGGCGCGGCTTCGGCGGCGGCGCTGCGCTGGTATCGCGCGGTCACGTACGACTCCTGCGGTTGGGGGGTGCAGGCGGACGTTGCTCGGTGGCGTGGCTCGTGTCAAGCGCGTCCCGCGCGCAGGCAACCGCGGCTCGATCGCTGGAGCGGGCGGCGATCACGACCGCTCGAGCGGCGCACTGCGCGAGGGGTCCATCGCGGATTCACGCCGCAGCAGCCGGAACGGCAACATCAGTTGCTCCCGCACGGAGAGGGGCTCCGCGACTCCCTCGATACCGTACCGCCCTGGAGGCGACTGGTCGGCCGCGGCGGTGCCGAACAGGCGGTCCCAGAGCGAGAAGATGGCTGCGTAGTTGCCGTCGTGTCGTCCGCGCTCGGGGGCGTGGTGCACCTGGTGGAAGCGCGGACTCACGAACACGCGACCCAGCGTTCCAAAGCTCCAGTCCACCTGGGAGTGCTTCAACCCCTCGAAGAACTGCATCAACAGCCAGAACGGGAACCAGAGCGATGGCGACATGCCGATCATCGTCAGCGGCACCAGCAACACGACGCTCACCATCAGCTGTTCTGCGGGGTGATTGCGATAGGTGCTCGCAAACGTCAGGTGCTCCGTCGCATGATGCAGACTATGGAAGGCCCACAGGAAGGAAAAGCGGTGCTGCACGCGGTGCACCCAGTAGGTCAGGAAGTCGGCCGCGACCCAGTAGGCGATGCCCTGCGCCCATGGTGGCAGGGGCCCGATGAGGTTCCACTGGAATGGCCGGATCCATGGTTCGGCCCACGTCCCGACGAGCGATGCGAACAGCATCGCCCACGTGCCGCCCTGGTAGAAGACGAGATACAGAAGGTCGAACGCGAAGGCCTTCCGGAGGTAGCGCCGCATGTCCCGGCCCGCGCGATGCTCGAACCACGCGATGACCACGAACAGCGTCCCCGTGACCGCGAGCGCGCGTGCGCTGCCCTTCGCCAATTGCCAGAGGACCGGCAGGACGGCGTGCATCAGCGGCTTGGTTCGACATGTCGCATGCGACAGCGTAGGTCGGTCGGAGCACCGGTGTCAAGGACGCGCCTTGACCCGTCCGGCGCCGCGACCTACGCTCCTCCGCTCATGTGCGGCATCGGTGTGATCCTCGACCTTGGTAGCGGCACCGAGCCGCTGCTGACGGCGCTCGCGCGACTCCACAACGCCCTCGCCCATCGCGGCCCCGACGGTGAAGGGATCTTGTTGCTGCGAGAGCAGTCCGACAGCGCCGATCGCTACCCTTCGCTCGAGGTCGCGAAGCGCGGGGCCAACCGTGGACCGATCCGGTTGGGCGCGGCATTCCGTCGCCTTGCCATCCAGGACCGTTCCGACGCCGCAGCCCAGCCCGTCGCGGCGCCCGATGCGCCGGATCGCGCGTGGATCCTCTTCAACGGCGAGCTCTACAACCATGCGGAGTTGCGACGCGAGCTCGCCGTACGCGGCGTGGTCCCACGCTCCGCCAACGACGCCGAGGTGGCCTTGGCGGCCTGGCGGGCCTGGGGCCCAGACGCCGTCCGCCGCATGAACGGCATGTTCGCCTTCGTCATCCTGGACCTCGACCGAGCGGAGCTGGTGGGCGCGCGCGACCGGCTCGGCATCAAGCCGTTGTTCTGGTCCGTGGAGGGCCAACGTCTCGTTGTCGCCTCCGAACCGCAGGCGGTGGCGTGCGCACAGGCGGTCCGTCCGCAGCCAGACGCCGACCAGCTGGCCACCTTTCTCGCCGGACTCCCGCCCCTCGTCGCGCAGGCGAGCTTCTACGCGAACGTGCGACCCTTTCCAGCGGCGGCGACCTTCCGGATTCCGCTCGAGGGTCGTACCGCGACGCCTGTCGTGACGCCGTACTGGTCGTTGCCCGCGGCCGGGCGCGTGCCCTCATTCGACGACGCCGTGGACGAGTTGCGCGCCCTTCTCGTCGATGCCGTCGCGCTGCAGGACAGCGGCGATGTCCCTGTGGGGTGCATGCTCTCCGGGGGGCTCGACTCGAGCTTGCTGACCGGATTGGTGGCGGCGACGCGTCCGGTGCACGCGTTCAGCGCCGTGCACGATGATCCGACGCTCAACGAGGCGCCGTGGCAATGGGCCGTGGTCGCTCGCGGGAACGTCACGCATCATCGGCTCACGCTCACGGCACCGCTGGTGGCGGCTGCGGCTGACGATGCCATCGACGCCCTCGGTCAGCCCCTCCTCGGGTTCGATGTTGCCGCGCAGTTCGCGATGTACCGGTTTGCGCGTGCACACGGCTTTCCCGTGGTGCTCGATGGGCAAGGTTCCGACGAACTCCTCGCCGGCGAGCGCGCATTCGTTCAACCATGGCTGCGCCAATTGCTGCGCAGCCGTCGGCTCGTCGAGACGTGGCGCGAGGCGCTCGCCTTCGGCGGTACGGCGGGCGCGGCCGTCCGCCTCCTGGCCGCCGCAGCTCGCGCAGCGAGCCCGCGCCGTCTCGCCCCCCTGCCCTTCCTCGACGATCGCCCCGCACACCACGCTGCCGCTCAGTGGAGCTTTTCGGCCGATGACCTCGCGCAGTTCCAACGCACCCTCGTGACGGTCACCAACCTGCCGGTCGTGCTCGACATGCAGGACCGGAGCACGATGGCGAACGGCGTCGAGTCTCGCGTACCATATCTCGATCATCGCATCGTCGAGTTCTGCGACCGCCTGCCGGGCGAGTACCGGCTGCATCGGGGCGTGCGCAAGCGCATCCTTCGCGAAGCGGCCAAGGGGTTCGTGCCCGACGTGATCCTCGCGCGCCGCGAGAAGGGCGCGCTCATCTCGAGGCAGCAGTACCTCGACGTGCGCACCACGCACGCCGCGCGGCTGGACGAGCTGGCGAACGCGCCGCTCTGGCACGATCTCCCGTGGGTGCGCGGTCAGGCCGTGCGCCCTTTCGTGCTCGACTACGTGGCGGGCCGGCACGACGATGCGCTCGCCGTCTGGCGGCTTTACACCGCGTGGCGCTGGCTGTCCCATCCGCGCTTCACGGCCTGATGCGCATCGCCGTGCTGGGATTGGCAACGCCGCTTGCCCGCGCCGTGCTCGATGCCGCGAGCAGCCACCAAGCCGTGCGCGCGATCTCCGCCGTGATCGTCGCCGAGACGTCAGCGACGCTGCGCGCGACGCTCCGTCGCGCCGCCGCGCGCCTGCCAGGCCAGTCTCGGCGCGATGCGCTCGCGGCGCAGGCGCGCGCACTCGACGCACGTATCGTGCGCCTGCGAGGTGATGGCGGCGCCGCCGACCAGTCCGCGCTCGCCGCCATCGACGCCGACCTGTTGCTCGTCGCAGGCTGCCCCTTTCTCGTCCACGACGACGTGCTGGCACGCTTCCGCTTGGGCGGCGTCAACGCGCATCCCGCGCTGCTCCCGCGTCATCGCGGGGCCTCGCCCTACTTCTGGCTCTATTGGCACGGCGACTCCGACACCGGGCTGACGGCGCATGCCATGGTGCGGCGCGCAGATGCCGGCGCGGTCCTCGCTCAAGCTCGCGTCGCCGTGCCACGAGGGTGGCCCGTCAACGTGTGCGGCGACGCCATCGCGGCGCTCGCGGGCGACGTCACGCACCGCGCGCTCGACCGGATCGCCGCGGGCTTGCCCGGCACGGCGCAGGACGAGACGCTCGCCACGCGCGCGCCGCACGTTCGGCCCGACACCGCGTACGTCCCATTCGCAGAGTGGGACGTGACGCGGGTGTGGCATTTCCTGCATGGACTTGACGGCCGCTATCGCGAGCCGCTCGCGGATCGCGGCGGCCGTCCGCTGCGCTATGCGGGCGTGGGCGCGTACGACGCGGCGATGCCGGACCAGCCGCCGGGCACCGTACGCGTCGAGGGCGGCGTGGGACGCCTCGCCTGCCGAGACGGCTGGATCACCCTCTTCGGCGTGGAGACCGCATGATCGTCGACGTGGTGGCGGCGGCGCTCTTCACGGCGCTCGTCGGCGCGGCGGTCGTCGTCGGCCGCGCACGCAGCACCATAGACGAGCGACGGCGCGTACACATCCTGATCGGCGTTGGCCTGGTGGGCGTCGCGCTCCCGATGATCTCACAGCGCGATCTCTATCCCTTCTCGGCCTGGCAGCTCGTCGCGATCACCGTGCCCGACACGATCGAGGTCCCGCACCTGATGGCCGTGGACGATGCGGGTCGCGAATACGAGGTCGACTATCGCGCCGTCCGCCCCGTGCCGCTGCTCGAACTCTCGTCGTGGTTTGATACGCGTTTCAAGCAGCTGTCCTCCGCTGACCGGGCCTCCGCCACAGAATGGTTGGTCAGCCGGATCGAGGCCGCGCGCCTCGAGGCGGTCGCCCGCGGCTCCTTGCCCGAGTTCGGAGTCCTCGGCCGCGTCGGCGCGCCGTTCTTCCTCCTGCATCCGCGCTTCTGGGATCGTCCCGGCGGTCAGCCGGCGCGTCCGATCGTTCGCCTGCGCGTGTATCGCGACCGCTGGGCGGTGGGTAGTCGCCTCGCCGGCGCCGACCCGCGCCGCATGCTGCAGTACGAGAGTTCCGTGGTGGCGCGGTGATGACGGCTCGCTTCCGCCTGTCGTGGGATGCCCTCTGGTGGTCTCCCGGCGCGGCCCGCACGCTGGCGGGCGCCCGCATCGTGATCGCGTTGCATGCGCTCTGGATCATCGGGTCCCGCGATTTCGGCGCGCTCGCCACCATGCCCGCCGCGCTCTGGTCCGCGACGCCTACGGCGGTGCGGTGGCGCTATCTGCTCTGGCTCCCTACCCCCGGTTGGCTCGCCACCGCCACGGTCGTCGTCCTCGTCGCGGCACTCGTCGCGGTGGCCATCGGATGGCGCGTGCGCGCGAGCGCGCTCGTCGCCGGACTCCTGCTCTATCACGTGGCACCGCTCGAGTCGGCGCTTTGGACCTCCACCGCCTACACGCGCGGCCTCGACATCGGCATCCTGTCGCTCATCGTGCTCGCGGCCTCGCCGTGCGGCGATGCGTGGGGCGTGGACGCACCGGTGCCGGTGCCCGCCGATGCGCCGAAATATCAGTGGCCGGTGGTGCTGATTCGCGTCTTCGTCGCGTCCATCTACCTGCTGGGAGGGTGGGCGAAGTTCGCGCGCGTCGGGCCCAGCTGGGTATCGGCCGAGAACCTGCGGCGATGGCTCCAGTACTTCGCGGAGACCGACACGGTCGCCGTGTTCACCACGCTCGGCCCGTGGATCGCGCAACATGCGGCGCTGTGTCTGGCGGCGGCGGTCGGCGCCGTGGTCGTGGATCTGGGATTCATGGCGAGCGTACCGTCACGCGCGGCCCGTCGCATCTTCCTGCCCGCCGCGCTCATGATGCACGCCGGAATACTCGTGTCACTCAACATCGCGTTCCTCAACGTGCCCCAACTGCTGGTCTTCGTGGACTGGGACTGGCTCTCTCGTCAGCGCAATCAGTCGAACGCGACGTCGTAGGCCTCGGCCCAGGCCGCGAGCGCCGCGAGTCGCCACGCGGCCGCCACCTGCACGTCGGGGAGTGGGCGTCCCGCGCGCAGCGCGAGCAACAACAGGCCCGCCGCTCGGGAGTCCACGCCGCCCAACCGCGCTGCGGCGGCGAGCAGTTCGCGCAGCCGCGATGATTGCGCGAGCCACGGCCGCCAGGGCACGGCGAAACCGACTTTGTCCGAGCGATCGAGAATCGCGTCCGGCACAATGCCGCGCATCGCGCGTCGGAGCAGCGGCTTCCCGCGGGCGTCGTCACCCACGATCGCGTCATCGGGAAGACCGAGCGCGAATTCGACGAGTGCCGGCGTGAGGAACGGGTGCCGTCCCTCGACCGACTCCGCCATCGCATTCCGGTCGGACCAGCGCATCAGCACCGGAATGTTCTTGACAACGAGCTTGTGGCGCTGCAAGGCCTGCATCACCGGTCCGCCATCGGGCGCCCATGGCAGCGACGGCGACACGCCGCGCGCACGCATCCACGCGGGATCGGTGAGCGGACCGAATGGTGACGCGCCGCGTGCGCGCCGCCAGCGCGCCACCCAGCGCGCGCCGAGCAGCGCGCCGACCGCGCGGGCGGCCTCTCCCGACGACATGCCGCTCGCTGCTGCGAGCCGTCGCGCGCGCTTCCACGCGCCCGAGCGCAGCTGATCCGCCATGCGGCCCACGCGCGCCGATCGATATCCGCCGAACAACTCGTCCGCCCCTTGGCCATCGAGCACGACAACAACACCGTCAGCGGCCGCTGCGCGGTACAGGTGCGCTTCGACGAGGATGGCCGGACTCGGGAAGGGTTCACCTTGGCGGCGCACGAGCGCGGTGAACTCCGCCTCGAACTCCGCGAACGATGGGCGCACCGGATGCGCGATCGCGCCGGTGGCCTCGTTCACGATGCGCGCCCACGACGCCTCCGACTGCGCCTCGCCGTCGGGGGCGTAGCTGTACGTGTGCAGGTCGGCGCCGCGTCCCAGTGCGTGGCGCGCCAGGCAGGTCACGGTCGACGAATCGGTCCCGCCCGAGAGCAGCACTGCGACGGGGCGATCACTGCGCAGGTGCCAGGCGACGCTCTCGGTGAGGCGGTCGCGGAGCTCTGCGGCGAGCACGTCAGCCGGCCTGCGCACGATGGGTGGACGCGGACACGTCCAGTGCTGAGCGAGCCGCGGCGCATCGTGGCTCCGCAGGTCGATCGTCAGCGTGTGCCCCGCCGGCAGCAACTCGTACCCATCGAACATCGTCGGCCCGCCCGCATCGGTGGCGCCGGAAGCGAGAAAGGCCGCGAGCTGCGCGGGAGCAACGCGCGCGCGTGCGCCCGTGAGCACGTGCAGCGCCGGCAGCTCGGAGGCGAACGACAGGCCGCGCGCAGTCCGCGCGGTGTAGAGCGGCTTCTGTCCGAACGGATCGCGTGCGAGCGTCAGCGTGCCCGCGACGCGATCCGCGACCGCGATGGCATACATCCCGGTGCACCGCGCGAGCGCGGCCGGTCCCCAGTGTGCCCACGCGTGCAGCAGCACCGCGCTGTCCGAGGTGGCAGGCACGCGCACGCCCTCGCGTGCGAGTTCCTCCGCGAGTTCACGGAAGTTGTAGAGCGCGCCATTCCACGCGAGCACGAAGCGATCGTCGGCGGTCCTCATCGGCTGCGCCGAGGCGGCCGACAGGTCGATGACCGCGAGACGGCGGTGCACCAGCGCAACCGTCCGCGCCCGCGACCCGGTGGGGACCAGCGCATGCCGCGACCCCGCGTGCTCGACCCAGGCGCTCGTGCCATCGTCCAGGAATGAGCCCGCGCCGTGAGGACCGCGATGGCGTTGCGCGTGGGACGCGCGATCGAGCGCCGCGAGGTCTACCGTATCCGTCGCGGCGACCACCATCCCCGCCACGCCGCACATCGGCTACGTCCGCGGGTCGAGTGCCGAATGATCGCGGACGCGCGTGCTCGCGATCTCGCGCACGTAGCGCCCGACAACGTGACCGTGGTCGGCCACAGCCCCGTCAAAGCGACGCGCATCTCCCATGCATCGGTTGGCCAACGGCGTGGGGGAAAGCGCGATCGCGTACGAACTCGTGTGCATCGATTCCTCGTGCGGCGGGACGCGAAGGCCACGCATCGGCCGGCTGAGCGCACAATCCGCGACCCATTGCCCTCGTACGGCGCGGGGCGCGACATTCTTCGCGTGAACAACGACTCGCGTGCTGAGCCGAGCCGGCAGGCTCTGGATTTCGAAGGTACGGACTGGATCGATGCGATGCCAGACGCCGAGTGTCTCGAGATCTTCTGGTTGTACGTCGACCCGCCAGAACCCTTCCTGGCATCCTATCCGCCCGAGTTGCTGGGTGCCGCGATGCGTCGCGCCCTGCGCGAAGTGGCCGCGCGCCAGCTCTAGCGACGCCGCGACGTCAATCGCGCCCTGATGAGGGCGCCGCAAGGGCGCGTACCAGCGCCGCATGACGAGCCCGGCGCTCGCGACGCTGCGCCCCGTGCGCGCCGCGGTACTCTCCGCGAGCGATCGCCGACAGATGCCGCGGGACCGCCCCGGCGGTCAGTCGCAGGAGGCGCCGCGCGAGCCGACGGGGCGCGCCCGCGCTGAGACGATCCGTGCCGACAAGAAAGACGCGTAGCCGTTTCATCAGATCGCGCGCCACAGCCCCGGGAGATTCCGCGGCGAAGATCGCAGACGGACTCTCGCCCGTCACGTGCGTCCACCACGCACTCTCGGCCGCATCACGCGCGATGTCGCGCACGCTCGCCGTGTCCAGCACCGTCCGGGCAGCGGCAGGCGTGTCGACACCCAGGAGCTGCTCCGCCGCGACGAGGGCGATGGCCACAGATCGCGCGACGCCTGCCGAGGTCCACTCGTCGGCCGCCCGCTTCCAATCGATGCGATCGCCGTGTCGCGAGAGGAACCACGCAATGTCCACAAGGCTCTGGATGCCGGCGGCGTACTCGCCGAAGTGTGCGTGAGTCGCGAGGTGAAGCAACTGGTCCTGCGGCGCGAGGATGCGCCATCCCTCCACGGTCGTGGTTCGCGCGGCGATGCTTGCGGTGAGCGACGGAACCAACGCGTGCAGCGACTTGGGAACCGCGTGCACCTCGACCAACAGAGGTGGAGTGCCCTGCGCCAGGCCGATCTCCGCACTCGGATCGGACCAACCCAGGTCGCGCCATGCCGGAACCTGCCAGCCGAGCGGAACGAGGGGCGCGACGGCGTCGCGAGTGCTGGGCGCCTCAATCCACAGGTCCATGTCCGTCATCACCCTGAGCGTCGCCCCCGGATATGTCGTACGGGCCAACGCCATCCCTTTCAGCACGATCGCGTCCAGCCCCGCGGCGCGGAGGGCGCGCAGGATGGCATCGAGGGCGGCGCGGCGCCGCAACCACGCCATCTGACTGTCGCGCTTGGCCGCCGCTTCGGCGTGCAGAAGCGCGCGCGGCATTGCGAGGCCACGCTCCCTGGCCACGTGTCCCATCAGCGGCAGAAGGCGCGGACCCAAGGCGCGCTGCACCAAGGTCCATCGCTCGGCGGACTGGGACGCGGTCGCAGCGTGCTGCGCAGTCGGCGAGGGCGCCAACAGCGAGAGTGCCGCACGCGCCACGGACCCATCCAGCGCGAAGACCTCGCCGGCGGTCGCTCCCGAGTTTTTTGGCGGCTTGAGTCCCATGGCGCTACCGCTTAAAATACGTGACTCTTCCCGAGTAGCTCAGGTGGTAGAGCAGGTGACTGTTAATCACCCTGTCGGGGGTTCGAGTCCCTCCTCGGGAGCTGCACCAGGTGAAACGCGGGGCCCGGCTGCTGCCGGGCCCCGCGTTTCGTGTCGCCCCGCCCGCTCCACTACTGCACGAAGATCCAGCCC
>JANYHJ010000221.1 GCA_025359135.1 Gemmatimonadota bacterium | reverse complement strand
TCCACGGTTTGCGCTCGGCGCGCCACATGCTCGCGTAGAGCACGTTCGGGTTGCCGGGCATGAACTCGACGTCCACGGCGCCGGTCGAGTCGCTCACGTAGAGCACGCGCGACCAGCTCGCGCCGCCATCGGTGGTGCGGTAGAGGCCGCGCGCGTTGCCCGGCGCGAATGGATTGCCGATGGCGGCGACGAACACGACGTTCGGATTGGTCGGGTGGATGCGCACGCCACCGATGTTGCCGACGTCGGCGAGTCCGGCGAAGCGCCACGTCTTGCCGGCGTCGATGCTCTTGTAGACGCCCTTGCCGATGGAGACGTTCGAGCGGAGTCCGTCGGAGCCGGTGCCCGCGTAGATGATGTTCGGGTCGGTCTCGGCGACGCGGATGTCGCCCATCGATCCCACTGGCAGCTGTCCGTCGGTGATGTTGGTCCACGTCTGGCCGGCATCGGTTGTCTTCCAGACGCCGCCGCCCGTCGAGCCCATGTAGAAGGTGTGCGGTTCCTGCGGCACGCCCGCCACCGTGGTGACGCGGCCACCGCGTGCCGGGCCGACCATGCGGTACTTCATCGCGGAGAAGAGCGACGTGGGCACCGGACTCGTCACGGCAGGCGCCGATGTTCCGGCTCCAGGCGCGGCCTTCTGGGCGTGGGCGACGAGCGGAGAGAGAAACGCCGCGGCAACGCCGCAGGCGAGAAGTCTGATGGAAATCGGCATGCAGGGAAGAAAGGCGGCGCCGCGCAGTTAGGGAAGCGAAGGTGCGCGTCCGCGCTGGCGCATGAGAGTTCCGGCGAAGGCGCAGCCTGCTCCTGCCTGAGGGGGTGCAGCCGAGCCCGCCGCTCTCCGCGACGGGCTCGCGCGTCTACTTCTTCGTCGGCCAGGGCACGCCCTGATTCTTGGCCACGGCCGCCATGCCCTTGTACGCGAACTTCTGCACGCGCTTGCCCTCGTACGTCTCCGTTGTGTAGATGTTGCCCTTGGAGTCGGTGGCGATCGAGTGCACGGCGAAGAACTGGCCCGGCTGCCGTCCGCCATCACCGAACATCGTGATCACCTCGAGCGTGGCGCGGTCCATCACGTAGACGCGCTCGTTGCGACCGTCGGCCAGGAAGATGTACTTCTGCGCCTTGTCCTTCGAGAAGGCGATGTCCCACACCGAGCCATCGCCGCGGGTGGCGGGGAAGAGGCGCTGCTCCTTCACGAACTCGCCGGACTTCTTGAAGATCTGGATGCGGTTGTTGACGCGGTCGCAGACGTAGACCAGGCCGTCGTTGCTCGGCTCGGCGCAGTGGACGGGATTCCGGAACTGCGGCGCGGGCGGCGCGTCGGGGTTGTACGGTCCCATGTTCGTGTCGAGCGGTGCCTTGCCGTAGGCGCCCCAGAAGCGCTTGACCTTGCCGGTGCCCATGTCGATCACCGCCACGCGCTTGTTGGCGTACCCGTCGGAGATGAACGCCTCGTTGCTGGGTGGATCGAACGAGATCTTGGCGACACGACCGAAGTGCGAGCTGTCGCGGCTCGCGGTCGGTTGGCCGGGGGTGCCGAATTGCGCGATGAACTTCCCCTCGTGGGTGAACTTGATGATGTGCGAGTCACCGCGACCATTGCCGCCGATCCAGACATTGTCCTTGTCGTCCACCGAGACGCCGTGGTTCGACGTCGGCCAGACGTAGCCCTGTCCGGGGCCACCCCACGCATTGACCAGATTTCCCTCGGGGTCGAACTCGAGCACCGGCGGCGCCGCACTGCAGCAGACGCCCAGCGGCGGGTTGGCCGCGCTCCCGGACTCGGTGCGCTGCTCGAGCGTCGAGTCGCCACGATGGATGATGAAGACGTGATCGCGCGAGTCCACGCCGACACCGACCGCCGAACCGATGATCCAGTGGTTGGGCAGCGGCTTGGGCCAGACGAGATCCACCTCGAAACGCGGCGCCTGCACGGTGGGCTGCTGGTTGGCGGCCTGCACGGCAGCGGCGCCAACGCCGAGGATGGCCACACCGGCGAGGGCACCGACAATGGTGAGCGCGGAACGCGAGGACATGCGGTCACTCCGACTGGGGGACACCACCGGCTGCGGTGGTGCGGATGAGGGCGTAGATTTTGCCCCGTGCGCGATGGCCAGAGAATATCCCCCCGTGACCGAGCGCGTCCAGTGCGGCTGAGCCGCGTGGTGGCGTTCCCGCGCGTCGCAGTGGTGTGCATGGGGATCGTGCTGGCCCTCGGGACAGGCTGGCGCTCGGCCGCCGCGCACGAGATTCCCGCGAGCGTCGTGGCCGTGGCCTTCGTGAAGGCAGACGCGGGCAAGGTGCGCGTGCTGGTGCGCGTGCCGCTCGAGGCAATCCGCGACATCGACTTTCCGGAGCGGAAGCCGGGCGCCATGGACCTGGTGGCGGCCGCGCAACTGTTGCCGGGTGCGACGCGCACCTGGATCGCAGATGAACTCGCGATCCTGCAGGACGGCGAGCGGGTGAGTGGCCCGGCGGTGACGGCGATCCGGCTCGCGGTCCCGACGGATCGGAGCTTCGCGAGCTTCGCGGAAGCCGAGGGACATTTCGCCGCGCCACCGATGGCCGACTCCACCGAGGTGCCCTGGCGACGCGCATGGCTCGACGTCGCGCTCGAGGCACCGGTCACGGCGGACGCGCGCCACCTGAGCATCCGCCCCGCGTTCGCGCGGCTCGGCCAGCGCACGACGACCGTGCTGCACGTCATGGATGCCGACGGCACCGACCGCACGATGCTTTACGCGGGTGATCAGGGCGCGATCCGGCTCGACCCGGGCTTCTTCGACGTCGTCTGGAACTTCGCGGTGCGGGGGATTGCGCACATCCTCGACGGCGTCGACCATCTGCTCTTCCTCTTCGCGCTCGTGATTCCGTTCCGGCGGCTGCGGCCGCTGGTCGGGATCGTCACGGCATTCACCGTCGCGCACTCGATCACGCTCGCGGCATCTGCGGCGGGCATCGCGCCCGACATGAGCTGGTTCCCGCCGGCGGTCGAGTGGTTGATTGCGCTGTCGATCGTGGCGATGGCGATCGCCAACATCCTCGGGATCGCGGG
>JANYHJ010000176.1 GCA_025359135.1 Gemmatimonadota bacterium | reverse complement strand
CGCGGCGACGGCCGGAGACACTGGCAGCGCTGCGCGAAGTACCGGGGGTGGGCGAGCGAAAGCTCGAGGCCTACGGGCGGGAGATCATCGCGCTGGTGGAGTAGGACGAGCGACGACTCAGTGCATGGCGGCGCGCGCCTGCATGAGCGACGCAACGCGCGCCAAGTCGGCCGCGTTGACGTCGGAGATCGCGACGTGCTCCATGGCGCCATCGGTCCAACGTGTGACGCGGTAGCCGAGCGATTCGGCGCCGCGCCCGAGTGACGCGGGGAGCGCGCCCGTCGGTGCGACGTAGACGCTGATGACGTGCAGACGCAGCCGGTAGACGAGTACGGCGACGCGACGTCCCGCGACAAACTCGATGCGGCCGCCGGTGAGCGGCACGCTGTCCGGTGCGAAGTCGGCGACGGGGGGCGCGTAGTCGAGCCGCGCGTCGAGCCACGGCTTGACGGTGTGCTGGTCGGAGCTGGCGACGTCGACGAGATGATCGCCGACGAGGGCGCGCACGTGGCTCGCGACGAGCGGATCGTCGCTGTGCGCGCCATCGGCGCCGCGCCAGTAGCCGAGCGACGCGGCGGTGGCGACACAGACGAGGAAAAGCGCCGCGCGCGGCCACACCCACGTGGGTGCGAAGCGCGGTGTGCGGCTCGGCCCTGTCGGCGTGACGCTGATGGATGGCGGTTCGGCGACGCGCGCGTGCTCCTCGTCGAGTGCGTGCGTGATGCGCGACGCGAGTCCGGCTGGGGCGGCGTAGCGTGGCAGCGTCACGCCGGAGTGGGCACCGGCGCGCTGGTCCTCGTTCGCGTTCGAACCTTTGCGGTCAGGCATGGGGCGCCTCCGGATCCTGCGCCATGAGGGCGCGCTGCAGGCGTTGGCGTGCGCGCGAGAGGCGCGACATCACCGTGCCGAGTGGTGCTTCGATGACGCCGGCGATCTCGTCGTACGACAATTCCTCGATCTCGCGCAAGACGAGCACCTCGCGGTACGGGGCGGGGAGCGTGGCGAGTGCGGTCTCGATGCGTTCGCGCGCCAGCGTGCGGTCGAGCTCGGCGTCGGGTCCATCTTCGCGGCGGGCGGTGCCGTGCAGGTCGTCGTCGAACGATTCGTGCGTGGCCTCGCCCTGTGCCTGTTGCCACTGCGTGTAGAAGGTGCGGCGCACGATCGTGAGGAGCCACGCGCGCGCATTCACGCCGTTGAACGTGCGCTGGTGGCGCAGGGCGCGGAGAAACGCGTCCTGCACGATGTCTTCCGCCAGCGCGTCGTCGCGCGCGAGGTGCCGCGCGAGGTTGTACGCGGCGTCCAGGTGCGGGAGGAAGCGGTCGGCGAACGGTGGGTCGGTCGAGATCAAGGCGCGAGTCGTGCTGCGTGGAATGCCGGAAGTGAAGACCAGCCGAGCCTGAAGAATATTCCCGTGCGATCGGGGTCGACGTCGAGCGGGAATACGCGGGCGGTCCGGCGGGTCTGGCGGGGCGAAGCAGTCCTTCGACTCACGACATACCCCGAGGAAGACTCCATGGTGACACTGATGGCGATCGCGATTTCACTGGCGGCCCACCCCGTGCCGCGCCGCGCGCCGGCCGAGGTCGAGGTCACGCTACGCGAATGGAAGATCGAGCTCCCGGCGCAGCCGATCGCGCCCGGCGCCGTGACGTTCGTGGTCAACAATCGCGGCACGGTACCGCACGCCTTCGAGGTGGAAGGGCGCGGTCTCGAGAAGGAGACCGCGGTGATCCTGCCCGGCGCGAGCGCGCGGCTCACCGTGACGCTCAAGGCAGGCACGTACGAACTCTACTGCCCCGTGGGCGGCGACTCGCACAAGCACCTGGGGATGGTGACGCACGTGAGGGTGTCGTCGGCGCCGGCTGCGGCCGCGACGCACCGCGCGATGGCGATGCCAGCGGCGGCCGTGGGTGACGAGGTGCGCGGCATTCACGTGGTGGGCGCCGGTCCCGTGATACAGATCCTGCCCGGCCCGTTTCCCTTTGCCGACAGCGCGGCCGCGGTGATCCGGGGCCGGCCCGACGACCAGCGCGAGGACCTCACGCACAAGGCGGAGATGGGGCCGTACTCGAACCACGTGGCGCGCGTGGACGGGACCTTCACCGTGGACGCGTTTGATCACGGCGCGGTGGGCGATTCGGTGCACGGCGTGGCCGCATTCACGACGGCGGATGGTGCGCGCTGGACGCTCGCGTTGGACCGTGTGCAGACCAAGGACATTCCATTCAACCCGCGCTTCGGTGGCGTCATCATGGGGCTTTACTATCACGGCGTCTCGATGGTGCACACGCCGTTGGTGCCGACGATCAGGAGCGCGGTGGCGCTCTGGGGCATCGGGCGGCTGACGCGGAACGGCGTGGAGGTGCCGAACGACGTGTTCGTGCACGTGATGCTGCTCTCGCGGACGCGCCGGCGCAGCGACTTCGCGCTCGAGTGCTGGGACTGCTCGAAGCATCCGATCGAGGAGCTGCAGTTGCAGATCACGCCGGCGCCGGCGACACCCAAGCTGGACGCGCCGGGCGGTGTGCTCTTCCTCAACTGGCAGCAGTCGACGGGGGTGGCGCTCAAGGCTCGCTCCTAGCACGGCTCGCTGACACCCGCGAGCATCGCGGCCCGTAGGAGATGCGTCCTCGTCACTCGACCATCTCCCGGTACCGCCTGCCATGCGCGCACGCCTCACGCTTCCGCTCGCCGTGTTCGTCTTTTCCCTCACGGCCTGCGCAAGCGCGGGCTCCGCGAACTCCGGCCGTGCGCGAGCCGCGGTCACGGGCGACACGCTCCTGCCCGGTGACGCGCGCATCGACGCGCGGCGACTTGCGACCGGTACGGACCAGATCGGGTGGATGATGGAGCGGAGCGGCCAGCCCGCGCGCAGCATCGGCAGCGCCAGGGATCAGCTCGGCTCCGCGTCGTTCGAGAACCAGAGAGCGTTGTTGCGCGTGGTGACGGTGCAGCGCGGCACGGCAACGCTCATCGATTCGACCTGGAGCGATGCGCGTTCGCTCGCCGCGTTCCGGCATCGGTCGTTGCAGCCGGGGCGCCGCCTCTTCGTCGACTGGAATGGACGCGCGATCGTGGGGCGCATCGAGCCGGCGACGGGCGCGCCCGTGAGGAAGGACTCGAGCTTGAGCGTGTCGTCGTTCGATTCGTCGAACTGGGACCTCATCGTTCGCGCGATGGACCTGGGCGCTGGCGTGCGGCGCGTGTTTCCCGTCTATGACGTGGACGGACTGCTGCAGTGGTACGTGGCGCGCGTGAGCGACACGACGTCCGTCGACGGGCGGGCGGCGTGGATCGTGAAGGCGGAGCTCGGGCCCGCGGGCACTGCGACGCTCACCGTCGAGCAGGCGTCGCGGCGGCTCGCGCTGGTCGAGGTCCCCATGGGGCAGGGGACGCTGCGGATGGCGCCCGCGGTGCGCTGAGCCGGCCGGGCGGGCGGCGGCCGCCGCTAATATTCGGCTGAGGACGCCGTCTGTTCCGGAGAGACGCACGCGGCACTCCCCGACTGATCGACGCACCCGGCCTATGATGCGACCGTCCCGCCTGACCCTCGCCACGCTCGTGCTGGCTGCCGCCTGCGGCGCAGCCGCCGACACGCCGACCGCGACCGGCACCAGTGCAAGCAGCGGCACCACGCCCGCGCCCAGCACGCCGACCGCGGCGGTGCCCGTGGTGGGCGTGATCAACGCGCATCAGGCGGCCACGGTCGGCATCCCCTTCGACTACGACGCAACGTTGGGCGGTGCCGCGTTCACCAATCCGCGGGGCGGCGCGCTCCGCTACAGCGCGACGTTCGCGCCCAACGCCAACGGGCTCACGCTCGCGAACGGACACGTGACGGGCACGCCGCTCACGACGCAGGTCGTGACCGTGACGCTCACCGCCACGGACACGGCGGGCGCGACCTCGTCGCAGTCCTTCGGCATCGCGGCCTTCGCGGCGGGTCTGCCGCTGCCCGCGTTCACCACCGCCTTCAGCTATACCGACGCGAGCCTGGGATTGCCGGCACACTTCACGGTGCTGCCGCTTGCTCCGCCCGTGCCTCCGCCGGGCGCACCGGCGCCGCTACCGCCGCCGCCGACCATCGCGGTCACCGACAATACGGGTGGCAACGCGGTGACCGACGCCGGCGCCACGCTCGGCCGCGTGCTCTTCCACGATGTGCGCCTCTCGGCCAACGACCGCGTCGCCTGTGCATCGTGCCACATCCAGGGATTCGGCTTCGGCGACACCGCGCAGTTCTCGCACGGCTTCCAGGGCGGGCTCACGGGTCGTCATTCGATGGGGCTCTCGAATGCGCGCTACTACCAGCGCGGACACTTCTTCTGGGATGAACGCGCCAACGCGCTCGAGGACCAGGTGCTGCAGCCGATCCAGAACGTGCTGGAGATGGGCGTGTCACTGGCCGACTTCAAGGTCAAGCTCGCGGCCACCGCGTACTACCCGGGATTGTTCACCGCCGCGTTCGGCTCGAGCGCCATCACCGACACGCGCATTGCGCTCGCGCTCGCGCAGTTCGTGCGCTCGATGTCGAGCTACCAGAGCAAGTACGACCAGGCGATCGCGAGCGGCAACCCGGCCAGCGTGCTGACGAACGACGAGGAAGCGGGGCGCCTGCTGTTCAGCGGGCCGGCCGGTTGCGCGCGCTGTCACGTGACCGACGCGCAGGTGATGGACGCACCGCACAACGACGGGCTCGATGCCGTGACCGTGGACACGGGGGCGGGCCAGGGTCGCTTCAAGTCGCCCTCGCTGCGCAACGTGGCGCTCCGCACGCGCTTCATGCACGATGGGCGCTTCACCACGCTCGCGCAGGTGGTGGGGCACTACAACACCGGTCTGCAGCCGAACGTGGACCTCGATCCGCGACTCCGTCAGGGCCCGCTCGGCCAGCCGCAGCGCCTCGGCCTCTCCCCCGTGCAGGTCCAGCAGGTGGTGTCGTTCCTCAACACGCTGACCGATCCCACGCACACGAACGCGCCCAAGTTCAAGTCGCCGTTCGTCCCCTGACGACCAAGGCCGGCGCGCGGGGATTGCGTCCGCGCCCGGAAGCGGGCATCGTCAACGCGCTCGGGCCGGGCACGGACGCGTTCCGTGCGGGCCGGGCCGCCTTCAACGCGCCCATGTCGCACGCGCAGGCGCCCCTCGCGTCGTCAGAGGTTCCGATGTCACATCCCGTCCAGCCGTCCGATCCCCGTCGCTCCTTCCTCGGCCGCCTGATGGGCGGCGCCGCTGCACTCGTGGCTTTGCCCCTCACCGCGCGCCGTGCAGACGCGTTGCCCGCTGCGGCGGCCGCCGAGCCGTGGCTCTCGGCGCTCGCGAAGGCCAAGCACAAGCAGGTGTTCGATGGGGCCGAGCTCAACGGCGGATTTCCGCTGATGTTCTCGGGCGCCTATCTCATGACCATGAACGGCACGTACAAGCTCAAGCCGGGTGAGGCGCGCGCGGTGCTCGTGTTGCGTCACGGCGGCACGATCATGGCGCTCAACGACGCGATGTGGAGCAAGTACGGACTGGGCGCCGCGAACAAGGTCACCGATGCAGAGACCAAGGCGCCCGCGACGCGCAATCCGTTCGCCAATTCGAAGGCCGGCGACGTACTCAATCCCGACTGGTCGCTGGACAAGTTGCCAGCGCTGGGCGTCATGCCGGTGGTGTGCAACCTCGCGCTCAACGTGCTGAGCGGGCGCATGGGTGCCGCGATCGGGGTGAAGCCGGAGGAGGCGTACGCCGACTGGAAGGCGAACCTCGTACCGGGGGTGCAGATTGCGCCGTCGGGCGTGTTGGCGGTGGGCCGCGCGCAGGAAGCTGGCTGTACCTACTGCTTTGCCGGGTAGGCGCGACGCCAGATGAGGGCGAGGGCGCCGAAGACGACGGCGCCCACCGCCAGCGTCCAATAGAAGAACAGGCCCAGCTCCGGGACGAGAAAGGTGCGGGCCTGGGCGGGATCGCCCTTCTCGGCAAAGGCGGGCTCGACGTGGCCGACGCGGTATCGCTCCGCGATGTCGCGTGCCCAGCCTTCCGTGTACGCTTCGTCGAGCGGCGTCACGCGGCGTGCGATGTAGCTCCCGTCCGGCGTGCGCACGGCGTAGCGGATGCGAGGCGCGTAGAAGGTGCGGCCGAAGCTCCCGGTACGCGTCTCGATACCGCTCTCGATGATCGCGACCTTGATGGGCACGGCCGACTGGATGGTCTCGCGGCCGCGTTGCCAGCGGATGAAGTTCGTGAAGCCCACGTAGCCGTACGCGGGCACGATGATCACGAACGCGACGAGCAGGCGGCGGGCGAGCTGGGGAGTGAGCACGCGCGAAGCATAATGGGCGTGCCACCCCCGGTGGAGCGGCGGATGGAGCGCTCGCCTACGCGGGCGGCCGCGCGGGCGCTGCGGGTTGCGCACCGCCCGGCCTGCCCCCGCCGAACCCGCCGCGCGGGCGCTTGATCGAGTCCGGCACGAGCGCCCACTGCTCCGGCGTGAGGATCGTGCGCGCGAGTTCGAGGGACGCCGTGGTCGCCCCGCGCGC
Organism: Gemmatimonadota bacterium; assembly: GCA_025359135.1. Classification (GTDB taxonomy): domain Bacteria; phylum Gemmatimonadota; class Gemmatimonadetes; order Gemmatimonadales; family Gemmatimonadaceae; genus JACPPC01. Next base: position 1,912 of record JANYHJ010000176.1, on the reverse strand, counting down.
CTTCTGCAATTGCGGCTGCAACGTGGTGAAGGCATCGCGCGGATCCGGGTTCGATCCCATGCGCGTGAGCAGCACACGCAACGTGTCGCCGATGACGCGCTGCTGGCGCGAGAGCGAATCGCGCGCCGCCGTGAGCTGCTGCACCTGATCGGGCGAGAGCCCGAGCGAATCGCTGCGCGCGAGGAGCGAGTCGAGCGGGTTGGGCAGGAGCTGCGCAATGCGCTCGTTCATGGCGGCGGCATCGTTGCCCGACCCGAACACCTGGCGCAGCCGGTCACGCACGGGATCGGGACCGAGTGCGATGCGCGCCTGCACGGTGAGCAGGAAGGGCGGGCGGAACGCGCTCGCGGTGAGCGATGACTGCCCGAACCGTTCGTTGACCTGGTACTTGAAGGTGTTCGTGGTCGTGTCGAAGCCGCGTACGGTGAGCAGCGTGTTGTCGGGGCGGGGCGACTGGCCCCAGCCGAGCATACCGGCTTCGCCGTGGAGCGCGCGGTCGAGGCCCACGAGGAAATTCACCGTCGCGACCGAGAGCGTGAGCCGGCGATCGAGCCCGAACCAGGTGGGGCGCACGTTGAACTGGAAGTCGAGGCCACCGGCCCACGGGCTCTCGCAGGAGTTGCGCGTCGCGACCTTGCCGAGCGAGGGCAGGAGACACGCCTTGACCTTGTCGGGCACGGAGTTGAGCACGCGACGCATGCCGTTGGCGACCGCGGTGTCGGTGGTGGTCGCGGGATCGAAGAGGAACGCCTGGTCGTTGCGTGCCCCGTCGCCGTTGATGTCGTTGCCGACGATCGGCGTGAAGGGGCTGCCCGAGGCAAGCCGGCCGATCGCCGTGACTTCGAGCCAGCTGAGGGCGGGCCAGCTGATCGTCGTGACGAACGAGTGCGTGCGCTGCAGGTCGCTCGTGGCCCAGCTGCGTACGTTGGGATCGCCGATGGTGGAACTCGCCACGCCCGCGCCGCCGAAAGCGCCCGGGAACGACGTCTGGTCGAGCGAACGGGTCCACGTGTAGCTCACGCTCGTGTTGAGGCCGCGCGCGGTGCTGGCGGCGAGCCCGAGCGTCACCTGCTTCGTGTCGGACTGCAGGTCGCTCGACGTCACGAGTACGCGGCCGAAGCGCGGGTCGAGACGCGAGGCGGAGAGCGTGGTGGCGCCCGTGAGCGGCGCGATCGAGCTGGCCGGTGCGTACACCGGCCGATTGCCCTCATTTGCAAGCGTGAACGCAGGGCTCGCGGCCAGGTTGACGTCGCGGAAGCCGTACTGCGCGACGCCGAGCGCGTAGTTCACGTCGAGCGACATCGAGACGCGCTGGAAGATGCGCTGCGTGAGGCCAAGCGAACCGCGCCACGAGCGCGGCGACTCGAAGGTCGGACTCATCACCGTCGCGTTGGGGAGCGCACTGAAGATCGGCGTCGGCGGACCGACGCACGACGTGGGGATGGTCGCGGGGTTGGCGTTGTACGCCGCGTAGTTCGGCGCCGGCACCGACGCGCCGATGCACGCCAGCTGCGACTCGGCCGTGCTGACTCCCGTGGCGGCCTGCGCCGCCGAGAGCAGCTGCGTGGGGGTGAGGCCGCGGAACTCGCCGAAGCCGCCGCGGATGATCGTCGCCGGGCCGAACGGTGCGGCGAGGCCGCCGCCGGCACCACCGCCGCCGCCACCAAATCCGCCTTGGCCGCGACCACCGCCGCCACCGCCGGCGCCACCACCACCGCCGGCGCCGCCACCCTGTGCGCGCTGTCCCTCGGGACGATCACTCCCCTGCGCCGCCGTGTTCAGCCCGCCGATCGCCCACGTGAAGCCCAGCCGCGGGCTCAGGTGCAACTCCGTGGGAAAGCGATCGGTGCGGAGCCCGAACGCGCTGTCGAGCGGTGCGTTGTACGCCGGCGCGCCATCGTAGCGCGTGCCC